>NZ_CP014224.1:342500-685000 GCF_001697185.1 Wenyingzhuangia fucanilytica | reverse complement strand
GTTATAATCAATATCCAAATCAAAATGAGAAAGGATGGTTTCTATATGAAAGTCTTTTTTATTTTTCTCTACAGTAATAATTGGTTTTATATAACCTACTTTGGTTGTTTTTCCTAATAACAACCTCATTAATCCTAAAGTAACAATAGATTTTCCGCTATTTGAATGTGATGCTGCAATATAAATCGCTTTACTCATAACTTATTATTTTTATACAAAAGTAAGATAATTAAATCCTGTAAAAACTAATATAAATCATACTTTTAATTATTAAATAAATTTATTCTACATGAGGTATATTGTATTATTAAGAGGTATAAATGTTAGTGGTAAACACAAAATTTTGATGAAAGATTTTATAGCGATTCTTTTAACCCACCCTAATATTACAACTGCTAAAAGCTATATACAAAGCGGTAATTTTGTGGTAGATAGCAATTTAAAAACTAATAATGAAATAAACCTTTTGTTTACAAGTATTATTTTAAAGAACTACAATTATGATGTATCTGCATTTAGTTACTCCATTGATGAATTTAAAAATATTTTTAACAATTATCCATACGAGATAGATTACAAAACTAACTATATCAGCTTTTTATCAGAAGTGCCTAAGCTCCAAAAAATAAGTGAGTTAAAAGACAAAGAATACCCTAATGATATATTTGATGTAGTAAAAAGTGTTATTTATGTTAAATACGGTGTAAAACTTAGTGACTCTAAACTAAACAACAATTATTTTGAAAAGCAGTTACAAATAATTGCCACTACAAGAAATATAAGAACTATTGGTAAACTTGTAGAAATTGCCGAAAAAAAATAAAGGGTCTGTTTTATAAAACAGACCCTTTATTAGCAAATAATATATCTTATTTTTTATAAATCCTCTCCATAAGAAATCACTGTTCTTAACTCTATTTTAAAAACAATTATTTCATTTTGACCTATAAAACCACTACCATGATTTTGGTACGCTAAACCAGAGGGAATAATCATAAAACCTTTTCCTGTTTCTGTGTATTCTCTATACACTTCAGAGTCATCCTCATTAGAATAACCACCTCTAAAAACAGCCATTCCTATTCTCCATCCTTCAATTAAAGAATCTAAATATAAGAATCCATCACTTCTTTTACTTTCTTCATAAACTTCTCCATCTAATGAAAATACTTTATAGGCTACATTTACTAAGTCATCTCTATCAGGGCTACCTACTACATCTCTAACTACGGCATCTTCACCTCTAGGGTTACCATTTTGATCTCTTACATCCTCATTTTGTCCTTGTTCATATACATATGAGTACATTACATAATCAACATCATTATAGTTGGTAGACAAAGCTTGCAGGTTAGCATCGTTTATCAAAGCTGTTTGGTTTGCATCTATCTCTTTAATTTCTTTATCAACATCATCAAAATAATGCGTTGCCAAATACTCATCCACAATAGGTTTTTCTGTTACATACTGTGCCGCATGGTCAAATGTTTCTATTGTATCAGGAGTACAACTGAATATAATTGATGCCACTAGGGCTAAACATATTTTTTTAAAATTCATTATTGAACGTTTTAGAACTCGCAATTTACAATTTTCATATCTTAGCAGAAAGAAACAAACAAAAATAACGCATGCGAATTGACAAATATTTATGGACCATTAGAATGTTTAAGACTCGATCTTTAGCAACTGAGGCATGTAAAAAAGGTCATATTAAGATTAACAATGTTAATGCCAAACCTTCTAAAGAGGTGTATATTGGTGAAAAATTAATTGTTCGCAAAAACCAAATCAATTATCAGTTAGAAGTTTTAGATATTCCACTTAACAGAGTTGGGGCTAAATTGGTAGATTTATACAGAAAAGACACCACTCCAAAAGAAGCTTTTGATCATTTAGATCTTTTAAAATACTCTAAAGATTATTACCGCCAAAAAGGTGCTGGTAGACCTAGTAAAAAAGATCGAAGAGATATAGATGAATACCAAGAAAACAATAACTTTGAATCAGAAAATTAAATTCATTATTACATGAACAAGTCTATTATTTTAAATCATCTAGAAATTACTCAAAAAACAAGAAGAATTGCTTTTCAAATTTTAGAAAGTCACTGTGATGTTGATGAAATTATCTTGGCTGGGATTAATGGGAATGGATTTGTTTTTGCACAACACATTAAAAACCATTTAGAACAAATTTCTGAATTAAATATTACTTTGTGCGAAGTTATTTTAGATAAAAAAGATCTTTTAGCTCCCATAACAACAAGTATCTCTAAAGAAGAATACACCAATAAACATGTAGTTTTAATTGATGATGTTTTAAATTCTGGTAAGACTTTAATTTATGGAGTTAAACATTTTTTAGAAGTACCTTTAGCCTCTTTTAGAACAGCTGTTTTGGTTAACCGTAATCACAAAGAATATCCTGTAAAAGCAGATTTTAAAGGAATTTCTTTATCTACTTCTTTACAAGAAACTATTAAAGTTGATTTTAGTAATGAAAAAGAGTCTGTGGCTTATTTGTGTTAATTTATAAAGCCATAGCTATTTCATCCGCAATAATTTGAACAGGCTTATTATCTACAGATACTGCAATTTTTGCTTGTAAATAATAATGACGTCTTTCAAACAAGTGTTTACCAATAAACTCTGCTAATTCTTCATCTTCAATTCTAGCAATTAAAGGTCTTTTGGCTTTTTCTGGTAACAATCTTATTACTAATGTTGGAATATTTGCGCTTAAATAAACAGAGGTAGATTTTTGATTGATGATTTCCATATTGTTTCCAAAACATGGAGTTCCACCTCCTAGAGAAAGAATAAATTCTTCATTACTATCTAATAACTCTTGTAAACAAGCTGTTTCTAATTTTCTAAAATAAATTTCACCACGCTCTGTAAAAATATCAGCAATTGTTTTTCCTTCCTTCTCTTCTATATAGTCATCTAAGTCTATTCTTTTCAAATTCAAAGAGTTACTCAATGCATTTGAAATAGCCGATTTACCACAGCCCATATACCCTAACAAAACTAATTTCATCATTTTAAACGCTAATATTAAAGAACACAAATATCAAGGAAAAAACTAGCTAAAAAAAGTTTCATGCCTAAAAAAAACTATTATATTTGCACTCTCATTGACCTGGTAGCTCAGTTGGTAGAGCATCTCCCTTTTAAGGAGAGGGTCCTGGGTTCGAGCCCCAGCCCGGTCACATAAAGCCTCCTTTTTTAGGGAGGCTTTTTTATTATATAATTGGGCGAGAAGTTTATACTGAGCGAAGTCGAAGTGAGCCCCAGCCCGGTCACATTCACTATGAAGTCTCTACAATTATAAAAGGAACCTGAGAAACCTTCTGACCGCCCTTAAATCCATCCTAACTACTTTAATATTACTAGCTCTCTACACGTCATATCCAAGTACATTGACTCTCATTCATTTTTTTAAAAAATTTAACATCAAGTAGTCTACTTACTATTAATCGTTTAATAGATATTTATACATTTCAGCTCCCGCTGAGATAAATCCACCAGTACCATATACTTCTGTATAATTTGCAAATGCTTCACCTGGAGCAGCACCTACTCCTTGAACATAACCGACCAAACCATCTTCTCGTACACAGCTAGTTAATGCTTTCCATCCTTTACGAATAATAGGATCATAGGTTTTTTTATCTAAAATCCCCATATTAACACCTCTAGCCAGTCCAAAAACAAAAAAATTAGAACCACTTACATCTTTTACAGGATAATCTTTTTCATCACCCATCATTCCCATAGACCAAGTTCCATCTGTACGTTGTGTCTTTTTTAAAGCCTCTGCCATTTGTTGAAATAAGGTTATATAAAATTCTCGCCCCTCCCAATTTTCAGGTAAATGTGGTAGCATATAGGTCAATCCCCCAAAAACCCATCCGTTTCCTCTTGACCAATATTCATTTGCTCCATTTTTTTCTCTATTTTTTATACGTGCTTTATCCCTATAAAAAAGTTGATCTTTAGCATTCCATAAATGTTTATAAGTCAAACGGTATTGTTTATCCATATAAGATAAATATTTTAGATTTCCAGTTAAATCTCCTAAAGAAGCCCATACTGGAGGAGACATAAACAAAGCATCTGCCCAAGTCCAATAGGATTTTTCTTTTTCTGAAGTTTCCAAAATTTTATCAAAGCCTTTTAATAAAGGTTGAATTATCATACTATCTTTTTCTTGTTGAAATAATTGAATATAAGCATATCCAACAGTGTGATTATCGGCATTAAAAACAGACCTATGATCATCTAACCTCCATCCATTTCTATATCCTATATTTAGCAACCATGAATCATAGACACTATCTTTAGCTATAGTATTCCATTCTAAAATTCCTGAATACAAAACACCACAATTCCATACCACATCTTTGTAACGTTTACGGTGATGAAAATGTTTTAAATTTTGGGTTGGTAAGGCTCGATACTTTCCCATTTCATCAAATGTTTCAATTTGCCAATCTGTTACCTTTTTTGTTATAGTATATACACTTTTAAGAGTGATTTTTTCTTTTTGAGCATAACTTTTTTGAATTATAATTACTATAATTAAAAAGAATAATTTACTTTTCTTTATACTTAAACTCATTTGTTATATTTATATATTAACCAATATCTTCTTTTAAACTGTACAATTTAAACACCTGCTTTTTCTTCAAAATTATTTCCTTTTAAAGCAAAATTATTAGACAATAGCCTCTGCTTAATTCGGTTCTGCTAGTTAAAAAAGCCTACTAGTAAACACACTACTTAGCAGGCTTTTATTTGATTAATCGAAAAACTAGGTTTTCATATTTTTTATAATTAAGGTCTTAACTCAATAGGTAGGATTACTAAATTATCAAAATAAAATTCCTGTGTTGACGACAGCCCATTGGGATTATCAATATCCCTAACCTGAATATCAAATCTATCTGAAGTTGGTGACACGCTAAAATCAATTACATTTTCTACTGTTACAAATTCATCTCTAGCAACAGTACCCGGAGACAAATCCCAAAATGCATTAACATTTGGTCCTTTAAACCACATATTTATACCAGACATCGTATTTCCTGCAACCATAAAAACATCCATACGCATTTTATACCTTCCAGCTGGCAAATCCAAATTTTTGAATTTTGTGAATTGTATAGTTCTACCCCCTGTTATACCAGTACTCGGAGAAATATATCTCATAGAAGCATCTCCATCAGATACTTGATAATTATCAGCCGTAGCCATTCCTCTAGTAAAATAAAAGTTTTCAGTTGCATTTCCATCTCCATCATGAGAGTTGGTTGGTTTTCCTACCCAACAACCGTTACAATATGCACCCCAAACGTTTGATGAACCATCTTCAATACTAGCATACGATTCTAGTGCTGGTACAAATAAATTGAAACCTTCATCCATACTTACTTCAATAGGTCCAAAAGCTAATAAATCTCTTGTATCTACCGATTTAATGCCACTTCCTGCATATGATACCGTAACAACATCCGAATTATATATTGGCTCTGCCAACTTTAAATCTATTTTAGTTGCATCATCTGCGTTTATCTTTGCTGATGTTACTGCAATATCTTTGTCAAATCCATTATCTGCATTTTTAACATTAACTGTAAAACTAGATTCCTCTCCTGTAAATGGCACTAATTCCCCTGTAACACCAAAAGTAATAACTTCATCAGGGCTTTCTAACATACCTCCATCTGCATTATAAACAAAAGGTTGAGATGATGGAACCACATTTATTTTTAAAGGTATAATCTTAGAGCCTCTTCCTACTGGGAAGTCTCCCCCTCTACTAGAGGTAAAAGTACCTGCCGTAAAAGTACCCAACGAAAAATATCCTGCTGAGACTATAGAATCTGTAGTAGTAGAAGTTTTCGCTCTAGTAAGAGACCAATTTCTTCCAGTTGGCCTATCTTCTGTTGTTAAATCAATATAAGTTAAAGCATCTCCTGCTTCAACATTTATAACAGGCCATGTATCTTCGTCTTTTCTTGAAACTTCATCAGTAGCCGTAACATTTATAATTTCATCTCCATTTTTATCTAAAACCTTGAAAGCTGGCAATAAATCTCCAAAAACATCTATTTCCCAAGTTTTCTCTATAACCCAAACATCATTTTCTTTGAATGCAGGAATAACAACTGCTCCTTTATAACTAATGGAGTCTTTAAATGTATTCCTTAGTGTTACTTTATTAATTCCTTGATTTAAAAATAACACATGCGCATCTTTGTCTATAGATACGGTTCCTAGATTTTTATTTATAAAAAGTGGTAGAGAATCATTATTTTTATAACCACTATATAAAAAATGATTTCCCTCTTCTATAATAAATTGATGAGTTAATGCACCTTGAGATAAATCTCTAAAAGAAATATCTTCTCCTTTTACTATTACATAATCATCTGAAGGTCGAACATTAGTAACCCAAGTAGCATCTTGAAAACTTGGAGGCAATGCATCACTCTCATCATCATAGCTATAAACAAAAATTAAAGTAAAAACTATTATTAAATATCTTAAATTTTTCATTTTAGTTATCATTTAAATTAATATTTGAGTTTCTCATTATTTCACCTAATGGTATAGGTAAATAATCATGAAGTTCAGGATTATAATTGGCTGCTTTTTCATCATATTCATAATCTATGATACTTAATCCAGAAGCAGTTCCAGGATCTTCAGTAATAGATGAATTAAATTTAGTTACAGGATTTCCTTCCAAATCTTTTATTGTAACAGTTTTAGCATAAAAGGTTTTATTTGATAGGTTTTGAAAATTTACTCCTAACATGCCCCACCTTCTTAAATCAATCCAACGTGTTTGATGCCCTTCTAAAGACATTTCTAAAGGTTTTTCTACAAACATAAGATGCTCCATAAGAGACTGTTCGTTATAATTTTCCAAATCAAATGATGAGTTTGACCATTTAGGATTTTCAGGACCAAGTAATTCTAAAGCCCACCTATGTCTTACTGCATTAATAAGTTCTAAAGCACCGTCTATATCTCCTGTTTTAATAAAACACTCAGCCTGCATAAGATAGACATCGGCTAATCTGTTTAATATAATATTTTTACCAGAAGCCCTAGCCCCCCTAGGGTCTGAACTTACTTCTTCTGGACTTAAATCATGATTAGTATATTTTTTATAGACACCAAAACCCCATCCATTGGTACTTATTCTAATTTGTAAGCCAGTTACTTGGTCAGAAAATAAAGACACATCATCATCAACAATTCCGACCATAGCAGAAGTTCTTAAAGATACAGGACGTAAAGAACGTCCAGTAGGAGAGTCTGGATCATCAACATAATTTCTATCATCTAAAGTATCTAGGTTCTCACTTTTATAAGCATTAATAATCCATGCAGGTAATAAAGGTCCTTTGTTGCTTGGAACTGCCCATGCTAATTGATTGGATAAACCATATGGCTCCCAAACACCTATATCTGTTCTAAAGTCTTTTGTATAATTTAATTCCAAAATAGATTCATCATTATGCTCTCCTGCTTCAGTGAATAACAAACTCATATCCTCTACTAGTTTATACCCATAATCTGCAGTTATATCGTTTATAATATCATCAAAATAAATTATAGCTGTATCATAATTCTTTTCATATAGATAACTAGTACCTAAAATAACAGCAGCAGCTCCTTTAGTAATGCGACCATCATTTTGAGTAGGATTTTCATATTGCGCAGGTAAATTTGAATATGCATATTCCAAATCTTGTCTAAAGAACTTAATAACATCTTCTGATGGAGATAATGGTTTATTGAAATCCTCTGGATTAACTGGAACTTCATCTCTAATAATTATACTTCCTTTATTATAAGCGGAATGCAGATAAAAATGCATAAGTCCTCTAATAAACCTAGCTTGTCCCATTTGTAATAACCATAATTCTTTTTCTTCTTCAGAGGTAGTTTCCTCTATATTTTCAAGTGCCCTTATTACTTGATTTGCTCTAAATATTGCTGTATATGCGGCATTCCATTTATTCTGGACATACCCATCACTGTTTGTATAGTTTAACTCATAAAAATTGCGTAAATTTTCATCTGATCCAATAGGCCTTCCATATCCTGGCCATCCCATATCAGACCTAAGTCCTTCTTGAATAATTGCATAAATATCTTCATCTAAAAGCGCATTGTAAGCTGCTACCAAACCTGTATTTGTATCTTTTAAATTTTTCCAAAACGTTCCTGAGGAAATTTCGTTAGGATTTTTTTCTGAAAGATATTCATCATTACAAGACACCAAGTGCCAAAACATAAAAATGAATATTAAATATTTTGTGTTTTTCATATTTTTTTCTTTTTAAAAGTTTAAATTAAGACCAACTAAGTATAATGATGTAATTGGGTAATTCCCTTTATCTAATCCTCTACTTGTTATTCTCCCACCTACTTCTGGATTAAACCCAGAATAATTTGTAAAAGTAAGTGGGTTTTGTGCAGACGCGTACAATCTTAACTTACTAAACCCCAAGCTTTCTGTAACTTTTTTAGAAAAACTATAACCTAGAGTCACTTGTTTTAATCGTAAATAATCTCCATCTTCTAACCATAAATCAGTATACCCTTTATAATTTGCGTGATTATTAACTTGTCCTCTATATGCTGGAATATTTGAGGTTGGATTCGCTTCGGACCATTGATATACTAAGTCCTCATGTCTACCAAAACCAAAAGCAGTTGCTTTTGAACCATTCATAATTTCATGTCCTAATGCGGCATACCAGTTCATCGACACATCAAATCCTCTGTAGCTTGCATTAATATTATAACCTATTTCGTATTCTGGTAACCCACTTCCGCTATAAACTCTATCGGCATCTGTAATATTTCCACTTAAATCTGTATCAACATACTTTAAGTCTCCTAATCTAGCACTTGGATCAATTTTCTGGTATTCAATTAATTCTTCTTGCGTATTAACTACACCATCTGTTGGATATAAGAAAAAAGCACCAGCTTCATACCCTTCAGCTAAAGTAGTTACTTGGGAAGCCCCTCTTGCACCCTGAATTAATCCTGAATCATTGGTGTAGGCAAACCCTCCTAACCCATTGATTCTTGTTACTTTATTTTTATTTGTAGTAAAGGTTCCATTCATTTTCAACCTCAACTTTCCTATATTAGTTTTGTAACCTGCCGTTAACTCAAGTCCTTTATTTGTCATGTTTCCTACGTTAAGGATAACCTGAGCATTACCTCCACCACCTGCAGAACCAGGCGTAACAATTGGAAACAACATATCTTTATTTGTCTTGTCGTAATATTCTGCACTTAAGGTGAACTTGTTTTTAAAAAAACCTAAATCTAAACCAAAATTTGTTTGAATAGACGTCTCCCACTTAATCGCTTCATTGGCAAAAGCTGTTTGAATAGCCCCGTTTGTAAAAGAGTCTGATCCGAAAACATAATCAATATTAGGTGTAATAGAAGCATCAAACGCATAATCACCAAAACTCTCATTCCCTACTTCTCCGTAAGACACCCTAAATTTAGCGTTATTGACTGTTCTTTTAAATGGCTTCCAAAAATTCTCATCAGATACATTCCAAGCAAACGCTGTAGAAGGAAATAAATTAGATCGATATTCTTCAGAAAATCTAGATGAAGCATCGCGTCTTATACTAGAACTTAATAAATATCTCCCTTTATACCCATACTGTAATCTTCCTATGACACCTTGAATTTTATGACGGGTATCTCTACCAGAGCTTACTTCCGGGCTTATACTCGTACCATTTAAAACTTTAATGCTGTTGTCTAGAACTCCTAATCTACTTGCCCTATACTGTTCCGCTATATAATCTTCAAAAGTTGCACCTCCTGTTAGTGTAAAATTATGATCGTTTTTTATATTAAACTTATAAGTTGCAAAAAGGTCTAAACTTCTATTATATCGTCTTAGAGAAGCGTTTGAAACTCCACTACTGGCATTTGGACTTAAATCATTATCAAATACATCGATTACTTCCCTGTATGGGTTAAATGTGTGCCTGTATTCGTTTATTGTAGATATACCGTATCTTAATGATAATTTTAATTTTTTGGTCCAATTATAATTTAAATTTAAATTAGTTTGATTTTTAACTACGTCTTTAGTACTTTCATTTTCAAAGCTTTCTAATACCCATCCTGTAATTACACCATCCAATCCCCCTTCTGACACAATAACTTCGTCAGGAGCTATAGTAGTTAAATCTTGCCTTAATGGAGAATATTTAATTATTTGTGTTGTTAATCCTCCAGGAGCATAATTTGTATTTTCGTTAGCTATTGAAACACTTGCCCTAATATCCCATTTATCATGCTTATATGTTGTATTGGCTCTTATATTAAACCGTTCAAAATTGGAATTAACCAAAGTCCCTTCCGTTTTATATAAACCAGTGGTTACACTATATGTTATATCTTTTGTTCCTCCTGATATATTTACAGAATGATTCTGTGTGGGTTGGTTATCTATTACAATACGCTTAAAAAGATTAGTATCTAACTGTAATTTGTTTGGACTTAAACCAATAATATCTATTTCATCATCTTGCAACCCTAGGCTTGATGAATTTCTATTTTGAACTAATTCAAAATAGGTTTGTTGGTTAGCATTCATCAATCGCGTTGGCGTACCGCTAAGGTGTTGAATACCGTAGCTAGAATTAGCTCTTACCGATAAAGAACCTTTTTCTCCTTGCTTAGTTGTAATCAATATAACCCCCGCTGCACCACGAGTTCCATAAATTGCCGTTGAGGCTGCATCTTTTAAAACATCTATAGATTGTATTTCGTTTGGGCTTATACCAGGATCCCCATCCTGTATTAAACCATCAACAATGTAAAGGGGCGTATTACTCCCTGAAACTGTAGTTATACCACGAATTAGAATTTCAGATTCAGCTCCTGGTTGTCCAGAACTAGCGATGACATTAACACCTGCCATTTGCCCCTGCAACGCCGTTCCTAAATCTGATGTAACAACTTGCTCTATATCTTCAGATTTCAAGCTAGAAACCGCCCCTGTTACTTCTTTCTTTTTCACGGTTCCATATCCTATAACAACCACTTTATCTAAATCTTCTATACTAGAAGTCATTTCCAAATTTATAGTAGATTTACTAACTACGACATCCTTTTCTTCCATACCTAAATATCGAAATTGTAGGACATCACCTGTTTTAGCTTGAATTGTATATATTCCATCAAAATCTGTAAGAACACCTGCGGTAGTACCTTTTTTAAGAACAGTAACTCCAGGAATAGGCATTCCATCTTCGGCACTTGTTACAGTTCCTGTTACAGTTAAATCTTGAGCACGCACCTCCATAGCACTACTGAGGATGATAAAAAATAGCATCAGTAAAAAATTACCTAACAACTTTTTTCTCGTTAATAGTTTGTTCATTTTCATTAATTTTAAATTAGTTTGTTGTTTAACTAACCTCCTTTTCGTTGTCAAGAAAATCAGTTTTTTTATTTAGTGTATTGCTTTTGTTTTTACAGATACGTTATCCTGAGTCTTTAATAAGTATGTTTTTCATTATTTTATCGTGTTTTTATTAGTTAAAATGTAAATTTAAAACTAACCATACATTTGACTTGTCTAATAATTTATAAAGCGTACCTAGTAGTAAATCCTTAGATATCTACTACCCTAAACAAAATACTTCATCGCTGGAAAACTCCTGTAATTTGGCTTATTCTTAAATTACGTTATAGTTATTTCCTATATAATACTTTCTCTAAAAATGACTTATGCTTTAAATTGTTGTATACCTTGTTAAGATTCAATTCTTATTATTTTATTAATTCACCATTTAAATAAAATACACCAAGTCAGAGTTTGAAAAAAAGAATATCCAATAACGATACCTCATCCTATTACCTAAATTCAGGGTTTAATTTTCTCTACGTTAGCTAGGGAGATATCAACAAATTAAGACTTCTCTAAATTTGTGATTTTTAGTGATTTTAGATTTTATAAGTAATCGACACTCCTGCTAATCCCCCCCATATTTTCTTTTACCATTAAAAATGTTTGGCTTAAAAAGAAGTTTTTAATTCAATCTAAAATGTATTATTTATTTAGTATCTGATATTTTTCTAACTTAATAACTATATCACCTGGTAGTTCAGTAACCTTCCAAATCCTTTAGAAAGAATAGTAAATTATTCTAGTACACATCAAATAAACCTATAGACACATCAAATAATCGAAATTAGCTGAAATTTGAAATGATTGGGTCTATCAAATAACTTTTATCGAGATATCAAATACCCACAAAAATTTAAAACTAATCCAAAAACATAAAAATTAGAATGAAACACTTGAAGTACGGAAAAACATATCTATTAACAATTCTGACATTGTTTTCTTTTATATGGGTAAATACAATTTATAGTCAACAGCATAATAATAGAACCGATCAAATTATTAACGAGGGTTGGTTTTTTCAAAAAGGAGATATTTCAGACGCTGAAAAAGAAAACTTTAATCATTCCGAATGGGAACTGCTAAACCTTCCTCATAACTGGGGTTGGGAAACCGCTGAAAAAGGCGACAAAAAATATTACCGAGGTCCAGGTTGGTATAGAAAAAAACTACATATTGAACCCAAAACCGGGAGACGCTATTTTCTTCGTTTTGAAGCTGTAGGCTACAAAGCCGAAGTTTACTTAAACGGAAAAAACATTGGAAACCACATGGGGGGTTTTGGTGCGTTTTGTTTTGAAATAACCGAACATCTAAATGCAAAAAAAGAAAATATACTTGCTGTAAAAGCTTCTAACGAATTTGATAATAGTATTGCACCATTAGGTGGGGATTTTAATATTTATGGAGGTATTTATCGTTCTGTGCATCTTATTGAAACCGCTGATATTTGTTTCAACCTAACCGATCATGCGAGTTCAGGTATAAAATGGCTTCAAACAGATGTTTCAGAAGAAAAGGCTGTTTTAGATATTACAGCTTGGATATCTAACAGTACAGATAAAGGTCTAAAATTCAATCATTTTCCTAAAGAGCTAAATGAAACACTTCCCGATGGTTTGTTTGATTTGGAAGCAAACATATATGATGATAAAGGAAATTTAGTAGTATCTAAAACCCATCAAATAAACCTATCCCCTAATCTAACCATTCCTTTTAAGCTTCAATTACACATAAAAAACCCACACTTATGGCAGGGAACTATTGACCCTTATTTATATAAAGGTGTCATCTCTCTTAAATCCAAAGGAAAAACAATTGATAAAATCTCGCAAAATATAGGTTTAAGATCATTTAATATTGACCCAGATAAAGGTTTTTTTCTTAACGGAAAACCATATCGCTTAAAAGGTGTATCTAAACATCAAGATAGAAAAAATAAAGGTTGGGCAGTTTCTAATAAAGATTTAGAAGAGGATATTGCATTAATTACCGAAATGGGTGCAAATGCCTTACGATGTGCCCACTATCAGCATAGTGATTATTTGATGGATTTATGTGATAAAGCAGGTTTACTTGTATGGTCTGAAATTCCGCAAGTAGGAAGTATAAAAGAACATGATGACTTCGTGACCAACTCTAGAAATCAATTATTGGATATGATCCGCCAACAAATAAATCACCCTAGTGTTTTTGCTTGGGGCTTGTTTAATGAGGTTCATGTTAGCAGGAATGATCCGCATCGAGATTTTGTAGATTTAGAAAACTTAGCATCTGTTGAAGATCCTACAAGACCAACAGTTGCAGCAACCAGTCATTATGCCTCTCCACAAATGAACCGAATTCCAGATATTTTAGGTTGGAACCGCTATCCTGGATGGTATGACTCTATTGAAAATTTATATAATCCAACACAGTGGGACAAATATCAACCCACTAGCCAACATGGTGGATTTTGCTTTAGCGAATATGGTGCAGGTGCAAATATAGAACACCACGAGCAAAACCCAAACCAACCCGTTCCAAGAGATTTTTGGCATCCTGAAGAATGGCAAAGTATAGTTCATGAGGCCTCATGGGCTCGTTACAGTCAAACACCTTATATATGGGGATCTTTTGTTTGGAACATGTTCGATTTTAGCGCTGCTAAACGCAGGGAAGGCGGTCAAGAAGGAATCAACGACAAAGGGCTAGTTACTTTCGATAGAAAAATTAAAAAAGATGCTTTTTTCTTTTATAAAGCGAATTGGTCTAAGCAACCTGTTCTGCACATTACGAGTAAACGTCATACTATTAGAACTAGTGCCAAAACTCCCGTAAAAATATACTGCAATATTTCTGATGCCGTAAAATTAAAAGTAAACGGAAAAACCATAAGCACAGCTAAAACAAATGACTTTAAAACTGTAATATGGGAAGACATTACCCTTAAAAAGGGTAAAAACAGGATTGAAGTCTCGGTTAAAAAGAACGGAAAAACTATAAAAGACCAGACAATTTGGACTTTTGATCCTAATGCAAAATCCCTTAAGCCTGAAATTGGTATTAAAGATCGTATAAAGGGAGATGGTGGTTTTGGACAGTAATCAAGTTTTTCTAATTAACAATAAATATCTATAAATTAAATTTAAAAACTATACGAAATGAAAGTTAAAAAAAATAGTATTTATCTCTTGCTCATTGCATTAGGACTAGCAACGAGTTCCTGTAAAGAAGATAACCATAGTAATACTAGTATATCTCTTAAAAAGTTTACCGATAAAATGGTTTTTAAAAATAAGGGAACTGTTTCTAAAGATATGAAGTTTGAAAGGATAGCCATTAACGGTTATTATACAGAATCAAATGAGTTCTATAGACGTTTCGATGGTCCTGAGTATTTATTCGAAATTAAGGACACATTAAAAGTTGAAACACCATCAGGAATGCGTTCAGCTATTCCTTTAGGTGGTTTTGGAGCAGGCTCTGTGGAGTTAAGAGCAGATGGAAGTTTTCAGGATTGGGATATTTTTAACAATTCACCAGCAACAGGAAATAGAAAAACCCAACTTAACAATGCTTTTATGGGGTTATGGGTTAAAGAAAAAAATAAAGAGGTGGTAGCGACTACGCTCCGCACCCACCCACCAAAAGGGTTACCTGCTATTGATCAAATTGAGTATTCAGGATCTTTTCCAGTTTCTAAATTAACTTTAACGGACTCAAAACTTCCTGTAGAAGCTAAATTATACGCCTATTCTGAATATAAGATAAGAGATCCAAAAGCATCGGCTACGCCCTGTGCACTTTTTAGTATTGAGCTTCACAATCCTAACGAAACATCAGCGCAAACATCTTTTCTATTCAATCTTCCAAACCATATTAAAGGTAATTTTAAAGTAGAAAACGGTTTAGTGTTAACAAAAGACGGTACAGAACCCGCAAGTGGAAATATGACCTTAGCAGCTAATGGCGCAGACAAAGTCACTTATGCAGTAGCTGATGATTTAAATGTATTATGGAATACCTTTAATGAAAATGGTGCTTTTAATACCCCTGATAAAACTTCTGGTGCGTATGGTGCTTTAAGTGCTCAAGCTAATTTAAAACCCGGTGAAACACGCACCATAACTATAGCATTAGGTTGGTATTTTCCTAATCGACCAATTTCGGTAGAAATCGTAGGTAACTACTACACCGAATTATTTGACAATAGTACTGATGTTGTTAACAAAGCCCTTAATCGTTTACCAAAAACTTGGGAAAATATATTGGACTGGAATGCGATATGCTTTGACAATACATTACCCGAATGGTTACAAGACGCGATGGTAAATAGTACAGCTACGATTACTAAAACAAGTTTTTGGACTAAAGACAATAGGTTTAGACAATGGGAGTCATTTGCATGTCCAAACATCAATCCTATCCACATCGATTTTTCACGAACCTTGCCTTACGATTTATTTTTTCCAGAGTTGAAAAAAGGCATTATTAGCGCACATGGTAATGCTCAAAGAGAAAATGGATACATTCCTGAAAAATTATGGACAAGAAGGACAAAAGACAAATTAGATCATCCTAGCCCAGGAAGAGTTCTTGGAGATTGTAACCCTTCTTTTATTCTAAGTGTGTATGCAACTTACAAGTGGGATAATGACAAAGCATTTGTAGATAGCATGTGGCCACATGTAAAACGTGCTGCTTTATGGCAAATAGAACGATCGAAAAGTTTGGGATTACCAAACCGTCTTGCAGCTACCTATGACCTTTCTGGTTTTGGTAGAAAGGATCTAGTATCATATAACGCCTTTATGCACTTGGCAGCATTAAAAGCAACTATGGAATTGGGTAAAATTTATGGTGACGATGAGCTTGTGACACTTTGTAAAGACAACATCACTACAGCCCAAAAAACACTAAAAGAAAAATTTTGGACAGGCAAATATTTTCGTAATTGGTGGAACGTAAAAAAACAAAACAATGATGATTTACATGTAGATACACAATTTGCGCAAGTTTGGAGTTATATGTTAGGGCTTGGCGAACTAATGGATTCTACATTGCTAAAATCTCATTTAGCATCCGAGATTTCAGTTGGAGAAACACCTTATGGCCTTAAGGTACTTCCTCACAGTTATAAATATAAAGACCATTCAGCATCTGGCGTAAATAATACCATTTGGCAAGCAGGTAGTATCCATTGGACTATTTTAAACTTATACTTAGGTATGGAGCCTAACCAAAGCATGGAACAAGCCAAAAAAGTTATTGAACATTGGAGTACAAACATCAACGATCAATGGGACTATGCAGATCTTACATCTGCATCAACTGGTTATCCGCATACCAATTCACACTATGGTAGACAATTAATGTTATGGGGTATTCCAATGGCACTTAGTGGTCAACAATATAATGCTTCCGAAGGGGTCTTAGCTTTCTCACCTAAATTAGAACCTCCGTACAGGTTACCCTTTTTTACTGCACATGCTAGTGGTATAATAGATGCTAGTATTGGCGAACCTATTCTTTTAAAACTGACCTCTGGGGAATTAAAACTAGATAAGTTAATGGTTAATGGTCAAATACTTACAGAAAACGTATCCTTAAAGGCAGGTGAAGAACTTATATTAGATCAAGGATAGTATGTGATGTACATGTTTGAATATTAATGCCAAAACAAGACCTGAGACTTTATATAAACAGTTATCAACTGTATCATAACTATTTTTAATCTCTCAGGTTCTGTTTTGGATAAACATGAAAATATTAAGGCTATTGAATCAATATCATTGAAACTTCAGAAAACATACCAACATTTTGTATGGTTGGTAGTACCACATATCCTTGCTACAGATGGCTCTGTAATTTATGTGTTACCCAATAAACAAATCGGACGACTAGCTATGGGAATCATGGTACACTGATGGAAAAACACCTTTAATACATCATATTCATTATACGAAAAGTAACCAACTAATAACGAGTAGTTCTCTGAAAAAGCCCCCCCTAAGCCCCTTCCAAAAATTTATTAGCATATCTAGTACTAGCACAATGATAAGTCAATGACGCTTGGGTTATCTGAATAACATTATCATTCAATCTATATGAATAATATTTATATAAGACTATTAAATTTCTAAAAAATGAAAAGAATAAAACCGCTAATCAAAACACTAGCCACCTTTCCGAAAATCCTAATAGCTATTGTTTTACTATTATTAGTACATACAGCTTGTGCGCAAACCTCAAAAAAACCTAATGTTGTTTTTATTTTAATTGATGATTTTGGATGGAACGATGTTGGGTACAATGGCTCCACATTTTATGAAACTCCAAATTTGGATAAATTATCTAAAGAATTTATGCGCTTTGATCGTTGCTATACACCAAGCCCCATGTGTTCACCTACTAGAGTAAGTATCATAACAGGTAAAAATCCAGCAAGGCATGGCGTTACGCAGTGGTTACCAGGAAGAGCTGATTGGCCAGGAAAGCCAGCATCCGCACAAAAGGTTTTATGCCCTGCCCCAAAAGTTCAAGGGATTAGTAATGATGAAACCACACTTGCAGAAGCACTCCAAAGTGTTGGCTATGATACTGGTTTTTTTGGAAAATGGCACATGGGTAAGTTTAAAAAAACAGGCGGTCCTGCTGCTCATGGGTTTTCAACCCAACAAGCAGTTATTGAAGAAAATAGTTGCTCTATGTTCTACCCATTCAGAGGTCGAAAATATTTTCCTAATGCCAAAGCAGGTGATAATTTCACGGATTTATTAACGCAAAGTGCCATAGAATTCATTGATAAAAAACGTTCTGAGCCCTTCTTTCTCTATTTGTCTCATTTTGCTATGCACGCACCAATAGCATCAAAAAAAGATGAGTTGGAAAAGTTTACCGAAAAAGCTAAAAAACTTCCAAAACTTTCAGAAGAAGAGCGAAAAATTAATGATCCTTATGCGCATCAGCCATATAATAGTCGTCAAGATTCTCCAGACTATGCGGGAGAGTTAGCAACATTGGACGAAAATATTGGTAAACTTGTTAAGCATCTAAAGAATATTGGTCAATTTGAAAATACTATAATCATTATTACTGGCGATAATGGTGGTAGAACCGCTTTTTTTCATTCACCACCCACAGCCGTAATGCCTTTAAGAGGTGGAAAAACTTTTAATTTTGACGGAGGTTTACGTACACCTTTATTAATACATTGGCCAGGTGTAACCAAGTTTGGCATGCATAATGAAACAGCGGTCACAAGCACCGATTTTTACCCTACTATTTTAGAGATGGTTGGACAACCTTTGTTACCTAAACAACATCAAGACGGAGTTAGTCTTGTCCCTTTAATTAAAGGTGGTGATTTAGTCAGTCGCAAATTATATTGGCACTTTCCACATTATCAGGGCGAGGGAAGCTATCCTACAAGTGCTATGCTAGACGGTGAATATAAATTGATTGTAGATTATCATCAGGGAGATGTTCTTCTATATAATGTATTTAAAGATATCGGTGAAACTAACAATTTAGCAAAATCGATGCCTGATAAAGTCTTAGAAATGCAAAAAGACCTCTCTAAATATCTCAAAAGCACCAATGCAGTAATTCCCAAAGCCAATCCAAATTATATAAATCATTAAAAAAATCGAACTGCTAAAGCTTGAATCGTTTTTTTGATTTAAGCATAAAATTTGAACTTTAATAGATTTTGAAAAGTAATAATGAGAAAATATTGGATAATTAAATAGCAAAAATGAAAATAAATTTAAAATTTAAAACAACAGATACTGCAATAGCCATTATAACCATTTTTATGCCTCTATTGCTTTTAGCTCAAGTAAGTGGAAATAAACCTTATATTCCTATAAACAAAGGATTAGACAATAAATGGATAGAGTCTCTTTTAGAAAAAGGAGAACAGAAAATTTATAACGATGAAGAGCTTAAATACATTGCTATGCCCTGTGGTGGTATAGGTACTGGTCAAGTAGAAATAACAGGGGAAGGTAAATTAGTTTTTACAGAATCCGTTTATAACCAAATGCAACAACCTAATACTGGTCACGGACTATCGTCTGGATATAACTACATAAACCCCGTGGTTCTCGAATCTAAAGTGAATAATGCTTTTTCCATTCGTATTAAAGAAGCTTCTGGAAATTATAAAGTGCTTCGATTGAATCATCAAGACTTTGATGACATTCAATTTATTGGAGAATACCCAATGTCTCAGCTAACCTACCAGAAAAAAAATGGGAAACTTCCTATCGAAATAAAATCTGAGGTTTTTTCACCATTTGTTCCTCTTAATTTGAGAAGTTCTTCCAACCCTGTAACAGTTATTCGCTATTCCATAAAAAATACTTCTGATAAATCGGTAGAAGTGGCATTATCCGGATGGCTAAAGAACATAGAGTTTCCTATCAAGTCTAAGGTCAGCTACACTAATACTATTATGAAATCTAAAGGCGTGAAAGGTCTTTCCTTAGAGATGAATCCTAAGGATACGTCTGAATCCGTTATGAAACACCCACAATTGGGAGGATTTTCTTTATCGGTATTAGATAAAAATGCCAACGTTCTTGTTTCCAATCTTTCAAATGAAACATTTCTTCAACAATGGGAAAAAGGTGAAAAAATAAAGAACTCAAAACAATCATATACTTCAGAAACTGCTATTGGTGGTCAAGTAGTATCTCATATAAAAGTGGCTCCTAATAAAACGAAAGTAGTTACTTTTTTAGTGACTTGGTATTTTCCAAATGCTTATGAAAATGGGAAACGTTATAAACAAGCCCGAGACGAAGCTCCTGGTTGGGTAGGTCATCTTTATAATAATTGGTACACTAATGCTTTTGATGTCGCATCTTACGTGAGCGCTAATTTTAACGCGCTTTATTCGGATACCAAACATTTCCGAAACACATATCACAACACCTCTTTACCGTATTGGCTTGCCAATAGAATTACCATGCCCGTATCTACTTTGGCAGCGGGGAATATAGCTATATGGAAAAATGGAAGGCTATACGCTTATGAAGGTATCGGGTTTTGTCAAGGTACTTGCGGACATGTATATAATTTTGTAACGGCCATATCAAAACTATTTCCTGAGTTGGAACGTTCTGTGCGTTTGCTGCAAGATTTTAATGAAGATGAGCCATATTCTGGTTATAGCAAATCGGGAAGGATTAATTTTCGTGGATATGGTGCTAACGACCCCAATGCTATCCATAGTTATGCTTCCGATGCGCAAAGTGGTTATGTACTAAAAGCTTATCGTGAGCATTTAAATTCAAAAGATAATACCTTTTTAGATGCTATTTGGGATAAGGTTAAAATGGCTATTGGGTACCATATTTTTAAAGATGGTGCCGAAATAGGACTAGAGCCAAATGGTGTTCTGGAAGGTAAACAAACGTTTTGGGATCCGATGTGGTATGGGCCTAATCCGTATAATAATACGTTATATCTTGCCGCGTTAAGAGCTGCTGAAGAAATGGCAAAAGTACAAGGTGAATTTAACTTAGCAAAAAGATACCATGCTATTTTTGAAACAGGGAGTACATTTATGAATGAGCACATGTGGAACGGAGAGTATTATGTGCACTTATACCCTACAGGTTTTAAAAGTGATAATGGGATTAGAAACGGATTTAGTTCACCAGAGGTTATTGATAGTAATGCCGAAGCTTTTATAAAGGGGTTCAATAATGGCGCACCAAATTATTATATAAGTACTGGATGTGATGCCCAACAACTTTTTGGTCAAAATTGGGCACATCAACTAGGTTTGGGCTATATTCTACCTCAACAGCATTGTTTAACGGCAGCAAATAGTATTTACCAATATAACTACACGCCCGATATTGGTACTGTTTACAATTTCCAAAAACCAAAGCATAGAACCCTAGCAGCAATTGGAGAAGGTGCCATGGTAAACGGAAGTTGGCCAAAAACACCTCCAAAAAATTTTGAAAACCTGCATGACAAGGCGAATATATGGACAGGATTGGAATATGAAGCGAGCTGTGATATGATTAACGAAGGACTGGTAAAAGAGGGACTTGTTGTTATTCGCTCCATTCATGACCGATATAATGGAACAAAGCGAAATCCTTGGAATGAGATTGAAGGTTCTGACCACTACTCGAGAGCGATGCACTCATGGAATGTACTACTTTCAATAAGTGGATTTACCTATAACGGACCAAAAGGTATTATAGGATATAACCCAAAATTAACACCTGAAAATTTTAAAAGTTTCTTTTCGGCTTCAGAGGGTTGGGGTAATTATTCACAGACCAAAACCAATAATATTCAAACAGGGTCAATTCATTTAGCCTATGGAAAACTAATGCTTAATACCATTAATTTAAATGTTACTCCAGGGAAAACGGTAAAGCAACTAGATATTCATTTAAACGGTAAAAGTTTAAAAGCTTCCTTTGAACAGAAGGGTGACATAGTTAGTATCAACGTTGATCAAACTGTTCAGCTGAATAAAAATGATAAGCTTAGCATTCAATTAAAATAAAAGATGATGAAATATATTGTTATATTGTTAACATTTACCTTACTAGTGGGGTGTATTGACTCAAATGATAAGACACTACAATCAAATCGACCCATTGCAGATGATACTGAAAATTGGGATGATATAGTCGAAGAGAAAATAAAGCGTTTTGGTCACCGTAATTGGATAGTAGTAGTTGATGAAGCCTATCCACTTCAAAGTAGCCTTGGTATAACAATGCTAAGAAGTCCATTAGGTCAGATTGAAACCCTAAAAAAAGTAATGTCCATACTTAATGAGCAAAAGCATGTAAAACCTATTATTTATTTGGATAAGGAAATTGATTATGTAAATGAAAATGCAGCAAAAGGTATTACAGCATATAGAGATTCACTAATGGGCATATTTGACAAAAGTAATTTAAATAAAGTGATGCATGACGACATTATATCAATGCTAAGCAAAACTTCTGATCAATTTAATGTCTTAGTAATAAAAACTAACTTAAATATTCCTTATACCTCTGTATTCTTTCAGTTAGATTGTAAATATTGGAATGATGTAGCTGAAAAACAACTTCGTGATAAAATCTCGGAATCTATTTAGATATTATTTAACTAAATCACTCTGCACTAAAAGTATAGAGTTTTGTTTTATTGGGGACTTAAGTTCCCCTTTTTCTTTCTATTCAACTATAAAATTAGTGTTTTCTCAATTTGACTTATGATGATGCTCTAAATACTCATTCATCACTTCATCTACTATGCTATGCTCCTTGTACTCCAAGCTCCATATCCTATTGCCAAAAAATATTTACCTCAGTACATTTTTCTTAATTTTGGAATCTCTTGCTGAAGTTTACCAAGAGAAACTTAGAAATAATAACATTCAATCTTCAATGACTGAGGGTTATGATTGTTATCAAAATGCTTTAGCTGAGAGGATTAATGGAATAGTTAAACAAGAGTTACAAAAGCTAATTGAACAAACTGTAGAAATATATAACACAAAAAGACCTCACTTAAGTTTAAATTATAAAACACCTAATTTTATACACAACAAAAATGCAGAGCTTTTAAAAGCTCTGCATTAAATATTTTTTAATCGTCAACTTATTTTAGGACGACTCATTTTAATACTACTAAATAATATTATGATTTAATAAATTTTAAATCATCTAAGTAAAAGGTACCTGTTCCACCCCACTTTGGATTAGATGAAACATTTATTACTACATTTGAAGCATCTTTTTCTAATGTAATTTCTTGTTCCACATCTACCCATTCTCCTTTAGCTAGCTTTGTAAATTTAATACTCACAGTTTTGAAAGGCTTCATTGTTGCTATACTAAAACCTGTTACCTTTGAGTTTTCTTCAACAAATACCTTCGCCGTTATCTTATAGGTACCTGCAGATAATTTCATACCTACATTCTGATATTTAATACCCTTAGCACCCTCAGGGAATTGAGAACAATTAAATTTTAAACTTGACTTCCCCTCGGAAGCCTTATCATTAGAAACCGACCACACTTGCTTAGATGGTGTCCACCACCCTTTACTTCCTTTTTCAAAGCTTTCCTGAACTTCTTGAGCTGTAACTCCTGTTACACTAAAAACAATTACGGTTACTACAAATAATACTTTTTTCATTTTAATTAAATTTAGTTTATAATATTAATATTTTATAATACAAAATGTCTCGTTCAATTTTTTAGATGGCAGTTAAAACAAATTTCTTAATAGAAAATAGAGAGGATAGTAATTTAAGTTACAAAACCATATTTTTTCCGCCATTAATACTTTTTTATAATTTGATGATTTTATCTTGATAAACTTTACCATTATTAGTAACTCTTACCATGTACATACCACTTTTTAAATTTGAAACCGACACATCTTGCAAGGCATTCGCATTATTGATTGATTTAACAGTTGCTCCTAAAAGGTTGTATATAACAATATTACTTCCTGCAGGACTATTAATGCTTAATGTTTCCTTAGTTGGGTTTGGATAAACGGCTACATCTTCTAAAGTATTTTTTTCTACACTCAAAGTTGCAGCTGGCACAAAACTTATATTATCAACATAAACAATAGAACCTACCGTTGGCGTACTTATAAAATTGATATTACTCCAAAAACCTGTACCAGCATCATGAGTAGTACTAAAATTAACTTCTACTTTTGTCCATGTATTTATAGGAAGTCCCGTAAGATTAAAATCCGCAATCCTAGAATTTTCCAATGTCATTCTAAATGTACCTGAACCTTCTGTAATTCCTGTTCCAGTTATATAGAACCATGCAACTGCAGTATATTGGTCCGCAACAGTGATCTCCACCTTACCTTCATTCCCTTGAGATCTCCACGTTTGAAGTTTTCCTCCATCAGCTGTTATTGTAAAATCATTTTTCATACTGTAAGTCCCAGATTGTGCTTGTTCAGAAGATAGTTCAAAACCTGCAACTTGTCTCCAAGCAGTAACAATATCTGTACCTCCATCACACCAAGAAGAATTACAGTTAACTCCACCGTCTAATTCAAAATCCCAAGCATCGGTATTATAATTTGCTTGTGCGCTCATTTGGATTCCTGTAAATGCAACAGCAAGTGCAACAAGGAATCTTTTTTTTAGTAATTGTTTTTTCATAAAAATTATTAATTAGTTATAGTTTTGTCTGCAATGTAGTTTGATACATAAAATCTCATATGTCTATAGGTAAATTTCATGTGCCTATTAATACATAAACTTTATCTATACCTATATTTAAGCTATTCAACTACTAACTTTCTGGTACTTACCTGTCCATCAAAAGAAAACTTAATAATATATATTCCTTTAGATAAATTTAAAATTGGCAACTCAAAATGGTCTTTAGTACTTGTTATTGAATTTATTTCGTTGCCTTGCACACTATAAATAGTTATTTTGCTGTTGACAGGACACCAAACATTTAGCAAATCTTTGGCAGGATTTGGAAATATTTTAATATCTCCTAAAGTACTCTCCGTTATTAACAAGGCACTATTGGTTACACTAATGCCATCAATATAAAAAGTGCCTTTACCACCCCCATACTCGGGACTATTGTTAACTTGAATTTTAAAATTTGAATTCACTGCCGGTGTTTCTAAAACAAAATCTTGATTAAGTGCCACCCATTGGTCTTTAGGTACGTCCGTTAAGTCCCATTTAAGAACCGTAAATGGTTCGTCTATATAGGTATGGAAACTTGACATAGTAGCATCAGCATCTACCCAAACATTTAGCGCCAAATTATATTTTCCTGTATCTAAATTTAAAAATGCATTTTCTATAGTTTCTATTTTAGACACATAGGGTATCACTTCATTTATCTCAGGCTCTATTTTAATGTCATCAATATAAACTGTACCTGAACCTGAAGATGGTAATCCCGTAAATTGAATTATTACCCAATTATTCAATTGTTCCTCCCCTAAAGCAACTGTGAAGGGCACAGTAAGTTTAACCCATTGATTTTTTGCAACTCCATCTAGAGTAAACGTTGGAAATACTGGTGCTGCTGTTGGTGAAATTATCAACCCAGAAGGTACTTCACCCTCCAAATAAACCATAACTGTGGCATTGTAATTTCCTTCCGTTAATGCAAAAGTACCGTTGGATGTTCCTGAATTCCGGTAGGTTTGAAGTTTAGGTGAATTAGATAACGGATAATGCAACGTGGCCTTCATACTTTTTAAACCAGAAGCAACAATAGAAGTTTCTTCAGTAAATCCTATTGTTTGAGTCCAATCTGCAATTGAAGTTTCTTCAAAGCCAAAATCAATAGGATCTAAAATTTGAGATGATATTTGGTTCAATCCAAAAAAAAACAAAAACAGTGTTATCTTATATAATTCTCTCATCACTTTAATTTGATAAAGGTGCTGTAAGTTCAATATCAATAAATCGGAACAATCCACATGGAATATCAATTTCTATCTCTGAAGAGTTTGATACACTAAATATTTTTCCTTCTAAAAGATCTGTCATTTTAGAAGGTCTAACTGTATTAAACCTTACTTTTGCAATCTTACGGCTAGGATTGATATACCCCCCATCAATAATGGTTAACCTTAAATGAGTCGGGCTAGTTTGTGCTACTACCCAAGCAACACCTCCTGTTACCGTTAATGGAATTTTTGTAGCACCATCTTCAATATCTGCCTTAATAGTTTTGTGATACTGGTCTGCAGAAAATTGTGCTCCAGTACTAGAGTAATAATAGCGTCCATCTGTAAAATGCTCCTTCATTATCGTATTATACAAAGGATGTAGGTTATCTTTTAAAGGTGCTCTTATAGCTCCGGTATCTGCGTAAATTCCAGTTTGTGGCGGTGTTATTAAAACCATACCATTTTCATAAGACGGTAAAAAGTTTAAACGACGTTCTTTAACACATGCTGCATAATTTGAAAAATCCCAAGAATTTGTAGGTGCACCAGGCCACGACCCATTCATTCTACTAAACACAAAAGGATTGTTATCCTCATAATCCTGATCAAATTTTGTGAGCCATTTAGTGTCTGTCCCCTCTTTTAAATAATGAGTATCTGGATTGACCATACTTAAATGCACTGGAGAAAAACTTACTATTTCTGAACGTTTTGGAACAAATAACGCTCCCTTTGCAAGTAATTGCTCAAACAAGACAGGTTTCACAAAATTATCAAAATACTGTGCACCACTAGCTGCGGCATATACCAATTGTCTTAGAAATGCATTATCCAACTGTTGGTATGAGTATTGACGCAAGCGATCATAACTCATATTATCAGGAACTGCTCTGGATCCCCAACTGTCTACAGCACCACTTGCCCAAACTCCCATTCTGCCCGAAAGGCTTAGATCCATAGTTTTATCGCTAGTCTCTTCCATAGAAGGCACAAAAACATGTGCAAATTCACCTGATAATAACCTTGACCATTGTGGCAAATAAGCATTTCCCTGCCAAAAAATATTTTTTGATCTTATAAATAAACTCAAATTTTTATTATCTCCATAAGTTGCTAATGGATAAAAAAGATCATCCATTACAAACTGGAAATCATCAGTATGATCTTCCAATTCGGGATAAATAAGTGCTGTTTTTCTACCTGCCGCAAAATCAATAACTTTTTTGGTGGTTTCTAGACTATAATAATAAGGATCATTACCATGACCTCCCCAATATGAAATACCGTTTTCATCAAAATTAGACTGCATATTACTAACCACCTGGTCTTCAGTTAAGATATATTTTTTTCTTTTATCTCTTTTATCTCTATACCTGTCATTTTCCATTGCATCCCTATTCCAAGTAGCCCCGTCTTGAACCGTAGTAAACCAATTTTGAGGTATAAATTTTGGGGCATTATAAACACTTGTATTAATGTTTTTAAAATTTTCATATAACAAATAAATATCATGTGGATTTCTTTCCCATGATGGTTTTGTGAAATTTGCTAAATTAGCAGTCAATTTGGTGGTGTTATTAAGTATCGCTTTAATTTTTCCTGGTGGCGATAAATTTTTAAAAGCATCCTTCCATCCTGGATTATTAGTATTAATTACATGGATGGCACTTCCTCCACTTTGTGCACTTGCCAAAATAATTTTATTGTTTACAGGCTCCTTCCACATATCATTGAATGCAAAATTAGAAGTTATAACTTCCGCTTTAGAAAGATCCATATCAGGTGCTACCAAAATAATGTTTGGACCATGTAAAAGGAAATATTTATAGCTTGATCCATCTGGTATAACTTCTGGTTGCACCACACTATAAGAAAAATTACCTACTTTACTTTTTATCGTATTAATATCCATGATTGCTTGTGGTTCAGATACATCAAACGGATTCATTTGAACAAAACGAGTGCTTCCTATATGGCCACTTGTTCCCATAATAACTTTTTGAGCCCCATCTATATCCACAATACGCATATCTCCAATGGGCTTGGCTATGTTAATTTTTGCGAATGACGTTGGTGATTCTCCCAAAACCTCGAAAAAATACATATAGCCAGATATCTGAATATTGTTATTTGCTCCTGAAATGGCCAACATATCCGTACCATCGGCTTTTTTTAGTTTTCTAAGAAAATTGGTAACATGGGTATTTGATGGTGCAGTAACATCTCCCCAAGTTTTATTTTTAGAATATGTTGAAGCTTCCAAAGTCTGTTTTAAAGTTCCATCAGCACTTAAGTAATACACGTTTTTATCATAACCTCCACAAACCACATATGGAATATCATCCTTTTTAACAACACAAACCCCATACATAGGCGCATCATTTACTTTAAATTCCCATAAAATTTTCCCCAGACTGTTTAAACAATAAAGTGTTCCGTTGGCATTTGCTGCGAATATTTCATCTACTCCATCGTCATTTATATCTTCGCACCACAAATCGTGATTCATAAACCCCGATAATTTGTTCTCCCAAAGGATCGTACCATCATAACCAACCCCTAAAACGATACCTTCATAACTACTCGCTACAATATAAGCTCCTAAAGATGATACCGAAGAACGTACTTTTGAAATAGTATGACCAGTTTCAATACTATATAAACCTGAATCCTTAAATGTGTTGGATAGACTATATTTTAAGCTATAAGTTCCTGGAGATGCTTTTTCGTTAGTAAACGACCAATTTTCAGCGTTCTCTGAAGACCATCCTGATTCTGCACTTTCAAAACCATAGTAATTTTTATTTAAAGGCAAACTGCCTTGTGCAGTAATTTCAAAAAAGATTGCCAATAAAAAGACTATTGGATGTAAAGTAAAATTATTTTTCATTATGTTAAGTTTTATTTTTAAATAAAACTACTAATGCACATAACAAAAAACATGTCTTAAAATTTATATTATGTTACTAAACGTAAAAATAATATAGTAGAGTAGTAGAGCTAAAGGCTTTTATTTTCAAGTTTCATTTTCATCTAAAAGTATTAGGAAGATTTATATTTTTCTTTTAAATCTGAAACATACTTACTTGGAGCAATACCATATTGCTCCTTAAACAATCTACTAAAATGTGATCTACTTTTAAAACCTGTCATAATACACACCTCTGTAATAGATACATCTTTTTGCACTAGAAATCCAGCCGCTTTTTTAAGTCTATACTCCTTAATAACCTCAAACGGCGTTAAGTTGGTAAGCGCTTTTACCTTTTGGTAAAAATGAGTTCTGTTTAGATAGAGTTCTTTTGTAAGATCGTTTAAATTTAAATCTTGATTATCAAGGTTTTCTTCAATGATATTATAAAATTTCTCCAAGAAAGCATTGTCATTTCTATTATTTAAATTATTTTCTTTAGAAAGCGGAATCCCTATTTGAAAACGCTCACGCAATTGTTTGCGATTATTTAATAAAGTTTCTGTTCTAGTTATAAGTAATTGCAGGTTAAACGGTTTTTTAATATAAGCATCTGCACCATCACGAATACCCTTAATTTTATCTTCAATATTTGTAAGAGCTGTTAATAGTATAACGGGAATATGACTTGTTTTTATTTCAGATTTTATTTTTCTGCACAAATCCATCCCATTCAACTCGGGCATTTGCACATCGCTTATAACAATATCTGGCCATTCATCTTCCATGGCATCCAAACATTCCTGACCATTGCTAAATGTTTTTAATTTATAATATTTTGAAAGTGTTTTTGATACATAGTTTCTCATATCTGAATTATCTTCAGCATAAAAAATTAGAGCGTCAGAAAAATTAACATCTATCTCTATATTTGAAGGATTATTCTGTGGCAACAATTGAGTTTCAAATTCAAATCCTTTTTCAGCCATGAGCATAACCTTTTCTACTTTTGGTTGGTTTTTAGCAGTTTCCTGTTTAACGATTGGTAAACGAATTTTAATACGGGTCCCCTTACCCAGTTCACTTTCTGCCATGATGTACCCATAGTGCATCTCTACCAATAATTTAGCAAATGCCAAACCAATACCCGAACCGCTTGCATAAACATTATCTTGTTTATGTGATTGATAAAAACGCTCGAAAACATGTGCTAAATCCTCACTATCAATACCTTTACCGGTGTCAGATATACATACTTCTAAATCTTTACCGCTAACACTATACTCAACTTTTATGGTATCATTTTCTTTTGTGTACTTAAAGGCATTACTTAATACGTTATTAAATATCTTTTCTAGTTTATCACAATCAGCCGAGACAACAATGTTGTTTTTGCTACTAATCACTTCTAATGTTTTATTATCGTTCTTAGCTAGAAAATTGAAATCTATAATTAGTTCCTCAACAAATTCATTGAAACAAAACCTTGAATAATTCATTTTTAAAACCTTAGCCTCAGCTTTCTGAAAATCATGTACCTGACTGATTAAATGGTTTAACTTTTTAGATTGACGTTTTACAATGTTTAGTTTTTCTTGAATTTCTGAATTATTTTTAAACTGTTTTAAAAGCATTTTTACGGGCTCCAATATTAAGGTTATTGGGGTTTTTAGCTCGTGTGAAATATTGGAAAAAAATCGAAGTTTCTCGGCATTTATTTGTTCTGCCTGATTTTTTTCTAACTGTTCAATTTTTAGATTATACTGTAAAGCCTGTATTCTTGAAAAGATTTTCACCACTATATAGACAAATAGTATGGCAAATAAAAAATACAATAAGTAAGCATAATCTGTCTTCCAAAACGGAGGTAAAATTTTAATTTTCAAAACTTTGGGTTCTGTCCATTTACCCATAGCGTTTGAAGCCATAACCTCCAAGTCATATTCTCCGGACTGAAGACCATTATAAGATATCGTTTGCTGATGTGACGGCATCTCAATCCAATCTTTATTTATCGGCATTAACCTATATTTTAAATGGTGATTATCTGGATTTGAAAAGTGAAGTGATGTGAGTTTTATTGAAAAAAAGTTTTCATTATATCGAAATTTCAATTCATCTTGATCCGTTAAACGTTTATTGTAAAGTACTCTATTTGCAATGGTGTCTCCCGGAAGAATAATTTCGTTAAAAAGCCTAACTTCATCAAACTCCAAGGTAGGAAGAGCATCATGATCCAACAAATCTTTTGGACTGAAGTAACAAAAACCATCTAACCCTGAGAACAGCATATAACCATTTTTAAGTTTGGTTGAAGCAAATGAAAAATCATCAAACGGCACTCCATCGGACAAATCAAAGTTTTGGAATCGCATTTCTTTAGTGTCAAGTTTATTTAATCCTATATTTGTAGAAATCCATAAATTCTGACTATCGTCATACTGAATACTTTTAACAACATTGTTTGACAGCCCATGTTTTTCAGAATATGGAATAAACTTTGGATTGGTATCACTATCTATAACCTTACAAATACCTCCACCTTCTGTTCCTATCCACAGCTCATCATTTGGCAATCTTAGAATGGAAGTAACAAAATTACTTGAAATGGAAAGATCAACCTTTTTATTTGACACAAATTGCCTTACTTTAGCTTGGTTTAATGGCAAATCCTTTTCAGCATTAATTCTAAATAAACCATCCTTATCTGTTCCTATCCAAACAAAATCATGAAGTGGGTCTGCGTAAATATAACGAGGATACAATAAATCATTATTTTTAAAATACGGATTGTCTTTTAAAATTTCTATTTCTTTAATATCTCCATTTTTAAGCTTTTTAATTTTGACAATTCCTTTTCCTCCAGCAATCCATAAATTACCATAACGATCCTCTGTAGTGGAGAACAATGTGATACCATGAAGACGTTCATCATTAATACCTTCAATTTTGCTCCCCCCCGCCCTTACAAGTTGTAAATCGTACATCGAACTTTTTAACCACGTATTATTATCTTTATCAACAAAAACCGACCGAATATAATCTAACTCTTTCTTTGAAATATCGAATGGAAGAGGCTCAAACTTTTGAGAGTCTGTATTAAACAAAGCTAAACCTCCTCCATGATCCTGTGATAAGTAAGATGCCAAATAAACTCGATGATCATCCAATGGAGAAACAGAAGTTGCTTTATTTGAATGAATACCATATTCATAATCCATTTCTATATTATAGCTCTTAAATGGGTTTTCTTTAACATCGAACCTAAGCAAGCCTGTATTAAATGTTCCATACCAACAAATATTTTTGTGGCCAGCCAATATTGTACTAGACCTTAACAAGCCTTTTTTGGGTTTATAAAACGATAATTTATATGGTTTATTTTCTTTTAACAGGTTCATATTATCAATATGGATCAAACCATTTTTCAAGGAGCCTAACCATAAATTCCCTAAAGTATCTATTGATGCACTTTTATAATTATCCGACCCCAAAGCCTTATGTGAAATTTTAAACTTGTAGATATTGTTATCACTTTTATATCCTACAAAAGCAACTCCCCTTTTCAATATTAAAAGTAAATTTTGATTATCTATTTTGAGTACAGCGTTACAATAGTTAACTTCATCATCAAGAACTCTTTGAAACATCTTAGTTTCTGTATTAAAAATCAATAAACCAACTGATGTTGCAAACAGATAATTATCTTTATCTAAGTTAATACCATCAAAAAACAAGACCGATTTACTATATGTCTTTTTTGACGGAATATATTTATTTATAAACTCCTGATTTTTTTTAAACAAAAGCAAGCCATCACCCTCAGTAGCACAAACTACAATACCTGTTTGTTCATTAAACAAAATTTTACGAACAATTGATTTGGTTGAAGCGAGTTTATTCTGTTTATTGGGATATAAACTTTTGAATTTTTCTGTATTCTGATTATAGATAGAGATTCCATTGTCGGTACCAATCCAAAGATTACTTTTACTATCTTCCGAAATAGTTCTGACACGATTGCTTACCAATATATCTTCTTCTAAAGTGTTTTTATAAGTTTTTAGGTTATAACCATCATACCTATTTAAACCATCGTAAGTACCAATCCATAAATAACCATATGAATCTTCAATCAATGATGTTACCCCGTTGTGTGCCAACCCATCTGATATAGTAAGGTTTTGTTTAGACTTAAGAACGTTGGGTTGAGCAATTACTATATTAAAAGCCGATAGAGCCAGTATTAATGATGTGGTAAGAAACTTAATAAACATGCTTTCAATTTCAGTTTAAAAAAATAGAAGTTTAAATTAACTTTTATTACTAATTAATTATGTATGGTGAAAAATTAAAAATATATTCAAAGGAAAATTGAATAAATCAACTTATATATAAACTATTCAAAAATCTATTTAAAGTAAAACATAGTCGTTTTATATATATTGGTCTCATATGTTCATCTAATTAAATTTAAACTGTAAATTCTCTAACTCTATAAATATAAAAAAAGTACTTGTATAAAACCTTAGCTTAAGACTACTTAACATACTATATTGATTATCAAAAACATTCCATCTACACATCTTTTTTTTAATTACTACTTTAATATAATTACACCCTAAATAAAAAGAACTAGACCGTCAAATTTGCATATTATACATCTTGCCAATGTGCCTCTGTGTGTAATTAATGTGCCTCGTAGTACATACTGTATAACTAAAATAGTCCTTGTTTTTATAAGTATTAGAAAATATGCAAACCACTAGACAACATATTTTAATTATACAACACCATCTATAAAACTATTTTATCACGTACAAAAAACAGACAATCTTCGGCTTTTTATTTATGAGAGACTGTGTTTAATTTTTATACTGATTATTCACTTAATTTAATTTGACATTCTTAAACTGAGGTCTTTTTTCCATAAGTTCTGGATGGCCTCCAGGTGTACTTTATTTCCAGGACACTTCCCTTTAGCATAACCTTGAAAAATCACAAAATAACTTTTAAACATTGATTTCTTTAATTTTGATTTTAGTTTTTTTTAAAATCATTGCATGATAGAATTAATTTGTGTCCACTCGAAATCTATAATATCATTTTGTTGAACTTTTCCTGGTGTACTTCTCCCTTCCTTTATGTATTTTTTCAATAAGTTTTTTAACTCTTTATATTTAATAACATTTTCGGTATATAAATTATTTTTTTCTGAAGGGTCATTCTCTAAATTATACAATTGATACTCTAGTCCCTTTATTTCTGAACTATTTTTTAGTTCTTTATAACCACCATCGTCTTTGCAAAATATTAATTTCCAAGGGCCTTTTCTTATAGAGAAAAACCCACCACTTGAATGATGCACAGTTGCTTCTCTAAAATCGCCATGTATAATTTCATTTTTGAGAATTGGTAACATGCTAAAACTATCTTCTCCTTCATTATTTTGTAACTTATAATTTACAATATCTGCACAAGTAGCCATAAAATCAGTAGTACAAATGGTTTGATTAGAAATAGTATTTGGTTTTATAACGCCTGTCCATTTTGCTATGAAAGGTACACGATGCCCTCCCTCAAAAATAGTTGCTTTCAAACCTCTATAGCCTGCACTTGGATCATGGCCTTTATCTTTTAAGGCTTTAAAATTAGCTTTTCCCGAAGTTCCATTATCACTAGTAAAAATGATTAATGTGTTATTTTCCATTCCTTGTGCTTTTACGATATCAAATATTTTACCAACATAGGCATCAACCATCATCACAAAATCACCGTAAGGATTTAATCCAGACTTGCCTTGAAATTCCTTGGTCGGCAATATTGGTGTATGTGGAGAAGGCAATGGAACATATAAAAAAAAAGGCTTTTTGCTATTTTTTTTACTTTCAATATATTTTACTGATCTATTGATAAAGTTTGGCAATACTTGTTCATGTTCGAAATCATCGGCTACTGGCCCTTTTCTCCAAAACCCGTAACCCTTGTTACCATTAGCAATGGTTTCTGATTTTGCGGTTGGCTTACTATTTTCTACATAAATATATGGCGCCATATCTAAAGACCCACAAATACCGTATGCATAATCAAAACCTAAATCGTTTGGCGTATGCGAAACAGGTTTGGAAAAATCATAACTATCTTTTCCTTTAACATTTGGCTTTTCTGCCCAGTCCCATCCCAAATGCCACTTTCCAATAAAAGCGGTATCATAACCTTGCTTTTTTAATAATGAAGCTACCGTAGTTCTATTTTTTGGAATAAGTGCTTTAGATGTGCCATTTAAAACACCTTTCTTTAGTGTGGTTCTCCAATTATAGCGACCTGTCATGATACCATATCGAGTAGGTGTGCACACAGATGAAGATGTATGTGCATCTGTAAAGCGCATACCTTCGAGAGCTAATTGATCTAAATTAGGGGTTTTAATCTTTCCATTTTTATTAAAAACTTGAACATCTCCAATTCCTAAGTCATCTGCAAGAATATATATGATGTTTGGTTTTTCGACAGCTTTTTCAGAAATATTCTGAGCATAGCATGCTGTATAGAAAAGTGTACTGATTACAATAGTACTGATTTTTAAACTTGAACTCTTTTTAAAACTTATCATTATCGTTATAAAACTGTATATTATTTAAGGGATATTACTACTTTAAAATAGCATCTAATTGACCATCATTTTTTTATCATCTTCCTTTTCATTTATTTTAAAATATGGGTGCTGTTATTTTCCAATTCATGAAATTTCACATTCTTAGTACCCCATATAGTGTTGTTCCAGAAGCTTCATATACTAAAAACTAGTACTGATAAAAAAGTGAGCAATAGATATTATGATATAAATCTCATCTATGTTCTTATTAAAAGTTAAACTTATTTAGGTGTCCTGTTTTCTATTTCAAAATTGACTATGATTAAAAGACGATAGTCTTTTTAAATATAACGGGGGTCATGTCTTTCTGCTCTATTAGAGTTTTAATAATAGCTGTTTCTCCTTTTTTGAACTTTTTAACCGAGGTTAATTTTATTTTATTTTTTTCAAAAGGTTCAATAGATGGTATTTTAGATGATGCTAAAATTTCTTCCTTTTCTGAATTGTTTACGAGAATAACTTTTAAACATGATTTTTTTGAAGCGACTTGTCCGAAGTTTTCAACATCAACTTCAATAGTTGTTCTATTTTCTGTTTGAATAAATTTTGGTAATCTAGAAGATAAAATAGGAACTTCATAATCTACTTTTGGCAATCTAGAATAGCCATATATCAATTTGCCATTGATTGATTTACCCAATAATTTACCAGCAAAATTAGTTTTAGTAAACCCGTTGCCTTTGCCGTTAAAAGTCACTATGACATCTTTACCAGAATTTTCAGTTTTTAGCACTTTACTACCTCTACCAAAATTGACTTCTTCTGAAGCACCAAATCTTAAAGAATTGATATCTATATCTTTTTGTGGATTAAAATCATCCTCAGCAAGAATTCTAACCCTGATTTCTTTGGTATCTGCATTGATATTTTTTTTGTTTTCAACTTTTATGAGAAGACCCTTGTTGAGCGGTACGGCAATCCATTTAGAACTGTGATTATCGTTCCCTAAATCTGAATGTTTCAAAGTATCGATAACCGCAAAATTTGCTTGATACGCTCTTCCATAGTTATCTTGATTCAGTTTAACACGTTCGTATTTAAACCAATCTTCATTTACACCATTTTCATGTTTTGAAATGTGCCCTGGCGCATAAGCTTCTCCAGGATCTACGATCCAATTTACACCGTCTTTAGAGCGCAAGTACCAAGCCATCCTGCCCAACCAATCGTTAACAATCATGTTGTATTGCACGTGGTCTCGCCATACAAATGGATCTTCAAATTTGCCTTCTACTTTTGGGTAATTATTTGTTTCTGAAACGCGATAAAATGTTGAAATCCCATCTTTACTAAACCAAGATTGCCCATGTCTGTTAATCATTAAAAAACTACCATCTTCTCTTTGCGTAAACGTACAATTATGCATGTAATTATGCTGTTTGGTGTTTTTACGGTCTCTATCATCAAATGTGTATTTAGATTTGATCCAAACGCCATTAATACTATCGGATATATAGCGGGCACCAATAACATATACTACATATTTTCCATTTTTTGCGATATACCATTCTGGGTTGTGCCCTTTACCCAAACCTCTACTTTCTTTTACTTGATAAGGACCATAAGAATTATCAGAAACAGCATGTACTAATGTAGATTTCGACCATTCAAAATGACCTTTTTCTGCATTTTCTGGCCACCTACAAACTATTGCATGGTATTTCCCATCTCTGTCTAATTTGGTATTTCCACCCCAATAAGACCAATTTGGGGCTTCTATACCATTATTAATATCACGAGGAATGACATTTTTTGCGCCCCATGTATTGGATGTCATGCCTCCTAAATTTGGCATAAGCATAAATCTGTCCATAAAACGTCCACCGAGGACTAAATTGTTCCATTCTGAAGGTCTTTCTCGCTCAACAACTTGTTTTTCATGTTTTTGTGCGCTGACTTGAATATATAGAATACATAAAAATAAAGTGGTAACACAACAAATAGGGCTTTTCATTTTTTGCTTATTTAATTATAATCATTCCAATCAAAATTAATCAGTTTTATAGTAATGAAAGTATTAGCTCTCAAACAACATTTCTATATCAGACCGCCACCTTGTACTTATTTAAAATAAACTTTATTTTGAATTTAATTGAATCAATGCGTTTCCAAAAGCAGTTCCTAAATTTTTCTGTCCCTCTGTATTGTAGTGAACGTTATCTGGATGCTTTGGAAAATCAGTATATGGACTATCTCGTACGGTTTTAATTACTACAACATTATCCTCTGATTTTTCAAAGTCTAAAAACCCTTGTCTAACCATATCCGATCCCCCTTTCATACCATAATGTGAGTTTGTTTGACCAGCAACAAATGGCATATTTGGTATGTTAAACTCCTTACGATAACTTGAAAGCAATACGCCTAAATTTTTACCATAATTACTAGCACTTGCTTCAAATTTCGCATCGTTTTCGCCTTGCATCCAAGCCATTCCAATGATTTTATACGATTTACCTTCAGCTTTTAATCTGGCCAATTGTGCTTTAATTTGGTTTATATGGTTTTCGTATAATTTCATGTTCTGCTTTTGCTCTCCTCTTTCTATTTCCTTTGCTTGTTTTGCGGACCAATTTGGGTTCCATGCACCATATAAAGCTGTTCCTCCTTGAGCGGTTTTAATTAATAAAAATTCCTGATTTGGATTGTTTTCTGCTAGTGTTAGTCCTAAAAACAATTCAGGTCCAAAACGCTTTGTGAGATTATATTTCTCATGCAACTTAATTTTAGTATAAGACAGTGGCGATGCTTTATCTCCTTTATAATGACTTAATGCTACACGATTTGAAATTGCTTCAATACGCGCTTTTGTTCTGTCATCTAACTGATCGTAATTCCCAAAACCAACCATATTAGATTGCCCTCCCAGTAAAACAACATAAACGTCTTTTTTCAAATCCACTTTAGATTGCGCTCTACAATCAAGCATACTAAATGTTAAAATGAAACATGCTAAAGTTGATAATATCTTTTTCATAATTTTTATAGTATAAAATATTAGTTTTGATTTTTTTTATAATATTAGTTTAAAGTCATTAGTGCTTTTGCAAAGGCGATTCCAAATCTTTTTTGACCTTCTGCATTGTAATGCACATTGTCAGAGTGCTTTGGAAAATCGGTATACGGACTATCTCTTAGGGTTTTAATTACAGCAACATGATCTTCAGACTTTTCAAAATCCAAAAACCCCTGTCTTACCATATCAGAACCTCCTTTAACACCGTAATGCGAATTTGTTTGTCCCGCAACAAAAGGAAGATTAGGCAAATTCAAATCCCTACGGTAACTTGCTAATAACTCTTTTAAGTTTTTACCATAATTTTTGGCGCTAACATCTAGCGCACCGTCATTTTCGCCCTGCATCCATACCATGCCCAATATTTTATAGGTTTTGCCTTCTGATACCAATCTTGCTAGTTGCGCTTTAATTTGGTTGATATGTATTTTGTATAACTTTAAACCTTGCTTATACTCCCCTCTTTCAATAGCTTGAGACTGTTCAAGAGACCAATTGGGATTCCACGCCCCATACAATGCCGTTCCACCATGAGCTGTTTTAATGAATAAGTACTTTTGCTTTGGATGTTTTTCCGCTAAGGTTAAACCTAAAAACAATTCAGGTCCAAAATTCTTTGACCTTCTGTCCTTTCCCCAAATTTGATTTTTAAGTTCTGAAAGTGGTATTAATTTTTTGAGTTGCGTATCACTTAACATAACACGATTAGAAAGAGCATTAATACGTGAAATTGTTTCTTCATCTAGGCTTTTAAAATGCCCTACGCCAGACATATTTGATTGACCTCCCAATAGCACAATATGAACTTCTTCTTTGGAATTTATCTTAGATTGCGTTCTGCAACTTATGGTACTAAATGTTAATAACGCAATACTAAAAAACGTAAAAAAATTGCACTTCATAAAATTCTATTTTAAATTATTAATGATAACTTTTTACTTTAATCTTCTTTTCAAATTCTATCTTCATAAAACACATATCACTTGAAAGTCCATAAATCGGAATTTCAACTTTCGGTTTTTACTCCATATTTTTTTACTAAAACTATCTAGCTGGAATATATCCCAACTTTACTTTTATCTATTATTTTAACCATCCGCAACAAATCTACTGGATTTGGATATTCATTAAAATATTGATGTACCCATAGCTAGTATGAGCACAAGATCAAGACTAGTGTAATTATATCTATAGATTTTTGCATTAGAGAAATTTTCTAAAATTCCGTTCAGAAAATAGAAAAGTAAATTAGCAACTTTACACCAAAGTTGATGTGCCCTAAAATTTATATAATGTACACCTAAGTAAATAAAGATTCAAGAATCTAATTATCAACAAGTTTAATATTATTCAACATACTGATTTCCGATATAAGGAACCCCTTTTAGATAGTTATTTAATTTTTGAAAGGACAATTTTAGCTAGAAGGTTACCTTTATTTGAAGTTCTAAAATTATTTTTGCAATTTATTGATTAAGATACTGGCCATGGAAATAAAAATATTCTAGTTCTCCCTTGTAATATCCAAAAATCACCATCTATTCTCGTTACTATACTATCAACCTAACAATAATCTCTATAAAATTAGTATAATTCAGAATCTTAGAAATAGCTTAATTTCTTAACAAGCCTTTTTAACAAAAATAAACACCCAAAAATCTAGCTATAAAATACTCCTAAATAAAATTTCTATTTATATATATTTGCGTTCAGTTAAAATTTATTTTTTTACGACCAAGCACCTATGGCGGAATTGGTAGACGTGCTACCTTGAGGGGGTAGTGTCCTTATGGACGTGCTGGTTCGAGTCCAGTTGGGTGCACTAAGAAATAAACATGGAAATTACCTACAACCTAAACGAATTACCAGCGGTAGCAAAAACCATTATTGCTAATACCAAAAGCAAAACTATTTTGTTTTATGCTTCTATGGGAACAGGTAAAACAACCCTTATTAAAGAAATTGCAAAAGAATTAGGATGTAACATTAGTTCTTCTCCAACCTTTGCTTTGGTAAATGAATACGAAACCAATAGTAATGAAGTTTTATATCATTTTGATTTTTATCGTATTGAAGACGAAAATGAAGCTTATGATATTGGAATTGAAGAATACTTATACAACAATCATTGGGCGTTTATTGAATGGCCCGAGAATGTAGAAAATTTATTACCTTTAGATGCACAGGTAGTTACAATAAACACTAACCAAGACAACAGTAGAACTCTTATCTTAAAGTAACCTTTACCTGTATTTGAATCTTATAATATGGGGAAACGTATGGCTGCATTTGGAAAATTTGAGTTTCATGTTCAAGAAGAACGACTAGTAATTCCATCTAAAAAAGGAGATTTTCTTATAGGAATACCCAAAGAAACTTGTCACGAAGAAAAACGTGTTTGCTTAACTCCCGATGCTGTTGCTGCCATGACTTTACAAGGTCATAAAATTGTAATTGAAACTGGAGCAGGAATAGCCTCTAACTTTTCTGACGCTGAATATTCTGAATCGGGAGCAAAAATTGCTTACAGTGCTAAAGAAGTTTTTGAATGTTACTTAATTTTAAAAGTTTCTCCCCCTTCTATAGAAGAAATTAACTTGATGAGGCCACAAGCTTTTTTAGTTTCATCATTACAACTTAAAACACAATCCGCAGATTATTTTAAAGCTTTGGCTAACAAGCGCATTACCGCCATTGCTTTTGATTTTATTAAAGATGAACACAATAGTTTTCCTATCGTTAAATCTTTAAGTGAAATTGCAGGAACTGCTTCTATCCTTATCGCTTCTGAATTGATGAATGCAGAAAATGGCGGATCTGGTAGATTACTAGGAAACATTAGTGGTGTTCCTCCATGTGAGGTTGTTATTTTAGGAGCAGGTACCGTTGGTTTATTTGCCGCAAAATCTGCCAAAGGACTTGGAGCCAGCATTAAAGTTTTTGACAATTCAATTACCAAACTTAGACAACTACAACAAGATTTACATATTCCTATTTACACTTCTACCATCCATCACAAAGCTTTAGAAAAAGCTTTAATGAGAGCCGATGTTGTAATTGGAGCCATTAAAGGAAAAACCAGAGCTCCTATTGTTGTATCCGAAGACCTTGTTTCTATTATGAAAGAAGGTGCCGTAATTATTGATGTTAGTATTGATAGAGGTGGTTGTATAGAAACTTCAGAGTTAACCACGCATAGCAATCCTACTTTTAAAAAACATGGAATTATTCACTACTGTGTGCCTAATATTCCATCCAGATACGCAAAAACCGCTACAATATCTATTAGTAATATCATCACCCCTTACCTCCTAAATATTGGAGAAGAAGGTGGTTTTGAAAGCGCTGTTAAATATGATAATATCATTAGAAGTGGAATGTACATGTATAAAGGAATTTTAACCAATAAAGCTGTAGGTGATTGGTTTGATTTTCCTTTTACAGATATCAATTTATTGATTTTTTAATCTGTAAACAGACCGCTTAATACAAACTACTTCTTTACTTTTGACCCAAGAAAACTACAATCAATGTTTAAAGAATTACTAAGTAAAATTGATGCCAAATTATTAAGAAGATTTGGATACTATTTTGGTGGACTAGCCCTTGGTGTAGTCGCTGTAACCTACATCAATAAACAAAAAGGAACCACTTTTAACTACGGTCCTACCGCTAGGGTTTTAAGTCAAATTAGACTAAAAGATACTTTAAAAATATCCGACAAAGCTAAAGAAGTTCTAAAGCAATACCATTTGGATTCTTTAGATATTCAATACGTACTACACAAAGGTGATTGGAACAGAGATAAAAGTCATGTACACCAAAAACCTTGTCCTGATTATTGGATTGATGCTACCATAGGTAAAAAAATAAATGATAAAGTAATTAGAAATGACTTTTCTTTTATTATTGAAAGATGTGAATACACTGCTACTATAACAGATATTAAAGTAAATTAATTCCTAAGATGACAACAACATACACCTTACAAAACAAATTCTTACAAGCTACTTTTAAATCTCAAGGAGCAGAGTTAATTAGCTTAAAACAAAACGAAATAGAATACATTTGGCAAGGAGATCCAAAACATTGGAACCGTCATACTCCTGTTTTATTTCCTTTTGTAGGGGCTTTAAAAAATAACACTTACCAATACAAAAACGAGAGCTATTCCCTAGGTCAGCATGGTTTTGCAAGAGACAAAGAATTTACGGTTGTTAAACAGACTGAAAATAGCATTACTTTCCAGTTGATTGCTGATGACGAAACTCAAAAAGTATATCCTTTTAATTTTGTTTTTAACATCACCTATACGCTTTCTAATTCAGGACTTTCAACTGCTTATGGAGTAGAAAATCCATCAACAGAAGATTTATATTTTTCAGTAGGTGGCCATCCTGCATTTAATTGTCCTTTTGAAAAACATCAAACAAGAGAAGAATATATTTTGATGTTTGACAATGATGAAACACCAGAAGCAAGACTGATTGAAGGTGGTTTAATTGGAAACCAAACACACAAAGTATTTAAACAAGGTGGTGTTTTAGAATTACCAAAAGATGTTTTTGATAAGGATGCCATCGTATTTAATCCTAACCCATTCTCTCAAGTTTCTTTTATTCACGAACCAACAGGGAATACTTATATGAGTGTTGAGTTTAAAAACTTTCCTTTTTTAGGTATTTGGTCTAAAAATCAAGAATCTCCTTTTATTTGTATTGAACCTTGGCATGGAATTGCAGATAATGTAGATCACAACCAGGAACTTACTGAAAAAGAAGGAATTATAAAGTTAAAGCCTCAAGAATCCTTTGATTGTGAATACACCATATTGATAAATTTTGAAAATGAATAAATTGATTTTTCCATTTATCATAGTCGCTGTTGTTGTTTTAGCTTTTGTTATTAAACTTAACTATAAAGAAAAAGTTTTAAATGATGCTGAAACAACAAATGGAAAAGTTCTTAGAGAATTTCAACGAGGTAAATTACCTTATTGTGAATTTACCTATACTGTTGATAGCGTTGAATATCACAAAAAACAAGAAGTTCCTATGCATTTAAAAAATAAAGTACTCGATAGTACTTATACCGTTTATTACGATATAGACAATCCTAAAAATGCAATCCTAAAATTTAAATAGAAAGAGGCTCTTAATGGGCCTCTTTTAATGTTTTAATGTCAATAATTAATTGTTGCGTAGCAGTTTTATTAAGTCCGTTATAGATTCCCCTTATATGTTTGTTTTTATCTATTAACACAAAGTTTTCTGTGTGTAAAAAATCATCTTCCTTTAATTCCTCTCCCATATCTTCTTCAATAAAATAAGAGTTTCTTCCTAAATCATAAATTTCTTTTCTGCTTCCTGTAGCTAAAAACCATTTGTTTTGTTGTATATCATTAACTTCTGCATAATGTTTTAAAACCTCAACAGAATCTATAGATGGAGTAACAGAATGAGATAAAATTAACACCTCTTTATCTTTTAAATAAGCCTTTTGTACCATTGATAAATTACTAGTCATTTTAGGACAAATTCCCGGACAAGTGGTAAAGAAAAAGTTTACCACATAAATTTTATCATCAAATGTTTTATTTGATATTTTTTGACCTGATTGATCTATCAAATTAAAATCTGAAATTGTATGAAATGTTTTTAATTCACTTTCTGATAAATTCCAATAAGGAGTAAAACTAGCTTCTTTATAATACGGTAATTTATTTACCCTACTCCCTGTTTGTTTTTTGGATTGACAAGCTCCTAAAAGCAACAAGCCAACAAGAATAATTATACTATTTTTTAACTTTTTCATTTTCTACCTCATAACACATATTAGCACCTAATAACCCAAAAATTCTTCCATTAACGGCTTCGTAATTAGCATATAACTTTCCATTTTTTCGCCAAGCCTTTTGCATCCCCTGCTCCTGACCATACACAAGGTTTCTTTCTTTTTGTAATTCACCAGTTGGATACCAAACTTGTTCTTTACCATGTAAAACTCCCTTGTAATAAGTTGATTCACTTTGCAATTGCCCGTTTTTATACCAAATTTTAGTCAAGCCTTGTTTACGTCCTTTTATATATTGGGTTTCGTAATTTATATTTCCATTGTCATACCATCGCTTACAAGTACCGTTCTTTAATCCAGCTTGATAAGTCACAAAATATTTTAAACTTCTACTATCATCAGCATACAATTTTGCCACACCTGTAAATAATGTACCATTATACATCATTAAGCCATTTGTAGTATTCTTTACTAAACTATCGTAACTAACAGTACTAAACTTTACCCCATCTTTTTTTTGGTTTGAGGGTTTACAAGCTATACAGCTTAAAATAAATAATAAGATTTTAAAATATTTCATCATCTTATCAATATTAAGGTCTTTGCCCACCTCCAGCATTTCCACCCGAAATAGAATAAGGAGTTCCTTGATAATCTCCAGTAAAATTCACGTAATATTTATTGTAAATAGTAGTATTACCTATGTGATAATGATATTCTCCTTCTGTATTATGAACAGTGGTCGAGCTATGTCCATTAGAAGCATCTAAATCTGTTGGATAAGTTCCGGTTGAAGTACATTTACGCCCGTATAAGAAAAAACCATCAGCAATAATTCCAACCAAATTAGCATCATCATCAGAAAATGCAGTAGGTTCAAAATGATAATGATAACTTGTAGGTCCTGTATGAGCACCTGAATAATCTAAACCTGATGCTACATTTTGGGTAATCTGAATATTTCCTGCCTCGTTTTGATTGTAAATTACACCTCCACTAACAGAAATACCAATGGCTCCTAAAGAAGTAGCAGTAGTTTGTGCAGCTTTTTGTGGATGGGTAGATACTTGTAAAGCATAAGTCCCTTCAAAATCATCAATATATCCTGGAGACATACGAGATTCTGTAGCTACTGTTGGCGCCACATATAAATCATGCGTTGGAGACCAATAAGGAGAAGTGTGGTTTGGCAAACCATCTGTTTCAATAGAAACTGTATTGTTATCAATCAAAACAATATCGATATCCGAAGAAAAATCTGAAAAAGCAGCATGTAATGTTCCTTCTTCTGAAGAATCATCTGAGTTGTCTGAATCCTCATTATCTGTATCTTCTACATTTTCTATTTCATCATCTTCAATAGAGGTCATCGTATCTTTACTACAAGAAACGACCATGAAAAAACATAGAAATAATGCTATTGGATTAAAAAGTAAGTTCATTTTAATTGTTTTAAGTTATATACCTAAAACAATCAACTTATAAAAAACCCTACTTTTTATTTTCTAATTCCTTATAATATCTCTCCTTGATGTGTTTTACAGAACCTATAGATTTTTCTAACCAACTTAAATAAAGTCCTTCTTTTTGTTCATCAGTAAGTTTCCAATCTATATCAGATTTGTGTAACCTCTCTGTAGTATTTTGCAAAGTAATGGCTGCAGCTACAGACACATTTAAACTTTCTGTAAAGCCGTACATAGGTATTTTTAAATATCCATCTGCTTTATTCATAATTAAGTCTGAAGCTCCCGCTCCTTCTACTCCAAAAACAAAGGCTGATTTTTTAGTGATATCAAAGTCTGACACAAAAGAAGAATCTTCGTGGGGTGTAGTTACAATAATTTGATATCCTTTTTCTTTTAACTCATCAACACAATCTTGGGTATTGTTTTCTCTGGTTTTAAACCTATGAAAATCTACCCATTTCTGAGCCCCTTTTCCAACCCCATTAGAAATATAAGCGCTGTATTTATTTTCTATGGTATAAATATCTTGTATTCCAAAAACATCACAACTACGCACTACTGCACTCCAATTGTGTTTTTGATACAAATCTTCTAACACCACAGTAAAGTGTTTTGTTCTGTTTTCTAGAACTTGTTTGAACAACGCTTTGCGCTCTTCAGTAACAAACTCCTCTAAATAAGATACTAATTGTTGATCTACCATAAATACTTAATCTACAAATTTCTTGAAATTTTGATACAAAGCTCCTTCTTTGTTAATACTTGCACCTTTTAAAATCAAATCAAAAATTTCCAAGTTTCTTTCCTTAGCATATTTTTTTGCCCCTTTAAAAAACTCAAACTGATTGCTCTTAGGATTGTTTAATAAAGTCTGAATTCCTTCTTGAGTAGATAAATCAACCGTTTCATCATTAGATTTAATCATGATTCTCTGAATTACCCCTTCTGTACAATAAAACAAATTGATGCTAGATTTAGAAAAATGCTCTATATACTCAGCTTTAGATAAAACATCCTCCCAAACCAAATCGCTAAAAATATTAATTTCCTCATCAGCAACCTCTGGCTTGTTAGCTTTAATATCATTCCATTCTTTTACATCTATTTGCTGCGAAGCTAAAAAAGTAGCAAACTCTTCGTGTAATTCTTCTAATTGTTCTTTGGTTAATTGAATGTATTTCATTTTATCAGGTATCAGGTATCAGGTATCAGGTATCAAAAGTAAAAATCTTAGAAAAATACCAAAAACTATTTTTCATAAAAAAACTCACTATCCAATACAGGAAGTGAGCTTTTTAATATATTTAATTGTTGAATAAATTATTCAGCAATAATTTCAAATTCTAAATCAACAGTTACAGTTCTGTGTAAACGAACTGCAGCAGTATACTTTCCAGTTCTTTTGATAGAACCTCCAGCTATTTTGATGAATTTTTTCTCAATTGAATGTCCAGCTTTTTCTAAAGCTTCAGCAACATCAATGTTAGAAATAGAACCAAATAATTTAGTTCCTTGACCTACTTTAGAAGTCAATTTAATCTCTAATGCCTTGATAGCCTCTGCAGTAGCGTTAGCTTGCTCAACTAATTTAGCTTCCTTATAAGCACGTTGCTTTAAAGTTTCTGCTAATACTTTTTTAGCAGACTCAGTTGCTAAAACAGCTTTTCTTGTAGGAATTAAAAAGTTACGTCCGTAACCGCTCTTTACTTCTACGATATCGTCTGTGAACCCTAAGTTCTCAACGTCTTGTTTTAATATTACTTGCATGATAGTCTACTTATTTATTTTAATAAATCTCCAACATAAGGCATTAATGCCAAGTGACGAGCTCTCTTGATAGATTGAGCCACTTTACGTTGGTATTTTAAAGAAGTTCCTGTTAAACGTCTTGGTAAAATTTTACCTTGCTCGTTTACTAAGTACATTAAGAAATCTGCATCTTTATAGTCGATGTATTTGATTCCTTTTTTCTTAAATCTACAGTATTTAGCTTCTTTTTTAGTTTCGATGTCTAATGGAGTAAGATATCTTACATCTCCTTTAGATCCTCCTTTTGCTTGTTGATCTATATTTGCCATAATTACTTCGCAGATTTTAAGTTAGACTTTCTTTTTTCAGCCCATGCAGCAGCGTGCTTATCTAACTTTACAGTTAAGTAACGCATAACGCTATCGTCACGTCTAAATTCTAATTCAAAAGGAGCAATTACTTCACCAGCAACTTTGTACTCAAATAAGTGGTAAAATCCACTTTTTTTCTTTTGGATTGTGTAAGCTAACTTCTTTAGCCCCCAATCTTCCTTATGTAACATTTCGGCACCTTTAGAAACCAAATAGTCCTCGAACTTTTGTACTGTTTCCTTTACCTGAACGTCAGATAAAACGGGATTCAAAATGAAAACAGTTTCGTAATGATTCATAATGATTGTTTTTAATTAAATTTAAATCGGCTGCAAATATAATGATTTTATATCCATTCTCAAAAACCATCACCCTAAAAAAAAATACTTTTTCAGTTTTAACTTTATTTGATGATAAACAGCTGTAATATCTGTAGACAACTGAAAATGAATCACTACAAAAAGATAAATTACTCCTAAAAGAATAGATTCTATCAATATATTAATAATGGGATGAAACTTAAAATTAAACATCACCCCTATATAGGTTAAAAGAAAAATAGAAAACAATGCAATCCATGTTTTAATAGTAGTTGGCTGAATATTAAACTTACTTTTTACATACCATAATTTAATAGTGTTAAAAATAAGAACCACAATTAAAGTTGCTAAAGCTGCACCATTAATCCCCATAAAATCTATCAACCAATTGTTTAAAAATATGACCGAAACAGCCATTCCTAATCCATAGGGAAGTAAAACTTTATAGTGTTTTGAATTAGAAATAATAGCTCCATTATTCCCTAAAAACATATGATACAATTTAGCTGTAGAAATCATCAACACCACCCAAAAACCACCAGTGTATTTTTGAGGTAAAAAAGCATAAATAGATGCTAAATTAGCGTTTACCAAAACAAAAATTAATCCCGAAGCAAGTAACAAAGTGATTGCTGTTTTTCTATACAAGCCTAACACCTCATCATCATTCTTTTCGTTAATAGCTTTGGCTGTTAAAGGTTGAACGATTTGACTCATAGCTCTACCAGGAATTTCAATTACTGTTCCTATATAAACTGCCACTGCATAAAAGGCTACTTGTTCTATGGCTTCTTTTTGTGGAATCATAAATTTATCTATATCCAACAAAATAGTTGCAGCAGAACCTGCTAAAATAATATACAGACTATACTTTACAATCTCTTTAAAATTTGACGGGACTCCAAAACTAAAATGAGGTCTGTATAATTTTAATGCAAACCACATCATGATAAACATTTGTAAAAAATAAGCTGCCGTTAAGCACAATACAAATTGATGACTATTGATCCATTTAAAATAAACAGCAAACAACAAAACTGTTGCAGCTAACCTTACAAAAAGTTCTTTTAATATATTTCCAAAAACCGATTTTAACTGTACCCTTGCCCAAGCATAAAATATTTCAAAATAGGCAGTTGCCAGAGCTACCAAAAAAATTAAATAAGTATAATTTTTTACCAACGGATTTTCCTTAGACAAACTCTCTGAAATAGCATCGTAAAAAAATGCACAAATAACTCCTAAAGGAATTACAAGCAACAAAGGAAACCAAAGGGCTGAACTTAAAAACTTATCTATTTCTTCTTTATTGGTAAATGATGAGAAAAATTTTACTACGCTATAATTTACTCCTAGAGCCATTAAAGGTTTTAAAATAAACGCTGTAGATAACAGGAAGGTTACCAAACCGTAATACTCGGTATCTAAAAAGTAAACATATAAAAACAAGGTATTGATAGCTCCTACCAAAATAGCAATAAGCAAGGTAACTGTATTTTTATATGATTCTTTTAAAACAATTCCCATCTTTATGTTTCGTTTATCGTTCTTCGATTTTTTGTCCACCACTCATCAATCATCGATTTTCAAGTATTGGTCATCGAGCGTAGTCGAGATGCACTTGTACTAGACTACGCTAGAACCCCTAATTATTTTTGAATAATCAACTTTTTTATTTCCTTATAAATAGCTTGACCAACTTGATTTCCATATAATGACATAGAAAAATCATGTTGTTTAGAAATATGATATTGATAAGCTTCTTTCATTTTTTGTGTATCACTCCCTACCAAGCTAGCAAATCCGTTATTTACCAACTCAACCCACTCAGTTTCTTCACGAGCTATGACACAGGCTTTTTTATTAAAAAAGGCTTCCTTTTGCAAACCTCCACTATCCGTAATTACCAAAGCACAATTTTGCAACAATGCCAACATATCAAAATAACCAACAGGATCTATAAAAGTTATAGGATAAGTTAATTGATGTTTTTCTAAAATAGATTTTGTTCTAGGATGCAAAGGCATCACAACCTCTTTATTTTGATGAATTGCTAGTAACCCTTCAAAAATTCCTTTTAATGCGTTGATATCATCTGTATTTTCTTGTCTGTGAATAGTAGCCAATACAAAATCATTTTGCTTTAATTGATGCTTTTCTAAAACCGTAGCTTTTTCTTGCGATAAAGCTCCATAGAATTCCACTGCATCTTTCATAATATCCCCAGAATTCACAATTTTAATATCGTGATTTCTAAATCCTTCTTTTTCTAAATTATCAATAGCCGTTTGTGTTGGACATAATAATAAATTGGCAATTCTATCGGTAACAATTCTATTTACCTCCTCTGGCATAGACATGTTAAAAGATCGCAATCCTGCTTCTATATGTACTACTTTAATTCCTAATTTTTGAGCCGCCAAAGCTCCTGCCAAAGTTGAATTAGTATCTCCATAAACCACCACAGCTTCTGGTTTTTCAAACAACAATACTTCTTCTATTTTAGCTAACATTTGACCAGTCATGGCACCATGACTTAAACCATTGATATTTAAATTGTATTTAGGAACTGGTATTTGCATTTCCTCAAAAAAGACCATACTCATATTGTTGTCGTAGTGCTGGCCTGTATGAACAATTACTTCTTCAATTTCATTGTGCTCTACAATCACTCTACTCAATACCGCAGCTTTTACAAACTGTGGTCTTGCTCCTAATATGGTAACTATTTTGATAACTGGTTGTTGGTTCTCGGTTGTAGGTTTCCCATCCATAACTCCTCAGGTTCTTAACTCCTTAATATAATGTTTGCCAATTGCTCTGTTAATGCTTTTCTATGATATTGTTCCACACCAACCGAATTTACTGTTAATCCTTTTGAGCAGTATTGTTCATGTAAATCTACAAGTATTTCTTTTAACTTGTTTACTTCATTAAAATCTACCACAAAACCTGCTTTAGAATTTGACAATATCATTGCCAAATCTCCATCCGTGGGAGCAATGGCTATAATAGGTCTTTGCGCCTGTAAATACTCAAATATTTTTCCAGTCACAATTCCTTTAGCACTTGGCACATTATTTACAGCTAACAATAATACTTGGGATTTTTGTTGATATTTTTTCACCTCATCATGCGGTAAATAATCTACAAAAGTTACGTAATCTAAAAGTTTATATTTTTTAATACTCTCTTTTACTTCGGGGGCAACTTTCCCAATAAATTGAATTTTACAATTTATCTTTCCTTTTAAGACTGATAATGCTTCCCACAAAACCAAAGGATTTCTATCGGCATTAAGCATTCCTACATGAGTAATTGTAAATGCTTTGTCTAATTCTTTTTGCTGACTTAATTCGCCATCAAAACCATTGGTGATGACGTGTACATTTTTAGAAAACACATCATATGATTTTTTCATTTGATTCCCCACCACCAAAACCTCATCTGCATGTTTTAAAACTTCTTGTTCTAAACTTTCGTGCTTTTTGATGGATTTTTGAGTTAAAGGCAATTGATGAAAATAATCTATTTCTGTCCAAGGATCTCTAAAATCGGCAATCCATTTAATACCTAATTTCTTTTTAAGTCCTAAACCAATCATATGAGTACTATGAGGTGGGCCTGTAGAAATAATGGCATCTATCTTATTTTCTGATAAATATTTTTCTAAAAAAGTAATTGATGGTTGAATCCAAAACATACGAGCATCTGGAATAAAATAATTAGCACGTATATAAGTTGCAACCCTAGAAAGCAAACTTTTTTTGGTACCTAAAAAACCTGCACTTGTTTTTACTTTTTTTTGATTAGAAAAAACATTCATCAACTGATAAGGCTCCCAAATAGGTTGTTTAATCACCTCTATTCCTTTAGGAACATCATCACATAATGTAGCATCTTCAATTGGATAATCTGGATTTTCTACCGTGTAAACCACAGGAGTTATACCAAAATCTTGTAAATATTTTACAAACTTTAACCAACGTTGTACGCCAGACCCTCCTGCAGGAGGCCAATAATATGTAATGACTAAAACTTTCATTTAGTCTTTTTTATTTTTTTATATATTTTGCCAAGTGTTTTAGCTGTTTTAGCCCAATGAAATTCTTTGTGAACAAACATTGCTCCAGCTTCTCCCATCTCTTTCATCAAAGTTGGGTTTTTATAAAATTTTAATACCTGATTGGCGAAATCATTAGTGTCTTTTGCTTTATGACAAAGTCCAACACCTTGCTTTTTAACTAACTTTTTCTGCGCACTAGCACCACTCACCAAAAGCGGTTTTTTAAAACTTAAGTACTGAAACAATTTATTGGCATAAGTAGTATCGTGATGTTTGTTTCTATGCAAAGGAGAAATACAAATATCTGAGGAGATAATATAAGAAGGGAATAACTTTTCATCTTGCCAACCTTCAAAACTTACATAATTTTGAATTCCTAGTCTTTCTACCTCTGCTAGTAAAATAGGATCTTCGGTACTTTTACCAACCACAACCAATTTGATATTTTTAATGGTTTCTTTTAAAACCGGAATTGCTTTTATAGCGGTTAACAATCCTCTACGGATAGCAGTATCACCTATATACAACAACACAAAATCATCTTGGAATTTGGTATGAATACTTTCCTCTAATTCGTATTCGGTATAAAACTTTTTTAAAACAGTATTAGGTAAAACCTCAACTTTTTTTGCAGGAATATGAATTCTTTCTAGCAACTCATCTTTTGCTTCTTGAGTAACTACAATCACCCTTTTAGCAAATTTGGCATATTTTTCTTCGGCTGCTCTCCATCTTTCAATATCAATAACCCATTTTCCTACTCCTTTTTTTAAGTGAGGATAAACTTTCATGATTTCTGGCCTGTTTTCATGCAAATCTAAAACATAAGGAATTTTAAAAACCTTACAAGCCTTATACGCAGCACTAACAATTTGAATATCATGCACATGAAGTACGTGAATTTGATACAACAAAATAAACTCTTTGATTTTAGCGCTCATTTTGGTTTTGTAATAAGGAAAAGTATAGGCTAAAGCAGAACTTTTATACAAAAAATCGTTGCTTAAATAACGTACAACATGAATGCCTTTGTAATCTGTTAATCCTATTTCACTTTCATCGTAGGTTAAACAAAACAAATAGACTTCAAATCCTTTTCCAATTAAATATAAAGCCTCGTTTTCAACCCTTGGATCAGGAGGAAACGTTTTGTCTAAAATCATTCCTATACGCATGAAACTAGTCTTTTTTTCTTAGAGTAAATATTAATATTCCAGACACTATAATTAACAAACCATACCCCACCAAACTTAGCTTAGAACCTTGTTGAATTACTTTAGGCTCAAACTTAAAAACAATTTTATGTTTTCCTGCCTGAACATTCATAGCTCTTAACACATAATCTGCTCTATAATGTGGTGTTAACTCTCCATCTACATAGGCATTCCATCCTGGCTGATAGTACATTTCTGAAAACACTACCAATTGTGCTTTTTCTGATTGATAATCGTACACCAATTCATTAGGTTCATAAGAAATTAATTGAATGGTAGCAGTACTATCCACCTCTGTAGGCTGTACTTTAAAGTCTTGGGTGTTGATAACCACATCCTTCTTAGAGTCAAAGTTAGTTAAAGCAAAAATTTCATCATCTGCGTTATCAACAGATATAATATTATTTACAAACCAAGCATTTCCATTGGCATCAGGATTTTTTTGAGCTTGAGGCGCTCCATCTTCTGATGACACAATAAAATATTTGGTATTTAACATGTTGATGATTTGCATGTTATTTTTAGACAATTGATAATCTACCAATTCTTGATATCTACGTGGTTTGGCAGCATGGTACCCTCCTATTGATTTGTGATAGTACGAGGTAGCTCCATCATTCATAAAATTCCCACTAAAATTGGCTACCCTATAATGACCTTTGTCTTGTAAAATTTGTTTATCTGCTGATGATGGTGAAAATGGTTTTTCTACTTTGTTTGCTGGTAAAAAATTATCATCGTTTACATAACGTTTGGCAATAGTTAAAGTATCAAATAACAAAATAGCTCCCAATACTAAAATTCCGTATTGCTTTTTAATTTTAGCGTTTACAAGCATCCATAAAACACCAACTGTTAAAGCTACTAAAACAATAGAGCGAATTCCATCTGCAAATAAAATTGCTTTTCTGTCTGCCTTTAAAGCTCCTGAAAAACCAGGAATTTGTTGATTGTAATACCCATCATTTAATCCAGAAAAAGAAAACAACATTCCTCCAAAAAATGTAAAAATGATTAAAATTCCAACAACAATAATGATTGCTATTTTAGCAGACTCTATTTTTTCTTGTTTAGAAACTGTATCAGAAAACAACTCTTTTAAAGCCAACATTCCTAATAAAGGAATACAAATTTCTGCAATCACTTGAATAGAAGATACTGCTCTAAACTTGTTGTACATTGGCATATAATCAATAAACAAATCGGTTAAAAAACCAAAGTTTTTACCCCAACTTAATAATATTGAAAATATGGTTGCTGCTATTAAACCTTTTTTAATCCAACCTTTTACTAAAAAGCATCCTATAAAAAACAAGAAAACAAACACCACTCCAATGTAAGCTGGTGCTGCTACAATGGGTTGATTCCCCCAATAAGTAGGTACGCTTTTAGAAAATTGTGCTGCTTGACCTGCTCCTATTTTTGATGCTAAAAATTGATAAGTATTAGAGTCTGTTCCTAAATCTTCGTTATTGGCTCCACCCACCAAACGAGGAAGCATTAAGTTAAAAGTTTCTAAAATTCCGTAACTGTATTCTGTAATATAGTCTTTACTCAAACCAGTAGTAACTTCTTTTGGTTTTCCATCAGGAGTAACGGTTAATTCACTTTTACTACGTGTACTGTGAGCTGCATATTCTTTGGTTGCCAACAAGCTTTGTGCATTGGTTAACAAACCAATAACCATAGCTAATACTACCAAAGAAATAGGTTTTATAAAACTTTTTATAGTCCCTTTTTTAAGCTGTTCTAACACAAAAAACAAACCAACAAACAACAACATAAACAACATATAGTAGGTCATTTGTGGGTGGCTAGCTTGCATTTCTAATGAAGTTGCAATGGCTGTTAATACAAATCCAAGCACAAATCTTTTTTGAAAAAGTAGTAACACTCCCGCTAATACTAAAGGAATATAGCCAATAGCATGAGCTTTTGCATTATGCCCAACTCCTAGAATAATTATAAAATAAGTAGAAAATCCAAAAGCTAAGGAACCAATTAAGGCTAATTTCCAATCGAATTTTAAAACAGTAAGTAAAACAAAAAATCCTAGAAAATACAGAAACAAATAATCTGCAGGTCTAGGTAAAAAACGAATCACACCATCTAACTTTTTAATATAATCATTAGGGTAATAAGTACTTAATTGGTACGATGGCATTCCTCCGAAAGCAGCATCTGTCCAAAAAGCTTCTTTTCCGTTTTGTTCTCTGTAATCTTTAAGTTCTTTAGACATTCCTCTAAACTGAGCAATATCACTTTGGAATATTTTATATCCTTTTAAAACTGGCTTAAAATAAAAAAGGGCAACTATGCTAAAAGCTATAATTACACCTATATAAACAGCAACCTGTTTTACATTAAATGTTTTTTTCAAAATTGTTTTGTTTTGGAATTAATCTATTTCCTCGTAATCTACATACTCTCCAACACTATCATCTACCCTATTGTTTTGTGATGGTTTTCTTTCTATAGTTACTGTTCCTTCTTTTTCAACAGGTTCTTTCTTAACTTGCTGCCCTGTTTTTTTCTGAACGTAATTCACCAACAATACAGGTATCACATATTTTACGAAAAACTTAAAAATATAATATACGGCAAGTATAATTAATAGTGTTCTAATAAAATTTATAAATCCGGCTTCTTGCATTGATTTCTCTTTAGTTGTTCAAAAATAATAATTTGAAAACGAACCTACCCGCTCTACTATAAAATATTATATTTACAGCTAATAATTTTTCTGTTTTCATGAATCGAATTCTTCTCTGCATTTTTTGTTTTATTTTATTTACCAACACAAATCATGCCCAGTACACAAGCATTATAAATGCCAATACGCCTGGTGATACAGAAACACCTTATGCTGTAGGTAGGCGAGTTTTTCAGGTAGAAAACACTTTGTTTTACAACAATAATAACAATCAAAACATTAACAGTAAAGCTAGTTCTTTTAGCAATGATATCAACCTTCAATACGGATTTTGGTCAGAAAGATTACAAGCTACTTTAAAACACAGATTTACTTCTAGTGATGTAACCCTAAACGGTGCATCTAACCAAATTTTAGGAACAGAAGATCTGTCTATAGGATTAAAATATTTGTTGTACCACCATGTAAACAAGGAAAGTCCTGAATTAAAAAAGAGTTGGAAAAGACGATACGGATTTAAATACAACGGTTTAATTCCTAGCATTGGTATTGCTGCTTATGTTAACACTCCTTTGAGTAATACAGATTTTAACAAAAATACAACTACCGGTAGTGTTAGTCTTATTGCGCAAAACAACATCAATAAAAAACTAAGCATCAACAATCAGTTCGATTTAAAATATATTGGAGAAGCTTATCAAGAATTTATTTATTCTATTTCTTCCTCTTATGTGGTGGCAAGAAGATTCAATCCTTATTTTCAGTTCAGATATCATCATTTAACAGATTTTGATTTCTTTAATGTAGGAGTTGGTACTCCATTTCTTGTTAACAAAGATTTAGCGATTGGAATTCATTATAATGCAGCCATCGGTAATAAAATTTCAGGACACGAAGTAGGCTTAAATCTCGCCTTTAGAATAGACAGACATTATGATAGATGGGAATATATTGATGAACCTAAAGAAGAAAAAGCTCCTAAAGCCAAAAAAGAAAAAGAAATTATTGAAGAAGACGAATTTATAGATACGCTTCTTGAAGAGGCTCCTAAAGAGAAAGAATCTAAAAAAACTGTAAAAGAAGAAAAGCCTAAAAAAGAAAAGAAAGCCAAAAAGAAGAAGAAAAAGAAGAAGAAGAAAAAAGAACCTTTAGAAGATGTAATCTTAAGCTACTAATCCTTTTACCTTATGATATTATCTATTAGCGAACATATAAAACCCACAGATACTACTTTTATTTTTGACAAAGAAGAAAGTAGACATCTGATTAAAGTATTAAGAAAATCTGAAGGAGACACTGTGTTTATTACCGATGGAAATGGACATTTTTATACTACTGAGATATCTTTTGCCAACGAAAAAAAATGTACGGTAAATGTTATTAAAACAGAGCATAAAAGCAAAAACCGTCCTTTTCATTTACACATTGCTATTGCCCCAACCAAATTAAACGATAGGTATGAATGGTTTTTAGAAAAGGCTGTAGAAATTGGTATTGATGAAATCACTCCAATTATTTGTAAAAACTCCGAAAGGAAAGTAATTAAAGTAGATAGAATGAAAAAAATTATTCAATCTGCTGTTAAACAATCCCTACAACTTTATGTACCTGTTTTTAACGAACCAATATTGTTTGATGATTTTTTAAAAAATCAAAAAGCTAGTCAAAAATTTATTGCGCATTGTGAAGACGAAAACAACAAACAATTTTTACAACACATTGCCAAACCCGAAAATGATATTTTAGTGTTAGTGGGACCCGAAGGAGATTTTACTCCAAAAGAAATTCAAAAAACACTTGACCTAAATTTTATTCCTGTAACTCTTGGTCACAACCGATTAAGAACCGAAACCGCAGGGGTTTATATCACTTCTTTAATGACCTTATTATAGTCATCTATGAAAACAGCAGATTTACACGAATTGTTTTTAAATCAGAAACAAAACTTTACTACCGATACTAGAAAAATTACCAATGGAGCTATCTTTTTTGCTTTAAAAGGAGAAAACTTTAATGGTAATACTTTTGCACAAGCTGCTTTAGAAAAAGGAGCCGCTTATGTAATTATTGATGAAAAAGATTTTTACATTGATGAAAGAACTATTTTGGTTGATAATGTTTTAGAAAAACTACAACATTTAGCTCATTGTCATCGTGAGTATTTAGGAATCCCTATTGTTGCTTTAACAGGAAGCAACGGAAAAACCACTACCAAAGAATTAATTAGAGAAGTTCTTGCTACTCAATACAAAGTAAATGCAACTATTGGGAATTTAAACAATCATATTGGAGTTCCATTAACTTTGTTAAACATGACTAACGAAACTGAAATTGGAGTGGTAGAAATGGGAGCTAATCATTTAAAAGAAATTCAGCATTTGTGTTTTATTGCAGCTCCAAACTTTGGATACATTACCAACTTTGGAAAAGCCCATTTAGAAGGTTTTGGCTCTGAAGAAGGAATTATACAAGGGAAGTCTGAAATGTATGATTATATTGCTAATGCCGAAGGAATTGCTTTTGTAAACCAAGAAGATAAAATTCAAGTAGAACAATCTGATTATTGTGAATGTGTATATATCAACCCGCATGATACACCTTTATTAGAGTTAACTCCCTATGTACAAATAGCCCATAAAGGAGCAGTAATCCAAAGTAATTTAATTGGAAAGTACAACTATAATAATATTATTGCGGCCATAGCTATTGGTCAACATTTTAACATTACTAGTAAAAATATTAAGAAAGCAATAGAAAACTACAAACCAGAAAACAACCGCTCTCAAATTATAGAGAAAGGAAGCACGCATATAATTTTAGATGCTTACAACGCCAATCCTACAAGTATGGCAGCTGCTATAGACAATCTTAATGCTCTTAACCAAAATGCTAAAGCTGTTATTTTAGGAGATATGTTTGAACTTGGAACAACTAGCAGTAAAGAACACAAAGCAATTGTAGACAAAGTATTATCCTGTAATTTTAACTCGGTTATTTTTGTAGGAGCCCATTTTTACAATCAAAAAATTGAAGGTGCTAAATTCTATACTTCTTTTGAAGATTTAAAAAATAATTTTGATGCCGATTTTAATGACACAACTCTTTTAATTAAAGGATCTAGAGGAATGGCTTTAGAAAGAATTCTCGATCTTTTATAAAGACAAAACATCAAGATATAAAAGTTTAAACCGACTGTTATTTTACAAAAAATACAGTCGGTTTTTTGTTTTGCTAAACAAGCAAAAAACAATGATTTAAGATTTTGGCACGTTGTTTGGCTTCTAACCTATGTTAGGTTTCTGTAGATACAGAAATATTGTCTCACTAAAAACAATACATCATGAAAACTTTATATTTATTTTTATCTGGTTGTTTATTATTAAGTCTTACAGCAAATGCAACAAATACTGATTATAAATCTACTTCACAAAAGCCATTTATATTTATTGAAAATGGGGTAGAATACGCTGTTTTTAGCAATGGAGAATTTGATTTTAATATCATTCGTCAACCTACAAGTGGTGTCTCTATAAATACAAGAAACATCAATATTAGTTTTAACTCTGGTTACCATTACGAGCCTTATATTAAAAAAGATAGGTACGGAGCCATTGTACAAATTGAAAGGACTCCCATATATTATAACCACTATGGAAAAGTAACAAGAATTGGTAATGTTAACATTAACTACAATTACCAAGGATGGGTATCTAATATTGGAAACCTTAATATATACTATACCTCATATGGAGCTGTTCACAACAGAAGAGGTTATGTAAACCGCTATAACATCAACTACAGACCTTGTTACCAATCTTATCAAAGACCTGTTGTAAGAAGAACTATTGTATATAATAAACCATACAGAAATAACACTGTTGTAAAAAGATCATATGGTCACTCAACTAAAAAACAACCAAATAGAAAATATTCAAACCAAAGAGGCTACTCTCAAAACAAACAAAGAGAAAACAACAGTAAGGAACTTAAAAAACAAGACCGCAATAAAAAAGAAAGCTATAGAGAAAACAGCAATTCATACAGAAGAACTAGTAACAATACCAAATACGTAAAAGCTAGTAATGATGATGCTAAAAAAAATAAGAAACGATAATTATTAATTCATAAAAAAAGGATACTGAAATCAGTATCCTTTTTTTGTGTGTAACACTTATTTAATTAAGTATTTTTTATGATAAGCAATCATATTGTCTATTGGACGTTTGATTGCTCCTGCAAAATTTAATTGATATTTTGCAGCAACTTTTTCAATAATATGAGAAAAATAGAAAGCTACTGAACCAATAAAGTAAATTGGTGTTTCTTGACCTTTTCCATAAGGCAATACTCTATAACGGAAAAATTCATCAACTCCATTTTCTATCAATCCTGTAATATAATCATGATCTTTAAAATCAAACATAAAAGCAGCATGACTTGCTAAATAGGTATTTGGAGCTTCTCCTTGATACAATTCGTGTTTGATATAATCGTCTTCTAAATTAAAATCATTTTCAAACTTAGTTCTAATTTCTTCAGGCATAATTTTGTAGTAGTAATCTCTAATCAATTGTTTACCAAAATAATTACCACTAGCTTCATCCATAATTGCCCAACCTAAAGAGGCTGTTGCAGATTTAGCTTCTTTACCATCAAAATAACAACTGTTAGAACCCGTACCTAAAATACAAACAATTGCTGGTTCTGCTTCAGAAGCTGCATACACAGCTGCTAACATATCTTCTGCCACCACAATTTCTGCATGTACAAAAATCTCTTGAAAAACCTGTTTTAGAGCAGCAATAGCTTTAGGGGTACCACAACCTGCTCCGTAAAAATATACATGAGTAACCTCATCTCTTAAAGGACCTAAGTTAATATTATCTAACACCCTTTTCTTTAAAGTTTCTTTACTTACAATAGCTGGGTTTAACCCTTCAGATCTAGTTTTAAATCTTTCTGTTTTGTCGCTATTTAATGCAATCCAATCTACTTTGGTTGACCCACCATCTGCTATTAATATCATAAAAAATTATATTTTAAAAAAGGTTAGTTTTAAGAAAGTTCAAATATACAAATTAGAGATAAAAAAAAGCTGTTTTGGAAACCCAAAACAGCTTTTAAATGATATTAAAAAAAGGAATTATTTACCTTCTTCCATTTTCTTTTTTAAATCTGCTAAACCAGCGATATCTCCAAAAGTAGATTTTTCGCTAGACTCAACCTTCTTAGCTTGAGCTTTTACGTTTTTAGCTTCAGATTCTTTAAATGTAGCAGTGTGAGAAGCTACAATTCTTCTAAATTCTTTAGAGAACTCAATTACTTTAAAAGTAGCTGTATCTCCTTTGTTGATTTTAGAACCATCTTCTTTTTCTAATAAACGTGCAGGTACAAATGCTTCAACTCCATCTTCAAAGTCTACAACAGCTCCTTTGTCGTTTTTCTCTTTAACTGTTCCTTCATGATCAGTATTTAAAGCAAACTTCGCTTCGTGAGCATCCCAAGGGTTATCTTGAGTTTGTTTGTGTCCTAAGTTTAATTTTCTGTTTTCAACATCTAATTCTAACACTTGTACATCTAATTTATCACCTACAGCAACAAAGTCAGATGGGTGCTTAATTTTCTTAGTCCAAGATAAGTCAGAAATGTAAACCAATCCATCAATACCTTCTTCTAATTCTACAAACACACCAAAGTTAGTGTAGTTACGTACAATACCATTGTGAGTAGAACCTACAGGGTATTTAGCTGTAATATCAGCCCATGGATCTGGGTGTAATTGCTTAATACCTAATGACATTTTACGCTCTTCTCTATCTAAAGTTAAGATTTGAGCTTCAACCTCATCACCTACTTTTACGAAATCTTGTGCAGAACGTAAGTGAGTAGACCAAGACATTTCAGAAACGTGGATTAATCCTTCAACTCCTTCAGCAACTTCGATGAATGCACCGTAATCAGCTAAAACAACTACTTTTCCTTTAACTTTATCACCAACAGTTAAGTTAGCATCTAAAGCATCCCAAGGGTGTTGAGACAATTGCTTTAATCCTAATTGGATTCTAGTTTTCTTGTCATCAAAGTCTAAGATTACTACGTTTAATTTTTGATCTAATTCAACTACCTCAGATGGGTGGTTGATTCTTGACCAAGATAAGTCAGTAATGTGTACTAAACCATCAACTCCTCCTAAATCTACGAATACACCGTAAGAAGTAACGTTTTTAACAATACCTTCTAATACTTGACCTTTTTCTAATCCAGAAATGATTTCTCTCTTCTGAACTTCGATATCAGCCTCGATAAGAGCTTTGTGAGATACAACAACGTTTTTAAATTCGTGGTTGATTTTTACAACTTTGAATTCCATTGTTTTGTCTACATACTGATCGTAATCTCTAATTGGCTTAACGTCAATTTGAGATCCTGGTAAGAATGCTTCAATTCCGAAAACATCAACAATCATACCTCCTCTAGTTCTACACTTAACGTATCCGTTAACTACTTCACCAGATTCTTGAGCAGCAATAACTCTATCCCAAGCTTTGATTACTCTTGCTTTTTTGTGAGACAATACTAATTGTCCTGAGTGATCTTCTCTTCTATCAACTAAAACCTCTACTTTATCTCCAACAGCTAAGTTAGGGTTGTAACGGAATTCGTTTAAAGAAATAACTCCTTCTGATTTAGAGTTAATATCGATGATCGCGTCACGGTCAGTAATACGAACTACAGTTCCTTCAATTACATCACGCTCATTTACGAAACCTACAGTTCCTTCTAATGCAGCATCAAACTCTTTTAATTGAGCTTCATCAACCTCATCAATACCTTCTTCGTATTTATGCCAGTTAAAGTTTGCTAAAAATTCTTGTGGGTTTACTTGTACAGTTTCTTGCTCTTGAGCTTCCGCTGCGTTTTGGTTTGCTTCAGACATGTGTCTAAAAATAATTTGTATCTAGCTGATAGTTATGTTTTTAGAGCGAGTAACAACAACTAAAGATGTTAAATTAAATTGTTTTTATTCCTTTTCTTAACCTAGCTCGCCAAAAAGGACTGCAAATATACAAAATATTTTTAAGTAAGCACACACAAAAACAGCTAGTTAACTATTTTTTTCTTGTAGAGATAATTTCACCTTTTTAAGCTGAAAGAAAACTCCAATTAATGATAATAGTGCTGTTAAAAAAGTAAACAGTAAACCAATAGCTACTGAAATATCTTTGTTGTAATGTAGTAAATCTGCTGCTTGATAAAACACAAATTCTCTTACCCCAATTCCTGCAAAAGAAACTATTGATAAAATTACCGAAATTAAAAACACTAATAAATAGGCAAACAAATCAGAAACCACATTAAAATTTAAGACCAAACAATACACACAAATTAATTGTAGTGTTTGCACTACTAAAGACAAGCCTAAAGTTTTAATGTAAACTTTTTTAAATGAGGGAAAAAGTTTTTGCACCAAGGCAAAAGCCATTAATGGAATTAAAATCAACAACAAAACTGCTACTCCAATCAATATAAAATTTGAAGAAATCCATCCTAAAGATTGTACAAAAGGAACTGCCAACAAAACCAATAACATTCCAATAGCAGTCAATCCTAAAAAGCGATCTATAAAAATGGCGGCAGATAATTTTTTAACATTCCAATCAAACTTTTTATGAAGCTTATAAACTTTATAAGCATCACCTCCTATTCCTCCAGGAATAAAAAAATTGTAAAACATTCCTATTAAATACAACACATGATTGCTTTTGTTAGACAAGTGATAACCTAAGGAATGAAAAAAAGTGTTTAACCTAATGGAAGAGACCCACTGAGATAAAAGTAAAAAAACACCGCTTAAAAGCAATAACAAGACATTGCTGTTTTTGATAATCTTAAATACCTCTGCAAAAGATATTTTAGTTACCACAAAGTAAAATAGGAGTACGCTCACTCCTATTTTTAATACTGTTCCTGCTATTTTTTTTACTTTATATTTTTTCAAAAGTAGTTACTTTTCTTAAGTTGTATGGTCGTTTGTCTTGAGACTCGTAATAAGTTTTCATCAACAAATCTATAATAATTCCAACGGTAAAAAACTGAATTCCCATCACGACTAACATCACTCCTAAAATCAATAATGGTCTTCCCCAAATATCTTCACCTAAAAGTTTAAGAATTAACAAATAAAAATTGATTAACATTCCTACTCCAGCAAAACTCAACCCTATATTTCCAAATAGATAAATAGGTTTTTGCAAGTATTTACGTTGAAATAAAATCAATAACAAATCATTAATCACCTTAAAAGTTCTCCCCAATCCGTATTTAGAAACTCCAAATTGACGAGCATGGTGTTTTACTGGCATTTCTGATATTCTTGCTCCATTCATAAAAGTAACCAAAGAAATAAAACGGTGCATTTCTCCATATAATTTTAATCCTTTTGCAGTTTCGGCTGTAAAAATTTTAATAGCACAACCATGATCTGTAATATGTAAACCCGTAGTTTTTCTAATGATGTAATTCGCAATTTTAGAGGGTAAAGTTCTTAAAAAATTATCCTGTCTTTTTTGACGAATCCCTGTTATCATATCCAAATCATCTTCTATCAATTTGTCTAACATCGCAGGTAAGTCCGATGGATCGTTTTGTAAATCTCCATCCATCGTAATAATATACGCTCCTTTGGCAATATCAATTCCCGCAGCAATAGCAGAACTTTGTCCGTAGTTTTTTCTAAGTTCAACCAAAATTACTTTAGGATGATTTAAATCTTTTACCTCTTTACGAGTATTGTCTGTAGAACAATCATCAACATAAATAATTTCGTAATTATATCCTTTTAAACCGTTGTCTATATTTTCTGTCAACAAGGTTACATTCCCTTCTTCATTATAAACAGGAACTACAATAGATAACAAACTTGATTTACTCATTTTTCTTTTATTTCGATTTGACAAACTTACTCATAATCCTAAAACTAAAACAAGTTGTTTGCTAAATAATAATTTTGATATTTTAATAATTATCGTTGCACCAAATATCTTTTACTCAAAGTTGATGGTCTTGAATTTGGATTTAAAAATTTCATTTTTAATCTCGTAATTCTATAGTGATCTAAAGGATAAACTTTTGACCACACTACTCCCTCTTTTTGGGTTCTTAAATAAGAAGCCTCTTCTAAATACACCCATTCTCCTTTTTTAATTTGATTCGGAATTTCATCAACTGAAACTTCTTTTAAATTTTTATGGGCATAAAAACTAACAGACCAAGCTTCTATATCTTTTCTTAAATACAAATGATTCACATCTATATTATTTTCTTTGATGATTTTACTTGCTGTAATTCCAGATTGATATTGTAACAAATTAGGATAAAACTGAGTGTTTAAACAAAAATTAATCAAAATCATAAAACCAACAGAACTCACAATTAATTTTCTAAAAGGACTTGCTTTTTCTTTGATTAAAAAGAGAATTAACAAAACAGCAATCACCACTAAACCAATAATGATAGAAATATGATGAACTGGAAATGCCCAAAAACATAAATAAATCACCAAAACTGACAATACCGAAAATAATCCTACTTGAAAATTAAACCATCTTTTTATGTATTTAACTTTTTGACTTTTTTGTAAATACCATAAAAAACCAACTACCAAAATAGACATTAACGGAATTAAACTGTTTAAGTAATGTGGTAGCTTAAATTTTGAGGTACTAATCACCAATAAAACCAGTAAAACACCAAGTGAAGTCATCAACTCAAAACTTTCGTAAGACTTAAATTTATATTTAAGAGCTCTTTTTATGTTGCTAAACATTGCTGTGTACATAATTAAAGGCCATGGTAAAAATGCCCAAAGAATAGAGTGAAAAAAGAACAAATAATCTGGACTTGTATTCCCAAATCCTGTAGCTGTGAGTCTATTAAAACTCTGATCCCATAAAATAAATTTAATTCCAGAAATGTTAGAATGGCCGTTAAATACTTTCTCTGGATGCAAATCAAACTGAATATAATAAGCATATAAAACGGGACTGATGAAAAGAAAGAAACTCGCCAACCCTACCAATACTTTCCATGAGAAAACCGACTTCCATTTATTTGCATACAACACGTGTACAAACAAAACCATTCCGCAAACAAAAACGGCCAATTGACCTTTGGTAGAAAAACCAATAGCCAATCCTAAAAAACCTAGAATCACGTTTTTAATAGTTTGCCTATCTAAATATTTCACAAAATGATACAAAGCAAAAATAGTAGCTCCAGTTAAAACTGCATCAGTTCTTACATCGTGATTAGACAAAATAATCGCTTGAGATGATAAAAAAACCAATGAAGCCATATGACCTATTTTTCTTCCATAAAAATATTTTGCCAATCTATGAGTGTACATGGCACCAATTAAGGTGAATAAAAAAGCTGGTAATCTATAAGCCCATGCAGATATTCCAAAAAGTTTAAAAGACAAAGCCGCCAACCAAAAATGCATGTGTGGCTTGTCTAAATAATCATGAGTTCCTTTATATATATGTAAAAAATCATTCTCAAGATACATCCTCATCGCCATGGTTGCATGTTGTGCAGAATCGTTTTCCATCACTGGAATAAACAAACCTGCTATATAAACAAGTAACAATAATGGATAAAGAACATAAAGATCTCTTCTTGATAAAATCATAAGGTCATAAATTTTTACTCAACTATTTTGATTGATCTTTTTCATACACTCTAGTCGTATGATTTTCGAACAAACTTTTTTGCGAAAATAATTGATTAAAGATACTTAATTCATTTATTTCATCTTTATTTCTTGTATTGGTCATTACAACACCATTAGGAAACTCCTTAAAAAAAGTTTCAATCTCTTCTACGGTATCTACAATTTTATAAGTTCTGTTAAAGTTGATTGGAAAAGCTGCATCCATTCTTTTGTATACTATTACTGGTCTATGACTAGCTATGCTTTCCTTAAATTTTTCTACAGGAGATTCTTTTGTTAATTGAGGAAAAACAAAACCAAACAACAACAAACTAAACCCTATAAATATTGATGAGATTATTTTAAAACTTATTACAAAGTTCTTTTTAATAAAACAGTAAAAAGCAACAACGACTCCTATAGGAATAAAAACCAACAACAAGGCAATCCATTTTTTTGACTCTAAAGAACTCTCTAAAGACAAACCAATATACCCTGCCACAGGTAAAGCGATTGCTATTAAAATTAAAAAAGCCCATTCAATATATTTCCCTTTAAAACTTTTAGCATTCAAAACCTCATTAAAAAACCAAGCCAACACAATTGCTATTAAAGGATAACAAGGCATGGTATAATTAGGAAGTTTAGTAGCAGAAATAGCAAAAAAGGTTACAAAAACAACAACTGCAACAGAACAAAAAAACAAGAATTTATTTTGTCCTTTTTGTTTTAAAGCCAAAAACAATGCTCTAAAAATCCATAAAGAAAACGGTAACATGCCCAACAACACAAAACCTATGGTGATTAAAAAACTACCTCCATGACCTTCCATTTTATCTTGAAACCTAGCCACATTGTGTTTTAAAAAAAATCCTTCAGTAAAAACCCCTTGTGTTTCTATATGAGCAAGATAAAACCAAGGAACGCTAATCAATAAAACCAAAATCAACCCTAAAAAAGGTTTAAATGATAAAATTTGTTTAAAAGTAAATTGTTTTACCAAAATTAAATGTACAAAAGCTACCAAAGTCGGTAGAGCAATGGCTACAGGTCCTTTAGTTAAAACACCAAAACCCATAGAAAAATACAGCAACCAAAGTATTTTAACGTTTTTTGAAATAAAAAAATCTATGTAACAAAAAAAGATCAAACTCATCCAAAAAATTAGATATGGATCTGGAACTGCCAAATGAAATTCTTGAATAAAATAAAACGAAGACAATAATATCCAAAAAGTGATTTTTGCAATTTTATCCCCTAAATGTTTTTGGGTAAAAATAAAAGTCATCAAAATAGTTAATGTTCCAAACAATGCAGAAAATAACCTTGCTCCAAAGGCATTTACACCAAACAATTTATACCCTATCATCATAAAAAAATAATGAAAAGGAGGTTTATCTGTTCTTATAACATCATTAAAAGTAGGCCTAAAAACATTTCCATATTGCAACATTTCTCTTGCTGCTTCGCTATTTTTTGCTTCATCTAAAATGTAAATAATAGAACTTCCGCTACCAAAAAGACACAAAACAAAAGCAAGTAAAAACATCCACCATAATGGATTTTTAAGATCAAAAAACTTCATTAATTTTCTGGGGTTGGAATAAATTCTATCCAATTTTTACGCATTGGAGTAAACCTTATTTTCATGTTGTACCATTTCTTTTTACGAGAATTCTTTATCAATACAATGGCTACATATGCAGATGAAACTCCTACGATTGCTCCCGCAAAAACATCCATAAAAAAATGTTGTACCAAATACATTCTAGAAATTCCTATAAGCGTAGCAATCAAACACAAACCAATGGCAGGAAGTGTTTTTTTAATCTTTAAAGAAAAATAAGTCGCTATTAAAAATGCATAAGCCGTATGACCAGATGGAAAAGAATCTCTTTTATTTACTCTTACCCCTTCTACAAAGTTTATTTGAGACAAAATTCCTTTGGCTTCAAACATTAAATATGGCCTAGGAAAACCATCAAAAATAAGATGCTTACAAAGGATCACAATTGTAGATTCAATTAAAAAAGCCAAAACAAAAAAGTATAAAAACTTTAATTTATATCTTAACACAATAGCTAAAAAAAAGAAAATACTCATGGTATTTCCTATAGAGCTTAGGCTAGTAAAAAATCTATCTAAAAATAAAGTATGATGTTTATTAATCAGTAAAACCACCTCTCCTTTGGCGTAAGCAAAAAAGAATAAAGACAATACTATTAAAACTAAAAACGGTAATAAAACCTTATGATTAATCTTCATAACTATACAGTGATTAAATCACAAAGTTAGTTTGAAGATAAGCCGATGAAGTTAAGCTAGTTTTAACAAAACCTTAATTCCCTGCTTGAGCAACTCCTTGCTGTAACCAATCTAAATATTCTTCAGCATCAGGTGTATATCCTACAGGACTACCAACATCTTCTCCTTTAGAATTTAAAATCACATAATAAGGTTGCGCATTGGTTTTGTATCTCTTTTCTTGAAATTCTGACCATTTTTGACCAATATATCTATACGGTTTACCTGTAACTGGAGATATTTCTTCTGTGGGTAATTTCTGACGATCATCTACATACAAAGAAATCAACACTACTTTATTTTGCAAAACATCTAAAACTGCAGGAACTGTCCAAACATTTTGTTCCATCTTTCTACAATTTACACAAGCCCTACCTGTAAAATCTAACAACACAGGTTTGTTTACTTTTTGAGCATAGGCCAAACCTTTTTCGTAATCGTTAAAAGTTAAAATATTATAGGGAGCTAAAATATGAGCTCCATCTGGTAAATCTTGATGCGTATTAATTGATGATGATGTTGCATTTAAAACTCCATTTGGAGATTCACTATATTCCAACGGAGGCACAAATGCCCCAATCAATTTTACAGGCGCTCCAAACAATCCTGGAATCATATATACCACAAATGTAAAACTCAATATAGCCAACATCAATCGAGTTACAGACACTTGTTCAACAGGCTGATAATCGTGAGGTAAACGTATTTTTCCTAACAAATAAATCCCTAAGAATAAGAAAATAACAATCCAAATAGCAATAAATATTTCTCTTTCTAACCAATGTGCTTGTAACACCAAATCTGCATTTGATAAAAATTTAAACGCTAAGGCCAATTCTAAAAAACCTAAAACTACTTTTACCGTATTTAGCCATCCACCAGATTTTGGCAAAGAATTTAACCATCCTGGAAAAACTGCAAATAAAGTAAATGGAATTGCTATGGCTAAAGAAAATCCTAGCATAGAAATAATAGGAGCGACTCCTCCTTGCGATGCAGATTGCACTAATGCAGTACCCACAATTGGCCCAGTACAAGAAAAGGAAACCACTGCCAAAGCCAAAGCCATAAAAAAGATTCCAATCAACCCACCTCTATCTGCTTTTTCATCTAATTTAGTCCCCCAAGAACTTGGTAAAACCAATTCATAAGCCCCTAAAAATGACAAGGCAAAAAAGACTAAAATCGCAAAAAAGGCTATATTAAAAGTTACACTTGTAGACAATTTATTTAGAGAATCTGCTCCAAAAACTCCAACCACAAAAGTTCCTAGTAAAACATAAATTACCACAATGCTTATTCCGTAAATAATTGCATTTTTAATTCCAACAGCTCTGTTTTTACTTTGTTTGGTAAAAAAGCTCACCGTCATAGGAATCATTGGAAAAACACATGGAGTTAACAAAGCGGTTAAACCTGCTAAAAAGCTCAAAATAAATAAGGTCCAATAACTTTTATCTTTGTTATCATCAATACTTGTTACACTTGTGTTTTTGGTTGTAACTTTAGTTAAATCATAAGTTAAACTCACCTCTTTTGGAGGTAAACACATTTCATCATTACAAACCATATACTCTACAGAAGCTTCTACTGAGGACAAATCTGTAACTGTTATTTCTTGTTTAAAAACAGCTTTATCTCCAAAGTATTTAATTGGCATATTAAAAATAGGATCATCTACCTCAACACCATCTTCTTCTTTTGTATCTCCAACAGTTTTTATGTTTTCTGGATAATAAAAAGTAGTAGGTATTGGGCCACCATCACCAATATTTTGACTGTATAAATGCCAACCTTTTTCAATAGTTGCCGTGCTGACCAAAACCAAATTACCTTTGTCTGTTTTTTCTACAGAAGTAGTCCATGAAACAGGGTTGTGAATTTGAGCATTAACAGAAAAAAAAGCAAAAAGAATAGCTATTTTAAGGAGATGTAATGAAATTTTCATGAAAATAATTTAATACTAAGACGAATACTTTTTATAAACTTTACAGGCTATCTACAACAATTGTTCCAACAATAGTTTGATGTTTCCATAGGTGTTCTCCAAACATTTTTTAGAATCTTGAACCGATTTAAAAACAACTTTGGTAATTCCTTCTTCTACTTGCGGAACCAAATCAAAATCTTTTAAATTAGTATGCATAGCAAACCAATAAGTAACTTTCATCACCAAAACACCTTTGTGTTCAAAAACATGATAAGTAGTTTCTAGTTCTTTATCAATCTTTAGCTCAGTAACATTGCACTCCTCCTCTACTTCTCTAACCGCTGCAATTTCTTTAGACTCCCCATTTTCTATATGTCCTTTGGGTAAATCCCAGGTATCAAATCTATAAATCCATAAAATTTCATCATGTGTATTTTTTACTACACCACCTGCTGCGCTTCGAACTTGAAAATTTAATAGAAAATTGCACCAATCATTTTCCAAATTGTCACAAATAACATTTATTTTCGCAGCAAGATTCTTTTGAATCTGTTGATACATATTTAAGAAATCAAGTTCTTGATATTTTACAGAAAAAAAACCTGCTAATTCATTGTTTTTTTCTGTAAAAAAAACTGGAACTTCATTGATAAAAACTTTATACATTTGCACTATGATTTTTAACAAAGATACAGCAAATAATACCGCAGAACAGCTTTTAAAAATAAAAGCAATTAAATTACAACCTTCTAATCCATTTACATGGGCATCGGGTTGGAAATCACCAATATATTGCGATAATAGAATTACGCTTTCTTATCCTATGATAAGAAATTTTCTAAAAACCAATATGGCAAAAGCTATTGAAGAACAATATGGTAAACCAGATGTAATTGCTGGTGTTGCTACTGGAGCTATTGCTATTGGTGTTTTGGTTGCTCAAGAACTAGGAATTCCTTTTGTATATGTTAGACCAGAGCCTAAAAAGCATGGTAGAATGAATCAAATTGAAGGATATCTTGAAAAAGGTTCTAATGTTGTAGTTGTTGAGGATTTAATTAGCACAGGTAAAAGTAGTTTATTAGCTGTTGAAGCTTTAAAGGAAGCTGGTGTAAACATTAAAGGAATGATGGCTATTTTTACTTATGGTTTTCCTATTGCAGATAAAAACTTTGAAGCAGCAAATGTTAGCTTAACTACCTTAAGCAACTATCAAGTTTTAATAGAACAAGCTGTTAAAAACAACTATATTACTGCTAATGAATTGGCAATGATACAAACTTGGAGAAAAGCTCCAGACAAATGGACTAACGAAGAAGATTAATAAAATCAACATATCAAAAAGCATCTTAATTATTTTAAGATGCTTTTTTTAGCTTCAATAATTATATTTGTACTTCAAAATAATATCAAAATGAAATTAGAAACGCCATTAGTAACCATATTTAAATCAAACCAAGAAACTTTTGATTTTTTAACAGATTTAAACAACTTTGAAAAATTGATGCCAGACAATAAAGAAAAGTTTGAGGTAGATGGTGACTCTTTTATTTTTGGTTTAACAGGAATGCCAGAAATTAGATTGATATTAAAAGAAAAAACAGCCCCTAATAAAATAGTTTTAGGAGCAGCTTCTAGCAAATTAGATTTTACTTTAACAATTGAGTTAAAAGCTATTTCGGAAAACAGCACCTCTGCTCAATTATTTTTTAATGGTAATTTTAACCCTATGATGGCTATGATGGTTAAAAAACCGTTAACCAATTTTATTAACGCATTAAGCAATAATTTGCAAAACATTTAAAGGAGTTTAATTTCTTTAACTGCGTAACTATAAATTTGCTCATCTTCTTTTTCTAATTGCAAGAGACCTTCATCGGTAACATCAACAATTTTACCCATAAAAGGTTTTTCATCTCCATCCATAAACATGGTTGGAGTATTGATTTTGTACAAACTATTTAAATAATCTTGCTTTATTTTTTCTAAATTATTGATGATATAATCAACATACATCACTTTTTTTAATGCCAAAATTATTTTTTCTAGCAATATTTCTTTATCAAAAACAACTCCTTTTATATTGGCTAAAGAGTTAGCCTTAGTTAAATGCGAAGGAAATTGAAGTTGATTTACATTTAACCCAACACCTATAAAACAGGCATCAACTTGCTGTTGCCTTAATTGATTTTCTACTAATATTCCCGAAATCTTGTCGTTATATGACATTATGTCGTTAGGCCACTTTACCTTTATTTTAGAGGTACCGCCTAAAACATTTACAATTACTTCTTTTATTTTTACTGCCGATAAAAAACTGATATAGGGAATTAAATTTACAGGTAAGCCCTTTAATTCCACATAAACTGTAAACAATAAGTTTTTTCCTTTTTCCGAATGCCACACAGTATTCATCTGTCCTTTCCCTGCCAATTGCTCATCGGCCACCACAACAGTAAAGTTTTCTAATTCCGATTTTTTTGCCAAATCTTTCAAAAATTGACTTGTAGAGTCGATGGCATTAAGTTTGATTATATTCACAAATAAATTATAATTATATTAGTGTAAGTTATCACTTAAAAAACGATAACTTTGCAGCAAAACTAAAGATTTTTTAATGTCTAAAAAACACGTAAGTACTGATCAACTAATTAGTACCATTTTAAAAGGAATTGACGAGGTAAAAGGAGAGAACATCCAATTGATAGATTTACGCGAAATAGATAACACAGTATGTGACTATTTTGTAGTAGCATCGGGTACTTCTAACACCCATGTTAGTGCCATATCAGGGTCAATTCAAAAAATAGTCGGAAAAGAAGCTCAAGAAAAACCTTTTCACGTAGAAGGAGAATCACAAGCCAATTGGATATTATTAGACTATATTCATGTTGTAGTACATGTTTTCCAAAAACCAGTTAGAGAACTTTATGATATTGAAGGGTTATGGGGTGATGCTAAAATCACTAAGATTTCATAATCAAAAAAGCATACAAAAAACAAAATGAACAAAGAGCCAAAAAACCAACCTAAACCCAATCCTAATGGGTTTAAGCCAAAATTTAATTCTTATTGGATTTACGCAGCTATTATTGCCGTAATTATATCTTTTAACTTTTTTGGAAACAATATCACCAATACAGATATTTCTAGAAATAAATTTGAAGATTTATTACGCTCTAACAGTATTGAAAACATCCTAATTGTTAATAACGATTATGCCGAAATTCATTTAACAGAAGAAGCTCAAAAAGAATTTACTTCTCAAAGCAAAGACGAATCTTTGCCGTGGGTAAATGCAAAACCTGTATTGACTTATAATTTTGGTAGTTTAGAAAATTTTGAAAATGTTATTAAGGAAAATAAAGAGAAGTACAACTTGTCTATTGACCTTAAAAACGTAAACAAAACAGACCTTTTTGATTCTATCTTAGGATTTTTACCATTCATCTTAATCTTAGGATTATGGATCTTCTTTATGAGAAGAATGTCTGGTGGAGCTGCTGGCGGAGGTGCTGGTGGTCAAATTTTTAGCATCGGAAAATCTAAAGCAAAGCTATTTGATGAAAATCAAAAAGTAAAAGTATCTTTTAAAGATGTTGCTGGTTTAGAAGGAGCTAAAGAAGAAGTTCAAGAAATTGTAGACTTTTTAAAGAGTCCAGAAAAATACACAAACCTTGGTGGTAAAATTCCTAAAGGAGCTTTATTAGTAGGGCCTCCAGGTACAGGTAAAACTTTATTAGCAAAAGCTGTTGCTGGTGAAGCTGGTGTTCCTTTTTTCTCTTTATCAGGTTCTGATTTTGTGGAGATGTTTGTTGGAGTTGGAGCTTCTAGAGTAAGAGATTTATTTAAACAAGCTGCTCAAAAATCTCCTTCTATTATTTTTATCGATGAAATTGACGCCATTGGTAGAGCTAGAGGAAAAAACAATATGACAGGTGGTAACGATGAACGTGAAAATACATTAAACCAATTGTTAACCGAAATGGACGGTTTTGGTACCGATGTAAATGTTATTGTTATTGCTGCTACTAACCGTGCAGATGTATTAGATAAAGCTTTAATGCGTGCAGGTAGATTTGATAGACAAATTTATGTTGACTTACCAGATTTAAATGAGCGTAACGCTATTTTTAAAGTACACTTAAAACCTTTAAAATTAGGAAACGATGTTAAGGTTGATTTCTTAGCACAACAAACACCTGGTTTTTCTGGAGCAGATATTGCAAACCTTTGTAACGAAGCTGCTTTAATGGCTGCTCGTAAAGGAAAAGAAGCTATTGAAAACGAAGACTTTTTAGATTCTGTAGATAGAATTGTAGGAGGTTTAGAAAAGAAAAATAAAATTATTTCTGCTAAAGAAAAGAAAACTATTGCTTTCCACGAAGCAGGACATGCTACTGCTAGCTGGATGTTGGAGCACGCTGCACCATTGGTAAAAGTAACCATTGTTCCTAGAGGTCAATCTTTGGGTGCTGCTTGGTATTTACCAGAAGAAAGAATGATTGTTCAAACAGAACAAATGTTAGATGAAATGTGTGCTACTTTAGCGGGTAGAGCTGCAGAAAAAATTATTTTTGATAGAATTTCTACTGGTGCTTTAAGCGACTTAGAAAAAGTTACCAAACAAGCTAGAGCCATGGTAAGTATTTATGGTTTAAGCGAAAAGGTTGGAAACTTAACTTATTACGATTCAAGTGGTCAAGAATATGGGTTTACAAAACCTTATAGTGAAAATACTGCTCAGTTAATTGACGAAGAAATTAGTCTTTTAATTGAACAACAATATCAAAGAGCCATCCAAATCTTAACAGAGAACAAAGACAAATTAACCGAGTTAGCTGAACGATTGTTAGAAAAAGAAGTTATCTTTAAAGACGATTTAATTAAGATTTTTGGACAAAGAGCTTTTTTATCTGAAAGTGAAGTCTTAGAAAAAAAACTTAAAGACCAAGAAGAAACAACAGAAGAAAACAATTCTGAGGTTAAAAGCTAAACCTCAGTAAAGCAAGAATTTATTTATATGGGTTTATTTGATAAACTTTTTAAAAATTCAAAATCTAAACCATCATCTAAAGACAAAAAAATCAACGAACATCCCGTTGTTTTGTCTTTAGATGATTTGTTTGTACATAACTTTATCAATAAAGGAGGAAAATTTCTATACTGTATTTCAGAAAATGAAGCTTTAGAAATTTTTATCCGAATATTAAAAGAAAATGACTGGGATCAAGTTTCTTGTATTACCCCCAAATTAATAGAGTTCTCAAACAAAACTAAAACCCCAATCTCTACCTCTAACTATAATAGCCCCTTTTTCACTACTTGTGAACACCTTGTAGCTGATTCAGGAAACATTATGTTATCCTCTAATCAAATTAGCGAAATGAGATTGGCCGAGTTGAACAATAATTTTATTGTTATGGCTACCACAAGTCAAATTGTAAAAAACATGGGAGAAGGTTTAACAGGAATTAAAACCAACTGTAAACATAAAATTCCAACCAATATTTGTGATATTAGAAACTATGGTAATGACGAAAAAAAGGAAACTTTTATGAACTATGGTCTTTCTAACTGCAAAAACACCTACCTTATCTTAATAGAAGATTTATAATATTTAATTTATGTTGCAAAGAGCTTTTTCAGGAATCATTTTTGTTACCATATTAGTGTTTGCAACACTATATAGTAGTATTACCTTTTATATATTGTTTTTCTTTTTCATGTTAGTAGCTATTCATGAATTTCAAAAACTAAGCAACTATAAAACCCCATTTTTTAATATTCTTGGAATCTTTTCGTTTTTATTATCTGCTGGAAGTATTACTATTTTAAAAGAACATTTTAACCTTAGCAACTACATTTCCGTTACCGAAATAAATGCTGCTTTTATATATGTTTTACTATTTTTGGCTTTTTTAATTGTACTTTTTAAAAGAGTAAACAAATCGCCTTTTATGGATTTAGGGATTGTATTTTTAACTTATTTATACGCCATCCTTCCTTTTACCATTATAATAGCCATACCATTTTGTAATGCCACAAACACATACGAGGGAACTACATTTTTAGGATGTATCATTTTAGTATGGTCTACAGATACTTTTGCTTATTTAACAGGAAAAAGTATTGGTAAAACAAAATTATTCGAAAGAATATCACCTAACAAAACTGTTGAAGGTTCTGTTGGGGGACTTCTTTTTACATTAATTACTGCTAGTATTTTATCTATATATTTTACTCAATTTTCTTTACTACAATGGCTTGGGCTAAGTTTGGTCATAAGCATTTTTGGTAGTCTTGGAGACTTGGTAGAATCTATGTTTAAACGCGCAGCAAACATTAAAGATAGCGGGAATTTAATTCCTGGTCATGGAGGTGTCTTAGATCGTTTTGATAGCTTGGTTTTTGCCTCTCCATTTATATACTTTTACTTACAACTAATTTCATAAACTATGTTTCACAAAGAAGGAAAAACCATCATTTTAGCGACCTTAATCTTAGCATTAATTGGTACAGACTTAACTTATTTTTTATTAGAAGATTTGCCTTGGTTGCAATATATCATCTATGCTGTTTTATTATTCTTTGTGGTAATTGTGTTACAGTTTTTTAGAAATCCTAAAAGAGTTACAAATGTTTCTGAAAACCATGTGGTAGCTCCAGTTGATGGCAAGGTTGTTGTTATAGAAGAGGTATATGAACCTGAATACTTTAAAGATAAAAGGTTACAGGTTTCTATTTTTATGAGCCCATTAAATGTACACGTTACAAGATATGGTTTAAGCGGATTGGTAAAATTTAGCAAATATCATCCAGGAAAATTTTTGGTAGCTTGGCACCCTAAAGCTTCTGAAGAAAATGAGCGCACAACTGTTGTGATAGAAAACACTACTTTTGGAGAAGTTTTATATAGACAAATTGCTGGAGCTTTGGCAAAAAGAATTGTAAACTATGCTGTTGAAGGAACAGAGGTATTACAAGGTACTGACGCTGGGTTTATTAAATTTGGTTCAAGAGTAGACTTGTTTTTACCTTTAAATTCTAAAATTAATGTATCTTTAAATCAAACGGTAAAAGGTGCAGAAGATGTAATTGCATCTTTATAATTTTTTATAATTTATGAGTGATGATTCTTTATTAAAAGAACGCTTTAACAAAGCGGTAAAGTTGGCCTTAGAAATGGATACGCTTCCACCTGATATTATGCTAGAATTCTATGCGTATTATAAGCAAGCGACCAAAGGAGATGATTTTAGCTTTAATGCAAATCAAGAACAAGACTTAAGAAGTTCGTTTAAATACAATGCTTGGATGCAATTAAGAGGAATTTCACCCAAGAAAGCTCAAAAAGAATATATTAAACTCGTAGAAAAATATACAAATCAAAAAATATCATGAAAAAAGTAGCTCTTATTTTATTGGCTGTTGCAACATTGGCAGCATGTAAACCATCAAAAAAAGAAAACAAAACTGAAACACCAAGTTATCAGTTAAATGCAGAAACGGTTGTTGTAAACTGGACAGGTTATAAGTTTACAAATAAAGTTGGTGTAAAAGGTCAAATGCAGACTGTTAACATCAATAACAATCAACAAGGAGCAACTATTGATGAAGCTTTAAATGGTGTAGAATTTTCTATTCCTGTAAGTAGTGTTTTTAGTGATAACGAAATTAGAGACACCAAACTAAAAACTTTATTCTTTGGGGTTATGGACAATACAGAAATGCTTTCTGGTACTGTTACCAAAACAAATAATAATTCAGGAATTATTTCTTTAACCATGAACAACGAAACTCACGATTTACCATATACTTTACAAGTTCAAGATAGAACGGCGTATTTAAAAGCAACAATCAATTTAAATACTTGGCACGCAGAAAAAGCTTTGGCTTCTTTACACAAAGCGTGTGAATTATTACATACAGGTGAAGATCAAATTAGTAAAACTTGGGATACTGTAGATTTAGATGTTGTTCTAAACTTCTAATCCCATCATCACATACTTTATCAAAAAGCACCTATCTAAGGTGCTTTTTTTTTATGCATATATCAATAAAATATAATACAATATCGGAATTCCTTCTACCCAAAAGGAAGCGTAATACTTAGGTTGTTTTTCTTTAGCATAAAACAATAAAAAAGCTAGGATTACCGCACATATTAAAAACGCAAACAAACCACGGCTTGCAAACACAAACCAATGTAAACCAATAGATAATACTAACAAAACAACTCCTAAAAACTTAACTCCTTTTAACCCTAAGAGCATAGGTAAAGTTCTTATGCTTTTTTCATCAAAAGACAAATCTCTAATATCAAAAGGAAGTGTTAACACCACAACAAAGAGTAATAAACTTAAAAAGTATAAAAAGTGATTTACATCAAAAACCACCGATGAAGCTACAGGAAAAAACACTACTGTCCCTGCCCAAACAAAAGCAATCACAAATATTTTTATTCCTGGAACAAAACGAATAGAATGTCTAACACCATTTTTACCTATAAAGCTATAAGCATACAACAAGGTTAACACTACAAAGGGAAGTAGATGTAAAAACTGAATCAATTTTAACTGTATCAACTCATATAAACCTACAATCATTGCAACCGCTATCATTAGGTAAATCAACACTTTATACTCATTACTAAAAACATCTAACAAATGTTTTTTACCATATTTATGACGGTTTAAAAATCTAATTAAGTGATATGAAACAAAAGTAGCACACATTAACAACAGCGCTTCTCTACTAACAGCTACATCAAATAAAAAACCAACACTCATCACCAAACAAGCTACTGCAATAGATACATGTAAATTGCTATAGACGTAAAATTGAAAAAGGGCTTTTATAAATTTCATCCTTTATTTGTACTTATCAACAATAACTATCAAAATTGGTTAAAACATTTGACAATAGAACAAAAATAAAACTTTTATTATCCGTATTTTTGTGGCTTCAAAATAATTATTTTTTCGTTTATGAAAACAGATGTTTTTGCACAAAGACACATAGGTTCTAACCAAGAGGAACAAGCTGAAATGCTTAAAGCTATTAATGTTGAGTCTATACAAGAATTAATAGAGAAAACAGTTCCAAAAGATATTCTTTTACAAAAAGAACTACAATTAGCTCCTGCCTTAAGTGAACATGAATACATGGATCACATTCAAAAATTATCTGTAAAAAATAAATTATTCAAAAACTATATTGGTTTAGGATATCACCCAACCATTACTCCTGGAGTAATCCAACGTAATGTATTAGAAAATCCGGGATGGTATACAGCATACACTCCTTACCAAGCAGAAATTGCTCAAGGAAGATTAGAAGCTTTACTGAATTTCCAAACCATGGTTACAGATTTAACTGGGATGGAAATTGCCAATGCTTCTTTGTTAGATGAAGGAACCGCAGCAGCAGAAGCTATGATTTTACTTTTTAATACAAGAAGTAGAAATCAAAAGAAAAAAAATGCATTACAATTTTTTGTATCAGACAATGTATTGCCACAAACTATTGATGTATTAATCTCTAGAGCAACTCCATTACACATTGATTTGATTATTGGTAACCATGAAACTTTTGAGTTTTCTGATAATATTTTTGGTGGACTTGTGCAGTACCCAGGAAAAAACGGAAAAGTAGTTGATTATACCGATTTTGTTAAAAAAGCAAACGAAACAGAAACCAGAATAGCGGTAGCTGCAGATTTATTAAGTTTAACTTTATTAACACCTCCAGGAGAATGGGGAGCAGATGTTGTTGTGGGTACTACTCAACGTTTTGGAATCCCAATGGGATATGGTGGACCTCATGCAGCTTATTTTGCTACAAAAGAAGAATATAAAAGATCTTTACCAGGTAGAATTATTGGAGTAACTAAAGACACTGATGGAAATCGTGCTTTACGTATGGCTTTACAAACTCGTGAACAACATATCAAAAGAGAAAAAGCTACTTCTAACATCTGTACAGCTCAAGTATTATTAGCTGTAATGGCAGGAATGTATACCGTTTTTCACGGGCCTAAAGGATTAAAATACATTGCCAACAAAATTTTAAACCACACTTATACATTACACAAAACATTAACAGATTTAGGTTTTGAACAAGTAAACAAAGTGTTTTTTGATACTTTAAATGTAACTGTACCTTCTGCAAGCAAAGTAAAAGAAATAGCAGAATTATTACATGTTAACTTTTTATACAATTCAGAAACCTCTGTTACCATTGCCATTAACGAAACGACCAATCTTGAAGATATTAATGAGATTGTTAGAATTTTAACCAAGGCAGCAGGTAAAAACTTTACTCAAATTCACGAACTAATAGAAGTTGATGTAAAACCTGAATTCAAAAGAACTTCGGAATATTTAACAAATTCTGTTTTTAACACCCATCATTCTGAAACAGCAATGATGCGTTATATTAAAAAATTAGAGCGTAAAGATTTATCATTAAACCACTCAATGATTTCCTTAGGGTCTTGTACCATGAAATTAAACGCAGCCTCAGAAATGCTGCCTTTAAGTTGGCCTAACTGGGGGAATATTCACCCATTTGTTCCTGTAGACCAAGCACAAGGATACCAAGAAGTTTTAAAAGGTTTAGAAAATGATTTGAACGAAATCACAGGATTTTACGCTACATCATTACAACCAAACTCTGGGGCACAAGGTGAATATGCAGGTTTATTAGCCATTAAAGCATACCATGAATCTAGAGGAGATCATCACAGAAATATTTGTTTAATCCCTTCATCAGCTCATGGAACCAACCCTGCATCAGCAGTAATGGCTGGAATGAAAGTAGTAGTAACAAAAGCTACAGATGAAGGAAATATTGATTTTGAAGACCTAAAAGAAAAAGCCATTTTACACAAAGACAATTTATCTTGTTTAATGGTAACTTATCCTTCTACTCACGGGGTTTTTGAAAGCGGAATTAAAGAAATCACCCAGTTAATTCACGACAACGGTGGTCAAGTATACATGGATGGCGCTAATATGAATGCACAAGTAGGATTAACAAATCCTGCAACTATTGGAGCAGATGTATGTCACTTAAACCTACATAAAACTTTTGCCATTCCACACGGAGGTGGTGGACCTGGAGTTGGACCTATTTGTGTAGTAGAGCACCTTGCTCCTTTTTTACCTTCAAACCCTGTTATTAAAACGGGTGGAGAAAAAGCTATCAAAGCAGTTTCTGCAGCTCCTTGGGGGTCTGCCCTAGTTTGTTTGATATCTTATGGATATATAAAAATGTTAGGAGCAAAAGGATTAAAATCTGCAACTGAAAATGCTATTTTAAACGCCAACTACATCAAAACAAAATTAGAATCTGAATACAATATTTTATATTCTGGAGAAAACGGGTTCTGTGCACATGAAATGATTGTTGACTTTAGAAGCTTTAAAGCCAAAGGAATTGAGGTGGTTGATATCGCAAAAAGATTGATGGATTATGGATTCCACGCACCAACAGTATCATTTCCTGTAGCTGGTACATTAATGATTGAGCCAACGGAAAGCGAAAATAAAGAGGAATTAGATACATTTATCAACGCCTTATTGAGCATCAAAGCAGAAATTGATGAACAGGAAATACACGATGAAAACTCAGTATTAAAAAACGCTCCTCACACCCAACAAATGCTTACTGGGGATGAGTGGAATTTTAGCTATTCTAGACAAAAAGCAGCCTACCCAATTGAGAATATAGCCGAAAATAAATTTTGGCCTACAGTTCGTAGAGTAGACGATGCTTATGGTGATAGAAACTTAGTTTGTTCTTGTGAACCAATTGAAAGTTATATAGAAGCTTAAAATAAGTCTATAAAAATTTTACAAAAACTCTATCTATGTTAAATGGATAGAGTTTTTTATTTTGAACATATTTTTTTAGAAAAAATTTCAAAAAAATATAATTTTTTTCATAACGATATTCAACATCAAAAAAAATAATAAAAAAACAACATAAACAACTAAACTACAGCGATATAACTAAAATCAATTTTACACCTCCCACGAAATTCAACCCATCAATTTTAAAAACCTGTTAAAATCTTATGAAACAGGCATTAAAAAAGTGATTCTAGATGTTTATTACTTACTTATAATGTCTTATTTTTGCTCCTATTCTATAAATATAAAGCTTAATTTACGTATAAATACGTAGGTTGTTTATTATAAATTTAAAACAAATCATGAAAGAAATCACCAAAGAAACCTATATCAACTGGTATAAGGACATGCTTTTCTGGAGAAAGTTTGAGGATAAACTAGCTGCAGTGTACATCCAACAAAAAGTTAGAGGATTCTTGCACTTGTACAACGGTCAAGAAGCTATTTTAGCAGGATGTTTACATGTTATGGAATTAGGAGGTAAAGACAAAATGATTACAGCTTACCGTAACCACGTACAACCGATTGGTATGGGAGTAGATCCTAAAAGAGTAATGGCCGAATTGTACGGAAAAGCTACAGGTACTTCTCATGGTATGGGAGGTTCTATGCACATTTTCTCTAAAGAACATGGTTTTTATGGAGGTCATGGTATCGTAGGAGGACAAATTCCTTTAGGTGCTGGTATGGCTTTTGGTGACAAGTACCACAATACAGGTGGTGTTACTATTTGTTGTTTTGGTGATGGTGCTGCTCGTCAAGGTTCTTTACATGAAACTTTTAACATGGCAATGCTTTGGAAATTACCAGTAGTATTTATTGTAGAAAACAATGGATATGCAATGGGAACTTCTGTTGAACGTACTGCAAACCACCAAGATATTTGGAAGTTAGGTTTAGGTTACGAAATGCCTTGTGGACCTGTTGATGCAATGAACCCTATAAAAGTTGCTGAGGCAATGGACGAAGCGATGGAAAGAGCTCGTAGAGGAGATGGACCAACTTTCTTAGAAATGAAAACTTACCGTTATAGAGGTCACTCTATGTCGGATGCGCAACACTACCGTACTAAAGAAGAAGTTGAAGAGTACAAAAAAATAGATCCTATTACGCAAGTATTAGATATTATTAAAAAAGAAAAATACTTAACAGACGAGGAAATCAAACAGATTGATAAAGACGTTAAGAGCAAGGTAGCTGAGTGTGAGAAATTCGCAGAAGAATCTCCATATCCAGATAAGCAACAATTATACGATATGGTATATGAGCAAGAGAACTACCCATTTGTTAAACATAAATAATCCCATACAATAAATTATGGCTACTATAATTAACATGCCACGTTTGAGTGATACGATGACTGAAGGAACCGTTGCTCAATGGCTTAAAAAAGTTGGAGACAAAATTGAAGAAGGTGACATTTTAGCTGAAATCGAAACTGATAAAGCTACTATGGAATTTGAATCTTTTAACGAAGGTGTTTTATTACACATTGGTTTAGAAGATGGAGAAACAGCACCTGTTGATAGTTTATTAGCTATCATTGGTGAAGAAGGTGAAGACATTTCTGGATTATTAGGTGGTGGTTCTGCTGAACCTGCTGCTGAAGCACCAAAAACTGAGGAAGCTGCTCCTGTTGCAGAAGAAGCTCCTGCAAGTGAAGAAGTTGCTATCCCTGAAGGAGTAATTGTTGTGACAATGCCTCGTTTAAGTGATACAATGACTGATGGTACTGTTGCTTCTTGGTTAAAGAAAGTTGGAGACAAGGTTGAAGAAGGTGATATTTTAGCTGAAATCGAAACAGATAAAGCTACGATGGAGTTTGAGTCTTTTAACGAAGGAACTCTTTTATATGTTGGACTAGAAGAAGGAGAAACTGCTCCTGTTGATAGTTTATTAGCAATTATTGGTGAAGCTGGAACTGATGTTTCTGCTGTAGCTGCTAATTTTGGTAAAGCAAGTGCTCCAGCTCCTAAAGCTGCTCCTGCTGCCGAAGCGCCAAAAGCTGCTGCCGCTCCTGCTCCAGCAAAAACAGAGGCTCCTAAAGCATCTGCTCCTACTGCTACTAAAAAAGTAAGTGCAATCAATTCTGAAAACGGAAGAATCGTTGCCTCTCCTTTAGCTAAAGCTTTGGCTGAAGAAAAAGGAATCAACTTAGCAAAAGTTGTAGGTACTGGTGAAGGTGGAAGAATTGTAAAAGTAGATATCGAGAACTATACTCCTGCTACTGAAGCTGCTGCTCCTGCTGCGAAAGCTGTAGCTGCTGCTCCTGCTGGAGAAATTAGCCAAAGAGAAGAGAAAAACTCTAACATGCGTAAAGCAATTGCTAGAGCTTTAGACAAATCTCAAACGGAAAATGTAAACTTTACTATTAGTTTAGATGTAGACATGGACAATGCCATGGCTTCTCGTAAACAAATTAATGAGTTACCTGATACTAAAGTTTCTTTTAATGACTTAGTAGTAAAAGCTTCTGCAATGGCATTGAGAAAACACCCACAAATCAATACTGAATGGACTGTTGAAAAAACAATCTATAACGAACATATTGCTATTGGTGTTGCTGTTGCTATTGAAGATGGTTTAGTAGTTCCTGTAATTCCTTTTACAGACACTAAGAGTTTAACTCAAATTGGTGCTGAAGTAAAAGACTTAGCTATCAAAGCTAAAAACAAAAAGTTAACTCCTGCAGAAATGTCTGGAAGTACTTTTACAGTATCTAACTTAGGAATGTTTGGTGTAGATAACTTTACTTCTATCATCAATCAACCTAACTCAGCTATTTTATCTGTTGGTGGTATCAAACAAAAACCTGTTGTTAAAAACGGAGAAATTGTTGTTGGTAACGTAATGAATTTAACTTTGTCTTGCGACCACAGAACTATTGATGGTGCTGTTGGAGCTGCTTTCTTAAATACATTAAAACAGTATATAGAAAACCCTGTTACTATGATTGCTTAAGCAATTTTATAAACATATCTAAAAACACCTTTGTTTCATTACAAAGGTGTTTTTTTTATATCTTAGATTTTGTAAGAACTAAGAAATTATATTCTTAAAATTGGCTTGATATATGCTATTAGATTCTTAAGATATATTTTTTAACAGAATAAAAAAACATGAATCATTTAAAAAGAATTTTTATAGCAAGCATAACTTTGCTTGTTATAGCTTGTAACAATACTCCTAAACAATCAAGCATCTCAGGAAAAATAGACAACTTACCAAGTGAAATTACCGAGGTTCTTTTAAAAACCCCATCACAAGTAAAAAAAATAAAGATCAATAATGGAACTTTTAAAGACACTATTAATGTTGATGGAAAGTTTTGTTTTATCCAAATTGGGCCTTTTCAAAAAACACTTTTTTTAGACAAAGAAACTCAATTAAAAATCAACTTAGATGCCAAGGATTATGAGCACTCATTAAGCTATTCTGGTCATGGTGAAAGAGCTAATAACTATTTAAAAGAAAGAGAAGCTTATACAGAACAAATCTTTGAGAGTATAGATAGTATTAATGGTTTAGAACCAGATGCTTTTAAAGATTTTAAAATAACAATGGTTGGTAATATAGAAGCATTGTTAAAAGAATACGAAGACATCAATCCCTTTGTCATCAAAACAGAAAAAGAAAATTTAGAGTTCTTTATTAAAAATTTAGAACAACAATATAAGGCTATCAATGGACTTGATGGAAGCTTAAAAAAAGGAGATTTATCCCCTGAATTTAACAATTACGAAAACTTTAAAGGAGGAACAACCTCTTTAAAAGATTTGCGTGGTAATTATGTGTATATCGATATTTGGGCTACTTGGTGTCCACCTTGTAAAGCTGAAATTCCATACCTTAAAAAACTAGAAAAGAAATTTCATAAAAAGAATATCAAATTTGTGAGTATTTCTGTGGATAGAAAAAATGCTAAATCAGCATGGAAAAAAATGATTGAAGAAAAAGAAATGGGGGGTGTACAGCTATTTGCTGATGAAGATCAAGAATTCACAAATGCTTATAATGTAACAGGAATTCCTCGCTTTATTTTATTAGATACTGAAGGAAAAATCATATCTGCAAACGCACCTAGACCCTCTAGCAATCAAATTGATGATTTGTTAAAAAGTTTACCCTAAATAAAGATGTTGAAATACTTCAACAATTATAAAAATCTGTGTAATGTTGCAGAATTTGAACAAGTTTTAACAACAATTTTTTAAATAAAAAAGCAATCGGCTTATCTTTGATTGTTAAGAGAATAAAATAAATATCCAATGAAATATCGTATAGAAAAAGATACTATGGGTGAGGTACAAGTACCTGCTGATAAGTATTGGGGAGCACAAACAGAAAGATCTAGAAACAATTTTAAAATTGGTCCTGCAGGGAGCATGCCTTTAGAAATAGTCTATGGTTTTGCTTACTTAAAAAAAGCAGCTGCACACGCAAACTGTGATTTAGGAGTGTTGGCTGAAAACAAAAGAGATTTAATTTCTGCAGTATGTGATGAAATTTTAGCTGGTAAATTAGATGATCAATTTCCTTTAGTTGTTTGGCAAACAGGTTCTGGAACTCAATCTAACATGAACACTAACGAAGTAATTGCCAACCGTGCTCAAGAATTAGCTGGTGGGGTTATTGGAGAAGGTGAAAAAGCAATCCAACCTAACGATGATGTAAACAAATCTCAATCATCTAACGATACATTCCCAACAGGAATGCATATTGCAGCTTACAAAATTATTGTAGAAAACACCATTCCTGGAGTTGAAAAATTACGTGATACTTTACAAGCAAAATCAGAAGCGTTTAAAGATGTAGTTAAAATTGGTAGAACCCATTTAATGGATGCTACGCCATTAACTATTGGTCAAGAATTTTCTGGTTATGTATCTCAATTAAACCATGGTTTAAAAGCTTTAAAAAATACTTTAGCTCACTTAGCTGAATTGGCTTTAGGTGGTACTGCTGTAGGAACAGGATTAAACACTCCTAAAGGTTACGATGTATTGGTTGCTCAAAAGATTGCAGAATTTACAGGATTACCTTTTGTAACTGCTGAAAACAAGTTTGAAGCTTTAGCTGCTCATGATGCATTTGTAGAAACGCATGGAGCATTAAAACAAATTGCTGTATCCTTAAACAAAATAGCAAATGACATTCGTTTAATGGCTTCTGGACCACGTTCTGGAATTGGAGAATTAATCATTCCTGCTAACGAACCAGGTTCTTCTATTATGCCAGGAAAAGTTAACCCAACACAATGTGAGGCTATTACTATGGTAGCTGCACAAGTTATGGGTAACGATGTAGCTATTGGTGTTGGTGGATTACAAGGTCATTACGAATTAAACGTATTTAAACCTGTAATGGCTAAAAACTTAATTGAATCTGCTCGTTTAATTGGTGATGCTTGTGTATCATTTGAAGAGCACTGTGCTGTTGGAATTGAACCAAACTATCCTGTTATAGAAAAGTTATTAAACAACTCTTTAATGTTGGTAACTGCTTTAAACACCAAAATTGGATATTACAAAGCTGCTGAAATAGCAAATACAGCTCATGCAAACGGAACTACTTTAAAAGAAGAAGCAGTACGTTTAGGACATGTTACTCCAGAACAATATGACGAATGGGTAAAACCAGAAGACATGATTGGTTCTTTAAAATAAAATAAGAAATCTTTTATTATCAAAAAACCGCTACATTATTTGTTAGCGGTTTTTTATTTTTAAGCACCAAACGGAGTGATATAAAATCACTTAAATTAAAATATAACTTATCACCTTTTAAATATTGTAAAAACGTGGATTACTTTGAAGAAGAAACTTTTGAACAAGAAGATTACACAAGATCACCTCTAAGAACTGGAGAATATGAGGAATGTTCTTTTGTGAATTGTAATTTTTCTGACTGTGATTTATCGGGTATTGAATTTACTAACTGTGAGTTTATAGATTGTAACCTAAGTAATGTTAAACTAAACAAAACAGTATTACAAGAAGTTGTATTTAAAAGCTGTAAGATGATTGGTATCCTATTTGAAAACTGTAATCCTTTTGGTCTTTCTTTTCAATTTGAAAATTGCTCATTAAACCATGCATCTTTTTATCAACAAAAAATCAAAAAAACTATTTTTAGAAATACCTCTTTACAAAATGTAGATTTTTCTGAATGTGACTTATCACAAGCTTTTTTTGACAATTGTGATTTTACAAAAGCAAAATTTGAACGTACTAATTTAGAAAAAGCCAACTTTAAGACTTCCAAAAATTATATTATAGACCCTGAAAACAATAATATTAAAAAAGCCATCTTTTCTATAGAAAACATTCAAGGCTTATTAAATAAATACAATATTATCATTGATTAGCTAACAAAATTTTATCCTCTTAAACTATCATCGTTCTTAGAAAAAACTCTTACATTTTTCCTCATTTTAAAACAAAACAACCTCTAACTAGTCCTATTTTTAACTAAGAATTAACTAAATTAGATAGAGAAAACAACAATTGTTTTCATACTAAAAATTAAGTGATGGCTGATAAAATAGGAATCATTTATGCATCTGTTGATGGGCATACAAAAAAGATATGCGAATTTATTCAAGATCAATTATCACGTAAAAACTACAATGTAGAACTTATTCCTGCTGATACTATTGATGATCTCTCCTTAGATTATAAAATATTAATTATTGGTTCTAGTATTAGATATGGTAAACATCATAAATCAATTTATCGCCTTATCAACCAATATAAAATTGAGTTGAGTAAAATAAAAACTGCTTTCTTTTCGGTAAATCTAGTTGCTAGAAATAAAGACAAAAATAGCGCTGATACAAATCCTTACCTTATAAAATTTCTTAATGAAATTACTTGGAAACCAACATTAACAGATGTGTTCGGAGGTAAATTAGATTATACTCTTTACTCCTTTTTTGATAAACTGATGATTAAACTTATTATGAAAATAACTCATGGTCCTATCCACACAGATAGACCTATAGAGTACACAGATTGGAAAAGAGTAGATGAGTTTTGCACAAAGATTAGTGAGCTATAATAACATAGATTGTTTTAACTCTTCCTATCTTTTAACCAATTATCAATAGGGTTAATAACTACATTTACAATAATTACCAATAGCGTACAAACGAATGTTTCTAAATAAAATCCCGTTGCAGCAACACAACCAATGGCTGCACTACACCAAATAGTTGCGGCAGAAGTTAATCCATGAACATTAGTTCCTTCTCTAAAAATAACACCCGCACCTAAAAAACCAACCCCTGTTACAACTTGAGCCACAATTCTTGTAACATCAACATCTGTATTTAATTCAGAAAACCTAACCGATAATAAAACAAAAATGGCTGAACCTGCTGATACTAACATATTGGTTTTTAACCCTGCTGACTTATGTCTCCATTGTCTTTCAAACCCTATACATAGTCCAGCTAAAAGCGCCACGATCAACCTTATGATAAAATCTTTTATATCCATATAACTAAAGATAAGGATTTTTAGAATTGATTAAATTAAAAAAGAATCGACTTTTAAAATTCCTGAGTCATTTATTTGAGACAAATGCATTTGCCCTACTCTCACTCTAATTAATCTAAGCACAGGAAAACCAACAGCAGAACACATTTTTCTTACTTGCCTAAATTTTCCTTCGGTTAAAGTAATAGAAACCCAAGAGGTAGGACCATGCCTATCATCTCGAATTCTTTTGGCTCTGTGAGGCAACTTTTCAGGACAAACTATGCTTTTAACCTTAGCTGATTTTGTTTTGTAATCTTGACCATTTACTCCTATTACAACACCGCTTTTTAGCAGTTCTAAAGCTTCGAAAGTGATAAGACCATCAACTTGTGCGTAATATTCTTTTTCTACCTTATTAGACCTTATTCTTTCGCTCTCACTTCCATCGGTAGTCAACAACAACAAACCTTCACTAGGTTCATCTAGTCTACCAATAGCCATAGTTCCTTCTGGCACTGTATATAAATCTCCTAAGTACTTTTTTTTATGTGCTAATTTTTCACCACTAGTAAACTGAGATAAATAACCATAAGGTTTATGTATGATAAAATGGTGATGCACTTATTGTGTATTAAATTATAAAACTTCTTCTATTTTCTCCGTAGGTCTTGCTACTACCGCTTTTCCATTATGAACAACAATAGGACGTTCTATTAATTTTGGAAAATCTACCATTGCTTGAATAATTTCAGTATCAGACAATTCTTTTCCTTTAAAATCACTTTTCCAAATGGCTTCATTTTTACGAACCAATGCTATTGGAGAAATTCCCAATTCAGCAATTACTTCGCTTAGGCTCTGAAAAGTAAATGTTTCATCTAAATATTTTACAACTTCAAATACTACTCCTTTTTCTTCTAAAAAAGCAACACCTTGTCTGCTTTTTGTACATCTTGGGTTGTGGTATATTTTTATCATTTTAAAATTGTTTATATAATTTATGAACTAAACAGGTTTTTGTTCTCGACTTCGCTCGAACACCATTTACACCTTTAAAAATATGTTATAATTCGTTGTTTTGTTCTGGCTGTCCTGCCATCATTAAATATGATTTTAAGAAACCATCTATATCTCCATTCATCACCGCATCAACATTACCTGTTTCGTGAGCAGTTCTAACATCTTTTACCAATTTATAAGGATGCATTACATAATTACGAATTTGAGAACCAAAATCAATTTTCATTTTATTCGCCTCAATTTCGGTTCTTGCAGCCATTTTCTTTTGCAGTTCTAACTCATATAATTGAGATTTTAACAACTGCATGGCTTTGGTTTTATTATCTAACTGAGATCTGGTTTCTGAATTTTCTATAATAATACCTGTTGGATGGTGACGCAAACGTACAGCAGTTTCTACCTTGTTTACATTTTGTCCTCCTGCTCCACTAGCTCTCATTGTTTCGAAAGTATAATCCGAAGGATCTATTTTAATTTCGATAGAATCATCAACCAAAGGATATACATATACCGAAGCAAAAGAAGTATGTCTTTTAGCATTACTATCAAATGGAGAAATACGCACCAATCTGTGAACACCATTTTCTCCCTTTAAATAACCAAAAGCAAACTCACCTTCAATTTCAATGGTAACGGTTTTAATTCCTGCCGTATCACCATCTTGCATATTAAGTTCTTTAAGCTTAAAACCTTGTTTGTTAGACCACATGCTGTACATACGCAACAACATTGCCGCCCAATCACAACTTTCGGTTCCACCAGCACCTGCAGTAATCTGTAGTACGGCACTCATTTCATCACCTTCTTCAGAAAGCATATTCCTAAACTCAATATCTTCTATTAAAGTAACGACTTCTGTTTCTAAATCATTTACTTCCTCTTCGGTTGCTTCACCCTCTTTATAAAACTCAAGTGTTACACTTAAATCACCTACAAGAGTATTTGCTTTGTTATAATCGTCAACCCATTTTTTTAAACCTCTTAGCACTTTCATATGTGCTTCGGCTTCTTTTGGGTTATTCCAAAAATCAGGGGCAACAGATTTCTCTTCTTGATTGGCAATTTCAATCAATTTTTTATCTATCTCTAAATATTGTTTAAGCTTGGCTACTCTATTGGCCAATTTTTGTAATTGTTCTTGAGTTATCATAATAACAAAGGTAAGAAACGTTGATATTGAGTACAAAAAAAGAGGCTCTAAAGCCTCTTTTATTATTTAATCTCTTAGGATTATTAATAACGAGCTGCTCTATAATCTTCTATAGAAGACTCGTCTTTTAATCCATTGTATAATTGACTTGATACAGTAGATTTTACCATGTTATTTACTGTTTTAACATTTACCTTAGTAGCATCTGCTTCTGGTACAGTTACAGCTTTATTTACAATAGCAAAAACTCCTTTATCTCCAACAATATTGTTTACCAACACTCCTTGTTTGCTAACAGCCGCTGCACTAACTACACCAGGCTCAATACCAACACCAGGAATGGTTGGGGCTCCTAAAGTTACATTACTAAAGCTTTCTACTTTAATATTGTTAGCTTTAGCAATACCCTCTAAACTACCAGCTGTCATTTTTTCTTCAAGAAGTTCTGCTTTCTTTTGTTTGATTAAAATTGGCTCAACTTGACTAAATGCGCTTGTTGCAGACATTAATCCTTTTTCTTGCTTGTTAGTTAACATTACTACCGCATAACCTTTTTCGTCTAAATCAAAACGATTAGTAGCGTTTAATTCTGTTTCTTCATCAAAAGCCCATTTTACAATTCTTCTGTTTTCTCCCACAGAACCAACGTAAACATCTAAAGCTTTTAATCCGTTCACTGGACTTACAGCATATCCTTTTTCTTTAGCAATAGCTTCAAAGTCTCCTCCGTTTCTTAACTCGTTAGCAAAAATCTCTGCTTGTTCAAAAACTTTATTTTCTGTTTTTTCTGAAGCTTGAATTTGTCTAGCAATAGTTGCTAATTTATATGCTTTACTAAAGTTCTTTTGGTCTTCTATTTTGATGATATGTAATCCATAAGCTGTTTTAACAATTCCTACAGATCCTTTTTTATTTTCAAAACAGTAATCTCTAAATTCTGGTACCATAGCTCTGTATCCAAACCATCCTAATGAACCTTGCTTAGCAGCAGATCCTGGGTCTGAAGAATAATTCTCAGCTATTGTTCCGAATTTTTTAGAAGATTTTTTAACAACAGTTAAAAGACTATCTGCTAATTTTTCTGCATCAGCTAATGTTCTAGTTACTGTTGGTTGTGCTCCTTGAGATCCGATAAAGTTAATTAAGATATGACTTGCTTGAACTGAATCTGGAATTTGTTGAACATCTAACAACTTAGAAATTTTATAGTATGAAGAGAACTTATATGGCCCTACAACATCACCTACAGAAGCCTTTTTGATATCTTCTTTAGCAACTGTTGGTAATTCATCTTCGAACTGAAATCTATCAACCAATGGTAAATCTGAAGAACTTTCTTCTACAAATAATTTTGCGTCTTCTGTGTTTTTAAATCCTTTAACTAATTCTGTAGACTTAGAAATTTTACTGTACTCTTCTTTATCAGCAATTAAACTCTCTAAACCATGCTTAATATCATCTTCATCTTCTTGAGAGGCAGTAAAAGAAAACTTAACCAATTTTAAGTTTCTAGTAGCTTCTGTTTCATACAAGTTTGAGTGCTCGTTAATATATTCAGCTACATCATCTTTACTTACTTTAACATCTGTATTAGGAATTGAAGAGAATGGCAAATAAACATAATCTGCACTAACGCTAGTGTTGTTGATAACATAATCATTAATTGCTTCTGCTTCTGTAACTCCTACACCTACATTAACCAAAGAGTTATAAGCTTGAGTTAACAAACTTTGCTTCACAGATTTTTCGTATGCCAACCAACCTTGTAAATATTGTTTTCCTTGCTCAGTAGTGTCTGATTCTAAACCAGCAATGTATGCTTTTAATAAATCTTCGTTAAACTTTCCATCTTTATCTTTAAACTGAGGAGAGTTTACTACTTCATTACTTGCTATAATTGCTTGCCAAATTTCACCCTCGCCAATAACTACACCAGCTTGAGCTAATTTAGTTTCATAAATTTTTTCTCTAACCATTTGATCCCATACCATGTTCTCAACAGTCATAGCCCCATAAGCAGAAGCATTTCTGTTTTGAGCTTTAAAGTTCTCAACTCTTGTTGCAAACTCTTTGTATGAAATATCCTCATCATTTACTTTTCCGATAGCATCTAGGTTTTGACTGCTAAAAAAGTCTATAATGTTTTTAGGACTTACTACAAATGAAAACATCGCTAATCCAATAACGATGATTAAAAATCCTGAGCGATCTCTGATCTTTGATAATATTGCCATTTCTATATATGTAATTTTTTGATTGTCCGCTAAAATACAATTTCAATTGAAATCAGGAAATAAAAAGACTGTTTTTAAAGAAAAAAACAATTACTCTGTATAATAATTAGATTTTAGATAAACTTCTTCTATTCTAGCGTTACTTACTTGTGTTATTTTAATAAAAAAACCATCAATTTGGAATTCTTCTCCCAATTGAGGAATATCTTCTATACTTTCAATAATATATCCTCCTAAAGTTTCGTAGGATTCTGACTCAGGAATATTTAATCCATAAGTTTCATTTAAATAATCAACCTCTAACCTTCCTGATAATTCAAATTCATTTTCGTCTAACTTTTTATCAGTTAAAGCTATTTTATCATGTTCATCTTCTATTTCACCAAACAATTCCTCTATAATATCTTCTACAGTAATAACTCCAGAGGTTCCTCCATATTCATCAATCACCACAGCAATGCTTTTACGTTTTTTCATCATTACGTTTAGCACCTCGTTAATCATCATAGATTCTGGAATATACTCAACAGGTAATAAAATGGACTTAATGGTTTTAGGCATTTTAAACATTTCATAAGCATGAACGTAACCTATAATATCATCAAAAGAGGTTTTATAAATTAAAATTTTTGAAAAACCTGTATCTACAAAACGTTGTTTTAGTTTACTAACTCTATCGTGAATTTCAATAGCTTCAATATCTGTTCTTGGCACCATAATTTCACGTGCTTTTACAGAATTAAAACTTAATGCGTTTTGAAAAATCTGAATTTCAGAATCAATTTCTTCGTCATCTTTTTTACCAATTTCTAATTGTTTATCAATATAATGACCTAATTCTTCTTTACTAAACTCAGTATCTTTTTCATCTGCATCTGCTCCAAAAAACAATTTTAAAAGTCCATTAGATATTTGCTCTATAAACCCAGAAATAAGGTGAAACAACAAATAGAAAAAATATGCCGGTAATGCAAATATGATTAATGTTTCATTGGCATAAACTCTAAAAATTGCTTTTGGCAAAAACTCTGCAGTAATTAAAATTACCAAAGTAGAAATAATAGTTTGTAGTAATAGTAATGTAAAATCATTCATATCCTGCGGAAACAAAGTCACCAACTTTTTTCCCATATAAAAACTATACACCACCAAAGCAATATTATTACCGACCAACATGGTGGTTATAAATTTTGATGATTTTTCTGTTAACTTGGTCAACAATTTTGATGTTAATCCTTCTTTTTTCTTTTCTAAAGCAACTTGCAGTTTATTAGAAGAAACAAACGCAATTTCTAAGCCCGAAAAAAAAGCTGATAAAAGAATAGAAACAACAATTATAAGGATTTCTAAATCCATAGGTTTTTATTTTTCTGTGCGATTTTTTCTAAATCTACGTTTAAAAATAAACATAAAAATAGCAAGAGCAGAAAATAAAATAGATACAATTGCTTTTTGTCTATCTGTATTCCAATTGGTAAATACTTCTACTAAAAAAACAACTCCTAAAGCTAAGTATCCCCACTCTATAATTTTTGAAAATTTGTGCATTTTATTTCTCTTTTTGATTTACGATAAAATCGCCTTGTGTATTATTTAATATCCAATTACTTAAGTTACTTTCAGACTCAAATCCTACTCCTGTTAGAGTATCCGTTTCTGTATAAATAGTAAAAGGACTCTTGGTAAAGTAATATTTTTCTTTTTGATCCCAATACATTTGATCGGTATTTAAAATCACTCCATTTAGGTGATTAATAACTACTACATGACCAATAATTTCTGAAACCCTAGTTTTTTCATAACTAATTGCATAATCGCCAAGTATAGTTACTGAATCTCTTGAAACTCTATTGATGTTTACTATTTTTACTCCTTTTGGAAATTCTGAGTATGGATTTAACTTTCTGTTTTTAAAATCCCAAAATACAGGAGCGATTAACCTACTGGTTACTTTACCAGAATCTTTGTACACATGATTCATATTTTCGGCAACACCTACAGGTAAATTTTTATCTGCTAAAAAGTCATTAATCTCTTTTGATGAATTCTTACAACTTGCCAAAAACACTAAGATTAAGCCTATTGCGCTTATGGGTTTGATAAAAAAAATAAAATTACTTTTCTGCCTCATGCTTTTTAATAACTATTACAAATATAGGATTATAAATTCTAAAGTAAACCATTACAATCACTCCATTGATTCATAAAAAAAGCCAAAGAAATGAATCTTTGGCTTTTTATTTCTTTTTAGTAAAGTTTAATTAAGGAACTCTTACAGTTTCATTAATCCAACATTTAATAGTGTACGAATCTCCAGATTTTAATCCTAATTCGTTATTAAATACTAATTTTTTACTTGGTTCATTTGCTGCATAAGCTTTTCCTAATTTAGAAGCATACACTCCAATACTTGGATCTACTCTAGCTGCTTTTAATGCGTAAGTTTTTGCTGCTACGTATACCATACGCTTTTCAAACTCATCAGTTCCACAGTTATTAACTCCATCTGCGTATAAAGTTGCAATCATAGTATAAGCTCTACCAAAGTTAGACTTTGCTGCAATCGCCTTTTTAGCATAAGAAACTGCCTTTGCATTTTGACCTCTTTTCTTAAAAATATCTGCTACTTTATATAAGTTTTTAGCTTTTTTAGCTGGATCTGTTTCTTGAGAAATAGCTTTATCAAAGAAAGAAATAGCTTTTTCAGTTTCTCCTTTATCCATTAATAAACCTGCATATAATACAGATGCTTCTGGAGAAGGATCTATTTCTTGATATTGTTCTACCAAACTAGCATATAAAGGGTCTTCTGTACAATCTTTTTTAAACATACGGTTGATCGCTCTTGTAACCCAAACTTTGTTTGTTTTATTAGCTTCAAACTCTTCTGTATATAAAGGAATTAAGTACTCACAAGTAGAAATTTCTTCCATTTTTTGATCTAAAATAGCTTCAACTTGTCCTAATGCCTTAGAGTTTACGGTATAAGCGTGTAATTTTCTTTTTTCAGAAGAAATTAAAGTTTGTCCTTCATCTTCTTTTGCGTGTAGTTTTTGAATATTATCTAAATATCCTTCAACTTTAGCGTCAATAGCTTCAACAGTAGCATCATAAGTGTTAAACACCAATTGTAAATCAGTATCCTTATATTTATCAATTACTGTAGTAAAATAACTAATGATAGAACCTACTCCTAATTTAGTTGGATCAACCTTAAATGCTTCATCGTAATTTTTGAAAATTTCTTCTTTATCCCCTCCAACTTCTTTCAAAAAGTCAGCATAATCACTATGAGCCTTTGCTGGATCTTCATCAGGATAATTTTCAAATCTTTTTTCGTACATCTTTTTACCTAAAGCAGCAATCTTTGCTTTTTTCTCTGGTGTTGCTTCTTTTAATACATCATCCAATAAATTCCCTCCATACTTATAAATATTTGCAGTTAATTTTGGACTATTATCTAAACACCACTCTAAATTTTTAAGAGCTGAGTCATAATTTTTGGTCTTATAGTCTGTTTTTAACATATTATAACGTAAGCTCGGATCATCTTGTGCCTGAGCCGTAAACATCATAACTGAAAATAAAATTGTAAAAAATGTAGTTAGTCTTGTTTTCATATTATTATTGATTATTTAGCGTATTACTCTTTTTTCGAACCATTTATCTGATAATGAAAAATTGACACCAACGTTGATGTATTCTTCTTGATAATTGTTTTTAGAGAATTCTCCTAATTGCCCTACTTCAAGAGTAAAGTTTGCGTAAGAAATTCTCTTTCCTATTGGTAATCCTACCCCAAAAGACATGCCAATATTCTTTAAACTCTCATTATTCAGTACAGTTCCTGTATTTTCATACTTAAATCCAGCTCTATAAGTCACTCGATTTAAGTAGTTTTTTAAAGCATATTTTTTAGGTATTATATACCCCCCAACACTTATTTTAGATTTTGATTCAAAATCAACAGGTACATCAGTGTTATTGGTTTGGTTAAAAACATTTCCTGAATATGTTGTAGCTCCTTGACTTTCATATGAAACTCCAGCAAACCAATGATTATAAGTTCCTAAACCTAATCCTAATACTGATTTAAATGGATTTTCTTGAGTTCCAGACAAGTTTGAAGTAATTGGAGTAGCTATCATGGAAAATGAATTCTCATCGGTTTGAATAGCTTCATAAAACCTTGCATTCCCAGTTGCTGTAAGTTGATGATTCAAAACTCCATAAGCACCTACTTGTGCTATTAACTTTTCAGAAAGATTTAATTTATATTGTGCACCTACTTTTGTAGCAAGTCCTTTAACATTATATGTTTCGTCATAAACAGTAGATTTTTGAACATTTTTAAAAGCCTGTGTTTTTGTTGTTTCTCCAAAGTACATATTGGCTTGTAAACCTAGAGAGAAGTTCTTAAAAATCTCATACCCAATTCCAGCATAAATTTGATTTACACTTCCACTTCCTTGATTGTAAAAATTATCTGTATTTACCTCAAAACCTACAGCAGAATGCACTCTTAACCCCAAAGAAAGTCCTCCTTTTACACCTAAAGGCACACCAAAAGATAAATTAGAAATTGTAGTATTTGAAGTTGAAAAATTTGATTCTTGAGCGGTTACATTATTGCTTTGAACTTGAAAAGCAACACCAAATGATGTTAATTGTAAATCAGACAACAATGCTGGATTGGTAAAAGAAAGTACCTCAACATTATTATTACCTACTACTGATAAATCTCCTTGAGCCTTTTCGGCTATAGTTGCTTCAGAAAAAGTTGTTCCTAAACCTATATTTGATAATAGGGATGAAACTTGTTGTTCTTGTGCTTTTGCAGATACAAAAAACAACAATACTAATCCTACAACGACATTACTTAAGTTTTGCTTCATTTTTACTTTGATACGTTAGAACCGCATTTAATCCTTCTAACAAAAAATTCGGGTTGACAAATATGCTATTTTTTAATTGTTTACACAAGGAATTAGCATCTCCTCCCGTTAATATTATATTAACATCTTTAAATTTTTGTTGATAATGCGCAATAGCTCCATCAATCTCAAACACCATACCATTTAAAACGCCACTTTCCATAGATTGTTTTGTGCTTTTTCCAATAATATCTACTCTACTTAATGGAATATCTAAATCTGGAAGCTTTTTGGTGAAAGAATGCATGCTTTTAAAACGCATTTTTAATCCTGGAGAAATGGCTCCTCCTAAATACTCTCCTTGTTTATTGATAAAATCATAAGTCACACAAGTTCCTGCATCTATCACCAAAGAGTTTTGATTAGGATATTGAGACCAAGCAGCTGTAACCAACGCTAGTCTATCTACCCCCAAAGTTTTGGGAGTATCATATAAGTTTTTAAAAGGCAAAGGGGTTTCGTTAGATAAAACAACCTTATTCAGCAATTTTAAACCTGAAACTATATGATTTATTTCATCTGTTACCGATGACACTATCAAAGATTTAATATCATATTTAGTGATTACTTTTTGAATGGTTTCTTCACATCCATCAATGCTAGTCACCACTAAATCAACCAATAAAGTTTCATCAAAAACAGCTAGTTTTATTCTGGTATTCCCTTCATCAATAATTAAATTCATTTCTTTCTTATTATACTCTTCAAATATAGAAACATTTTTTGGTCAAAAAATTTGTAGAACTTTAAAAAGATTATATATTTGCAACCGCTAAGTTAAGCATGGTGCCTTAGCTCAGTTGGTAGAGCAAAGGACTGAAAATCCTTGTGTCCCTGGTTCGATTCCTGGAGGCACCACAATAAAAACCACAACTTAATTGTTGTGGTTTTTTGTTTTATATATCTGAATATAAAAAGTTGGTTCAGAAAAATAATTGACAACCAAGCTATTTTAATTGATACTCTCTATAAAAAATAAATCTCCCTGGTTCTCCCGAAGTTTCGGGACTGGAGACACCACATTAAAAACCACAACTTAATTGTTGTGGTTTTTTGTTTTATATACTTCTTTCTGCTTCAATCACATAAAATTAACATTAAACAATTCTACTAACATTTACTTAGCAACATAGTAACAATTCCTTTGTTATCTATTAACCTTTACTTGACCTTTAAACTGTTGTTTTGTTTGCAATTTTAAACAAACAACTTTTAAAAATGAAAAAATTATTTAAATTATTATTTATCGGAATTATTGGTACCTCAAGCATACTAACATCTTGTTCCGAAGATGGCCTTAATGGTATTGATAGTGAAAACGGTCAAGACGGTCACAACGCTATTAATATAAACCAACTAAGTTTTACTAAAATCGGAACTTTTACCAATGGTAATGATGAGGCATACTCAGAAATCTCGGCTTTTGACCCAACAACCAATAAATTATTTATTGTAAATCCAGAAGAAAACGAAATCTCTGTATTAAACTTAACCGATGCTACCGCTCCTAGCAAACTAACTTCTATTTCTTTAACAGGAAGTCCTAACTCTGTTGCCGTTCACAATGGTATTTTAGCTGTTGCGGTTGAAAACAACAACAAACAAGCTAACGGAACTATTGAAACTTACAATACCAACACACAAGTATTGATAAAATCATATACAGCCGGTGCTTTACCTGATATGGTTACTTTTTCTCCTGATGGAAAATATATTTTATCAGCAAACGAAGGAGAACCTAACGATGACTACACTATAGACCCAGAAGGATCTATTACTGTTGTTGAAATTGCTTCAGGAACTATTACTCAAATAGATTTTACTTCACAATCAAATCCTGGTAATGGATTTAGAATTTTTGGAAATAATGGAACAGCAACTCTACAAGAAGATATAGAACCAGAATACATAACTATTTCTGATGACTCTAAAACAGCTTACGTTGTCTTACAAGAAAATAACGGAATGGCTGTTGTTGATTTAGAAACAAAAACAATTACAAGTTTAGTGGGATTAGGTACTAAAAACTATAATATTTCTGGTAACGAAATAGATGCTTCTGATAAAGATGGAATTGCAGGAAATTTAAAAAGCTGGAATGTTTTAAGTTTTTATATGCCTGATGCTATTGACTATTTTACCACTAACGGAAATGGATATATTGTATCTGCTAACGAAGGTGATGCAAGAGACTACGGTGGTTATTCCGAAGAAGAAAGAGTAAAAGACTTAAGTTTAGATCCTGCTACATACCCTAATGCAAGTTGGTTACAAGAAGACGAAAACTTAGGGCGCTTAAAAATTACAACTGCTAATGGTGATGAAAACAACGATGGTTTGTATGAACAAATCTACGGATATGGTGGTCGTTCTTTTTCTATATGGAATACTAGCGGACAATTGGTTTACGATTCAGGTTCTGAAATCTCTAGAAGAACACTAGCCCTTGCTCCATCAATTTTCAATCAAGATGAAGGAGATGCTGATGGAAGATCTGACGATAAAGGTGCTGAACCAGAAGCGGTAAAAACTTTAAAAGTAGGAGATGAAATCATGTTATTTGTTGGTTTAGAAAGAACGAGTGGTATTCTTGTTTACAACATAACCAATCCTTTAAACCCAGAATTCATCACTTGGCTATATGATGCTAACGACATTGCTCCAGAAGGCTTAATTGTTGTTGATAAAACAGACAGCCCAACAGGAAACTATTTAATGATTGCTACTCATGAAGTATCTAGTACCATTGCTATTTACGAAATAAAATAATCTTTAAAATAAGTAAAGACTTATCCGAAAAGAATAAGTCTTTACTTAAATAATAATCAATAAAAAAAAGCGCTGTATTTACTACAGCGCTTTTTTAACTAATATATTTTATAATAAAGAATTGCTATTCTTAATAATCTCCTAAAGTTTCAGGATTTTGAGCCAATGCATTTTCTAATTGCTCATCATTTGGTGCTTTACCGTGCCATGCGTGAGTGTGCATCATAAAATCAACTCCGTTACCCATTTCTGTATATAATAAAATACAAACTGGTTTTCCGTTACCTGTTAAAGATTGAGCTTTCTTTAAACCTGCAATAATTGCTTCGATATCATTTCCTTCTTTAACCTCTAAAACTTCCCATCCAAAAGCTTCAAATTTAGCTTTAATAGATCCCATTGGTAAAACCTGATCAGTTGTACCATCAATTTGTTTTAAGTTAACATCAACCGCAGCAATATAATTATCTACTTTCTTAGCAGCAGCATACATAATTGCTTCCCAGTTTTGACCTTCTTGTAACTCACCATCACCGTGTAAGCTATATACCAAACGATCATCACCATTTAATTTTTTAGCTTGAGCTGCTCCAAGAGCAACACTCATTCCTTGTCCTAAAGAACCAGATGCGATACGAATTCCTTCTAAACCTTCGTGAGTAGTTGGATGTCCTTGTAATCTAGAATTTAGCAAACGGAAAGTCGATAATTCAGATACTGGAAAATATCCGCTACGAGACAATACACTATAAAAAACTGGAGAAATATGTCCATTAGATAAAAAGAACAAATCTTGATCTTTTCCATCCATGTCAAATTTCTCAGCATTGTGCTTCATAATTTCTTGATACAACACTGTAATATATTCCGCACACCCTAATGATCCTCCTGGATGTCCTGAATTCACAGCATGAACCATACGTAAAATATCTCTTCTTACTTGTTGTGTAAAATCTTTTAGCTCTTGAATACTTGCCATTATATTTAATTTAGTGCGGCAAAAATACAGTTTTATTTATGTAGGACAAATTATTTTGAATTGTAAATCAGTGTAATTTCATCAAAAAACACATTTAAAAGCAAAATAATTCATAATCAAATCAGATAATCACCTTATAACTCTTATTAAAAAACAGATTTTACCTATATTTACTCATACCCCATATTTTTTATCTAATTCATAAAACTAAATTTAAATGGAAGAGTATATAGGAATTGATGTTGGTGGAACCAATATAAAAATTGGAGTTGTAAATAAAAAAGGTTCTTTACTTAAAAAAGAAAAACATCCTACCAAAATTTTACGTGATACAGGAAACTTCATCAGCGAGTTTGTAAAATTAATTAATCTAGAACTAAAAGAAAATCCGCAAATAAAAAAAGTGGGAATTGCTGTTCCTGGAATGATTTCTAAAAACCGAAAAACAACGGTTTACATGGAAAATATTCCTGAATTTAATAATGTTGATCTAATTAGTATTTTAGAAAATAAACATCCTAATACTTCTTTCTTTCTTGAAAACGATGCCAATGCTGCGGCTATTGGTGAATTGCATTTTGCCAAAAACAAAGTACCTAAAAACTTTTTATTTATGACTTTAGGAACTGGACTTGGAAGTGCAGCCGTGTTAGATGGTAAAATTTTTAAAGGGGGAAATGGAAATGCTATGGAAGCAGGTCATATTATTTCCTCTAACGGAAAAACCGCTGAAGAAAATATGGGAAAAAAAGCTTTGATTGAAATGGCTTTGAAAAAAATAAAAAAAGGACAGAAAACCAATTTAGTTTCTAAAAACCTAAATGCAAAAGATATTGTAATTGCTGCTACAAATGATGATCCCGTAGCTGTTGAAGTATTTGAAAAAGTAGGATTTGTTTTAGGTGAAACCCTTGTGTCTACTTTAAGAATATTGGACGTTAAAACTGTTTTTATTGGAGGAGGGGTTAGTAAAGCTTTTAAGATTGTGAAAAAGAATATGAATAAAGTACTTAAGAAAAGACTTCCTGAATACTATCTTGAAAATCTAGACATTAGACTTGCAACCCTAGGTAATGATGCCGGAATTATTGGTGCTGCCGCTCTTTGCTTTAAAGAAGATTAAAACAAAAAAAGAGGATGAAATAATCATCCTCTTTTTTTATAAAACACTTAATTTAAAAAGATTAACTTATTTATTCGTTTGATGGTTTACCAATAGTAGCTAAAATTCCTCCATCAACATATAATACCTGACCATTAATAAAGTTACTTGCATTAGAACTTAAGAAAATAGCTGCTCCTTGTAAATCATCTGGGTCTCCCCATTTTCCTGCTGGCGTTCTACTTATAATAAAATCGTTAAAAGGGTTTCCTTCTACTCTAATAGGAGCTGTTTGGCTTGTAGCAAAATATCCTGGCCCAATCCCATTGGTTTGAATATTAAACTTAGCCCATTCTGTAGCCATATTTTGAGTCAACATCTTCAATCCACCTTTGGCAGCTGCATATGCTCCTACAGAATTTCTTCCTAACTCACTCATCATAGAGCAAATGTTAATAATTTTCCCGCTATTTCTTTCAATCATTCCTGGTACTACAGCTTTAGAAACAATAAAAGGAGATACTAAATCTACATCTATTACTTGTTTAAAATCTGCTACCTCCATTTCTACCAAAGGAGTTCTCTTTATAATTCCAGCATTATTTACCAAAACATCAATAGCACCAACCTCTTTTTCAATCTTTTTTACACTTGCTATAACCTGCTCTTCATTAGTTACATCAAACAAATATCCATGAGCATTTAATCCCAATTCTTTGTATGCTGCTACTGCAGTATCTAATTTTTCTTGTGACGAATTTCCGTTAACAACAATAGTTGCTCCTGCAAACCCTAATCCTTTAGCCATAGCCATACCTAAACCATGAGTTGCTCCTGTGATAAGAGCTACTTTCCCTGTTAAATCAAACAATTGTTTTGACATAATATTATTATAATTAATTGGTTAGATTATCGTAATTCGTTTATTGCACATACATCCATATCTCCATAATCAAGATTTTCACCAGCCATACCCCAAATAAAAGTATATGATGAAGTTCCTGCTCCAGAGTGAATTGACCATGGTGGAGAAATGATTGCTTGATGATTTGCCATCCAAACATGTCTTGTTTCTGTTGGCTCTCCCATAAAATGAGATACTGCTTGGTCTTGTGGTACATCTAAATAGAAATAAACTTCCATTCTTCTATCATGAACGTGAGCTGGCATAGTATTCCATACACTTCCAGATTTTAAAGTAGTCATCCCCATTTGTAATTGACATACATCAACCACACTATTTACAATATACTTACGAATGGTTCTAGCATTACTAGTTTCTGGTGTACCTAACTCTACTACCTCAACATCATCTAAACCAATCTTTTTAGTTGGATAAGTTTTATGTGCTGGAGTTGAATTGATATAAAAAAGTGCTGGGTTACTAGAAGACTTACTTGAGAAAATAATTTCTTTATTTCCTTTTCCAATGTATAAAGCTTCTTTGTGTCCTAGTTCATATACTTGACCATCAACACTAACAGATCCTGCTTCACCAACGTTTATAACTCCTAACTCTCTTCTTTCTAAAAAGTAAGAAGACTTTAACTGATCTATCGTTTCTAAAGAAATCGCTTTGTTTACTGGTGAAACCCCTCCTATAACATATCTATCATAATGAGAATACACCAATTTAACATTGTCCTCAGTAAACAAATCCTCTACTAAGAATTCATCTCTTAATCCTTGAGTATCCATCTGTTTTACCTCTCTTGGAGAAGCTGCATATCTAGTTTCAATATTCTGTTTCATACGTTTGCTATATTAATTTTAATGCTAGCAAAAGTAGTAAAAAAAAACACAATACAATCGATTGTATTGTAGAAATAAAATTATACATTTGCTCAAACACTAATAATTCTATAATTTATTCACTAATAATTTACATATATTACACAAAAAACAGAAAGGTTTATATAAAGAGATAATATTGAACTTCAACATATTATAATCACCTTATAACATCGTAATTAATAAAAAAATCATCATTTAAATTTATAACAAGACAAAACTCATGCGACTTAAAACAATCTTATATTGTTTGTTTTTCATTCCACTATTATTCGGATGTAATGAATTAACAAAAAAAACCAAAACCATTAAACTAGCTCATGGTTTAGATACAAAGCACTCAGTTCATATTGCCATGCTTAAAATGAGTGATGATTTATACAAATTATCAAACGGAACATTAAAAATTAATGTCTATCCTAGTCAACAACTTGGAACAGAAAGAGAATGTTTAGAGTTACTACAAATTGGTAGTTTAGAAATGACTAAAGTATCTGCAGCGGTTTTAGAGAATTTTGCGCCTAAAATGAAAGTATTAGGATTGCCTTATTTATTTAGAGATCGCGAACATACTTTTAATGTATTAGACGGTGAAATTGGTCAAGAATTATTAGATGATGGAATTCAGTTTTGGTTAAAAGGTTTAGGATATTATGATGCTGGAAGTAGAAGTTTTTATAGCAAAGACAAAGCTATTCACTCTCCCGAAGATTTAAAAGGATTAAAAATACGTGTGATGGAAAGTGTTAGTGCCATGAATATGGTTCGTAGTCTTGGTGGTTCTCCAACACCTATTTCATGGGGAGAATTATACACTTCATTACAACAAGGAGTGGTGGATGCAGCTGAAAACAATCCTCCTTCTTTTTATTTATCTAGACATTACGAAGTTTGTAAAAATTACACCTTAGATGAACACACTGTAGTTCCAGACATTCTTGTAGGAAGTACTCACTTTTGGGATGCTTTAACCGAACAAGAAAAAGAATGGGTTAAAATAGCTATCAAAAACTCTGTGAAGTATCAAAGAGAACTTTGGTTAGAAGCCGAAAAAGAAGCCCTTACTGAAGTTGAAAAAGCAGGAGTTAAAATTATTAGACCTGACAAAACTTTATTCTCTGATATGGTAACTCCTATTTATGATGAAGTAAAAAAAGACCCTGAAGTTTATAAATTAATTCAACGAATTAAAAACACGAAGTAAAATGGAATTAAGAAAAAAAATAGATAAAACACTAGGTACTGCCTTAACGATTATCATGGGATTGATGGTTATTAATGTGTTATGGCAAGTATTTTCAAGATTTGTCATCGGATCTCCTAGTTCTTTTACGGATGAATTATCTAGATACTTAATGATTTGGGTCGGAATTTTAGGTGCTGCATATGTATCGGGTAGAAACATGCATGTTGCTATTGATGTAGTTCCTTTAAAAACAGGTCCTGCTACTCAAAAAAAATTAAGAATATTAGTTTTTATTTTAGTGATACTTTTTGCTTTTGCTGCCATGGTTGTTGGTGGATTAAGATTGGTATACATTAGTTTTTTACTTGGACAAACCTCTCCAGCATTACAAATACCACTGGCTTTTGTATACGCAGTAATTCCTGTAAGTGGAGCATTAATTATTTATTATAAAATTACAGACCTTTTAAGATCATAAATATTATGGAATTTTTACCAGAATTAGTATTAGTAGTAAGTTTTCTGATCTTACTAACCATCGGAACACCTGTAGCTTGGAGTATTGCCATTTCTTCAGTATTAACAATGTTGGTAAGCATCCCTGTGATGCCTGCATTAACAACTGTTTCCCAAAGAATGGGAACAGGATTAGATAGTTTTTCTTTATTAGCAATCCCTTTCTTTGTATTGTCTGGACAGTTAATGAATAAAGGTGGAATTGCCCATCGATTAATTGCTTTTGCCAAAACATTAGTAGGTTCTTTACCTGGTGGTTTAGCACTTATTAATGTTATTGGAGCTATGCTTATGGGAGCTATTGCAGGATCTGCAATGGCATCTGCATCTGCAATGGGAAGTATCTTAGGTCCTGAAATGGAAAAAGAAGGATACTCTAAAGAATTTGGAGCTGCGGTAAATATTACCTCATCAACTACTGGGTTAATCATCCCTCCTAGTAATGTATTAATTGTATATTCTTTAGCTAGTGGTGGTGTTTCTATTGCCGCATTGTTCTTAGCAGGGTATGTTCCTGGAATCTTAACAGGATTACTTTTAATGCTTGTAGCTTCGTTTTGGGCAAAAAAGAAAGGATATAAATTAGGAGAGCGTAGTACTTTAAAACAAGTATTTAAAACTTTTATTGATGCCGTTCCTAGTTTATTATTATTAATTATTGTGATTGGTGGAATTGTAGTAGGAGTTTTTACAGCTACCGAAGCTTCTGCAATTGCGGTGCTATACACATTCCTTTTAGGGATTATTTATAAAGAAATTAACTTAAAAAGCTTACCAGAAATTTTATTAGACTCTTCTTGTACCACAGCTATTGTAATGTTGTTAATTGGAGCTTCTATGAGTATGTCATGGGTAATGTCTTTTGAAAACATTCCTCAAGATATTAGTAATGTACTATTAGGAATTAGCGATAATAAAATTGTTATTCTAATCATCATCAACCTTTTATTATTATTTGTTGGAGTGTTTATGGATATGACACCTGCTGTATTAATTTTTACTCCTATTTTCTTACCAGTAGTAACAGCTTTAGGAATGGATCCAATTCACTTTGGAATGATTATGGTTTTAAATCTAAGTATTGGATTATGTACTCCTCCTGTAGGATCTGTACTATTTGTAGGGATTGGAGTTGCAAATACTACTATCGATAAAGTTATCAAACCATTATTGCCTTTATTTTTAGCCATGATAGTTTCTTTATTCCTTGTAACTTATTTCCCTTCTTTAAGTTTATGGTTACCAGGTGTATTTGGTTTATTAAATTAACCTCTTATTTTATCTTTATAAATTAAGTAAAACTAAAAATTATAATATGTTTATAATTTTTAGTTTTACTTTACATTAAGATACCCCCTAATTAAAATGAAAAAAAAGACAACTATTCATGATATTTCTAGAGCACTAAAGATTAACAGTTCTACTGTCTCTAGAGCGCTGAATAATAGTCCAAGAGTTTCACAAAAAACAAAAGACTTAATTCAGAAAAAAGCAGCTGAATTAGGATATCAAAAAAATATTTTAGCCTCTAACTTAAGAACCAATAAAACCAACACTATTGGTATTATTGTACCTAGAATTTCTAGAAACTTTTTCTCTTCTGTAATTTCAGGAATAGAAGAAACCGCTTATAAAGCAGGATACAATGTAGTTATTGGACAATCTTTAGAAAGTTTTGAAAGGGAACAACAACTGGTTTCTACCTTACTTTCTAACCGTGTAGATGGATTGTTAATTTCTGTTTCAATGGGAACAACTAATTACGATCATTTACATAATTTTAAAAACAATGGTGGACCTATTGTCTTTTTTGATAGACCTATTGTAATGGGTGATACGCCAAACATTGGTATTGATGATTTTGATGCTAGTTATAAAGCTACAGAACACCTAATCAAAAATGGTTGTAAAGATATTGTACACTTTTCTGGATTTCAAAAAATTGAACTTTATAAACAAAGAATGCAAGGGTATATTACCGCCCTAAAAAATCATAACATTCCGATTAGAGAAGAATATATTTTAGAGTCTCAACTTTCTGAAGCTGATGGTATTGAATTGGCTAAAAAAGTACTGAGCTTACCAAAAGTAGATGGTATATATTCCTCTAATGACACGGCAGCCATTAGTGCTATACAATTCTTTAAAAAAGAAGGTTTAAAAATACCAGATGATATTGCTATTGTTGGTTTTAACAACGACACAATATCTGCAGTAATCGAGCCTGGTCTAACAACGGTTAATCAACCTGATGTTGAAATGGGAATTATTGCCTCTTCATTATTAATTGAATTGATTAAAAAAACAATCGAATCCCCAGCAGAACATTCTAAAACTTTAGGGACTGAGTTGATTATAAGACAATCTTCTCAAAAAAGAAAATAAAAAAAGAGGATGAAAATTTCATCCTCTTTTTTTATGCGGTAATCTCATCAATAACCTTTAATATTTTAGCACAACCTAATTTAATTTCCTCGTCAGAAATGGTTAGTGGTGGACTAATTCTTACTGCTCTCTTTTCAAACAACAAAAAGAACAACAATAAACCTTCGTCCATACATTTTAAAACAAGGTCCGCTGCTATAGTGGCATTTCCCATCATTAAAGCCAACATTAGTCCTTTTCCTCTAATTTCTTTGATAGCGGAGTGCTGTAAACAATCTTTAATCAATTGTTCTTTACGCAAAGCCTCTTGCATTAAGTTGGTTTCTGTAATTTCTTTAACTGTTGCCAAAGCGGCAGCAGCAATAACAGGATGTCCTCCAAAAGTAGTTACATGTCCTAACATAGGATTTTGTTTTAACAAACTCATATGCTCATAACTACTAATAAAAGCTCCTATTGGCATTCCTCCTCCCAAACCTTTTCCTGTAATCACTATGTCTGGAACACAATTGTATTGTTCAAAACCAAAAAAAGTTCCTGTTCTCCCTATTCCTGATTGTATTTCATCCAAAATCAACAATGCTCCAACCTCATCACATCTTTTACGAACTTTTTCTAAATAACCATTTTGAGATACTATAAACCCTGCTCCTCCTTGTATGGTCTCCAAAATTACCGCAGCAGTATCTGTGGTGATTTTAGACAAATCTTCTACTTTGTTATAGGTAATAAATTTGGTTCCCGGAATTAAAGGTCTAAAAGCCCGGTTTTGCACTTCTGCACCACAAACACTCATAGATCCTTGTGTATTTCCATGATAAGCATTTTTAGCGGCTATCACCTCTGATCTTTTGGTGACTCTTTTGGCTAATTTTAAAGCTCCCTCCGTGGCTTCTGTTCCAGAGTTAACCAAATACACAGAATTCAAGTTTTGGGGTAATAAATCAACCAAAAGCTTACAAAGTTCTGTTTGTGGTTGTTGTACAAATTCTCCATAAACCATTACATGAGTATAAGTATCTACTTGATCTTTGATGGCTTTAGAAACTTTAGGATGATTGTGTCCTAAACTATTGGCAGAAACCCCAGCGATAAAATCTAAATAAGCCTTGCCTTGTACATCATACACATAAGAACCTTTTGCACTAGCAACCTCTATCATTAATGGATGAGGAGATGTTTGTGCTTGATGTTTAAAAAAATCTTCTCTTAAATTAGTCATGAATAAAAATATCTTCTTTGTTTAGCGGACGCTCACTACCCCTCCAAATAAATCCTTTTAGCAAAGCTTGATCTTCTGGAAATTGCGAGGGCGGATAAGTTTTCCCTTCTGGCATTTTTAAAAACTTGATGGTTTCCATTTTATTATCCTTTAAAGAAAAAAGAATATTACTGCATTCCATTTTCATGATAGCTGTTAATTCTTTAGTTTCTTCGCTCCTAGCGTAATTAATTACAGCTCCATTTCCTTTTACCAAAAGTGTAGACAGTTTTTGTTCTATAAACTTTCCAAACATGTCTTTCCCTTTAATTTGATTATATCCTTTTACACTATCTTTTTGAACAATAAATGCATGCTTGATAATCTTTAAAGAATCTAATTTTTTGGTGACTTTATCACTTAACAAACGAATACTATCTCCTGTAATTTGATTTTCTTCTGACCATAAAATAGGATTGGTAAATAATTCTGTAACTCCTTCTTCTTGATGGGTTACCAAGGAATCGCATTTTCCACTTAAATCCGATTTAAAAAACTTTACATGATGATAAACTTTCATCAATTTATTGTTTTCTTTTCCTGTAACAGATATTGTATCTCCATGAATGTACATTGAATCTTTATCTATAATAGAAATAGCCAATGGTCTTTTATAAACAATCATAGAATCTTTTCTTCTATAAATTTCTCCATAATCACCTTTAACCACAATTTTGTTTACAGTATCTGTAATGATTAAATTTCCTGTACCCGAAGCAAAATCATTGGCTTGATTGTAATATAGACTATCTCCTTTAATTTCGTTGTCTTGATGATAAATCACTGAGTTTTTTAACAAATAGCCTAAAGATAATCTGGTATCATATATACCTCTTTCTGTATACAAATCACTCTCCTTATTATTAATAGTAGAAGGCCCATACAAATATGATTTACCTGTTTCTGTATAATAATCTAAATGCCCTGTTTTTAAATCCATATCTGGATTGACAACTTTTACATTTTGTTTAGCAGTTAGTTTTTTATCATTGGCAAAATACTCCCCAATTTGACTAGTCAAAGTATTTTCTTTATTCACAATTTTCCCAAAACAATCATAACTCAATACTTGGGTTGCTCTATTAAAATGAAGAGTATCTGTAGTTAAGATCATATCTTTATCCTTAACTTTTACAGTTCCCCAAGACAGTGCTTTTTGAGAGTCACCATCGTATTGTAAATGATCGCTATACTGCCTAATGGTATCTCCTTGATTAATTACAACATCACCATAGGCGTATAATCTATTTTCTTGCCTATAGTACAAAGCTTTTTTACAAGTCATTAAAGCTCCTTGATGTGACACGCGAACTTCACCGTTTAAGACCAAAGCATTTGGATATTGCTTTTGATCTGCATAAGTTTGATTGGCGTGTAGCACTTTTATTCTACTAGCTTGAGCCATTCCTAAAAAAGGAATAAGCAAAAACAATAATTGGTGTTTAATTGATATTTTCATACGTAAACAAAGATACTCTATTCCATTTATTACAGAAATGTTTGTTGTGCTATTGAATATAAGTTTATTCTATAAAAAAAGTCCGTATCAGTAATTACTGATACGGACTTTAATATATTAAAAATAATTATTTACTTTTTAATAATTCTCTCAACATAAATATTATTATCTGTAGTAACTTTTAATAAGTAAACTCCAGAAGATAAAGAAGATAAATCTACAGTATTTGTAGTTGCAGATAAAACAACTTTACCTGTAACACCTATAATTGATGCTGAAATAACATCTACATTCTGAATTGTAACTACATCTTCTACTGGGTTAGGGTAAACATTAAATTCTGCAGCAGAAATAAGTTCATTACTTAAACTACCAGCTTCTGTAAACGTTCCAAAGTCACTCCACCCTGAAGCATTACTATATGCTGTTGCCGAAGCAGATGTTGGAGCAATTAACGTAACATTTGACAAAGTAGTAGACTGACTTTGTGTTTGTGTTGGTAACGTAGGTGGTGTTTCTGCAGCCATCTCTAAAGATGTTAAACCTGGTAATCCACTAAAAGAAGTATTATAAAAAGTAGTTGCAGAGGCTCCCAACTTAATACTTGTGATGTTATTGTTAAATACAAAAACATAAGTTCCTAATTCTTGTATTGCTGGTAAATCTAAGCTTGTTAAACCATAGTTACGGCTTAAACAGTTAGACCCCGAAGTTACTAAATTTGATAAATCTAGACTAGAAACACCCGTTTCTCTTAATCCAGAGGTTTCAATTTCTGTAATATTCTCTGTATTTATGGTTGCTAAATTAGTTGCTTGTAAAAAAGCAGATTCACCAATTTTAGTAACAGAACTTGGTAGTGAAACAGAAGTAATAGTTGTATTTTCCTTAAAAGCATCAGTTCCAATAGCTGTTACTGAATATGTATCATCTCCATATACAACAGAAGAAGAAACAACTATTGCTGCTAAAGATGCATTTGTGGTTCCAGCTACTTCCGCCTCATAAGGGCTTTGAGATGTAATTGTATAGTTATAATCTCCAACGGTAAACCCATCTCCAACTGTTAAAACAGGAACGTAGTCTGCTAAAGTACCTTCTACAACATCAAAACCACCCCATACGGCACTAGCTTCATATGCTGCTAATGTCCCATCTGGAACAAATAATTTAATGGTTGAATGATCTTTATATCTAACAAAATTAGTAATTGCAGCACTATAAGGTGTTGTCCAATTTACCTGAATAGCATCTAAATTACCATATCCACCTAAGTTAAGATTTCCAATGCTTGTTACAGAGCTTGGAATATTAATCGTTTCAGGCCCGACATTTGGCAAAGTATTACCACTTGAATTGTAAATAGCTCCTGTACCAATAGTAGTTAACGTAGAAGAAAATGTATATTCAGTAATAGATGTACATCTGTTAAAACAATAGTCTCCAATGCTAATTACTTTCTCCATACTACCAACATCAGACAAAGAACCACAAACTACAAAAGCTTTAAGGGCTAATACTTCAACATCATCTAGGTTAATGGTTGTTAAATTAGATACAGTTCCGAATGCAAACTCCTCCAAAGTAGTTACACTTGATGGTAAACTAACAGTTGTAATAGTTGCATCACTTTCAAAAGCATTAGCTCCAACTGCTACCACACTATATGTAGTAGAAGTACCTGTATCTTCAGCAGTTGATGGAATCACAACTGATGAAACCGAAGCACCTGAAAAACCTGTTACTTTCGCCTCATTAGGAGCTACACTTGTAACTTCGTAAGCATAATCTCCTACTGTGTAGGTATCACCTACCGTTTGTGCACTTGCAAACGAAATCGCAAAAAGTGCTAATGATAAAATTTTTAATGTTTTTTTCATAAAAAAAGTTTTAGTTAATTAAAGTTTAGTTTGTTAGTCAAATTAACAATATTTCAATCCGAAAAATTATAATTTATCATTCAAAACCTTTAAAATAATACTCATTTTATTAAAAAACGCCCTATTTTACTACTATTCCATAAATTTCCGAACAATTATTATAATAATAACAATAAAAAAATTGTGATAAACTTTAAATCAAAAATGACTTTCTAAATACATTAAAATCGCCAGCTCTATTTATATTAATTCTTTATAAAAACGTTAACCTTACAACTTAATATGTATAAATAAAAAAACCTCATCAAAAAAATGATGAGGCTTTTTATTATATAAGTTTAAAACTATCTTTCAATAGTTTGTTTTCTATCTGGTCCTACAGAAACAATCGTAATTTTAATACCTGTTCCTTTTTCAATAAAGTCAATATAGTCTAATAAAGCCTGTGGTAATTGATCTTCTGAAGTCATTCCAGTTAAGTCTTCTTGCCAACCTGGAATTTCAGTATAAATAGGCTTTACATTTTCTGGCTCAATATTATATGGGAAATGTTCTATAACTTCTCCTTTATATTCATAAGCAGTACACACTTTTAATGTTTTAAAACCTGATAATACATCAGCCTTCATCATATTTAATTGTGTAACTCCGTTTACTTGACAAGCATACTTTAAAGCAACCATATCTAACCATCCACATCTACGTGCACGACCAGTAGTAGCTCCAAACTCATGACCAACTTTAGCCATTGTAGCTCCATCTTCATCAAATAATTCTGTTGGGAAAGGTCCAGAACCTACACGAGTAGTATAAGCTTTAAAAATTCCATAAACCTCACCAATTTGGTTAGGTGCAATTCCTAAACCAGTACAAGCACCTGCTGCTGTAGTATTAGATGAAGTTACAAATGGATAAGTTCCAAAGTCAACATCTAACAAAGAACCTTGTGCTCCTTCGGCTAAAATGGTTTTATTATTTTTAATAGCTTGGTGTAAGTACTCTTCACTATCAATAAAAGTTAATTTTCTTAATTCTGCTACACTAGCAAAAAATTCTTCTCTTAAAGCATCCAAATCATATTCTAATTCTACATTGTAGAAATCTAACATGTTAATGTGCTTTTGAGTTAAGGTTTCAAAAATTTCTTTCCAGTTCTCTAACTCAAGATCTCCAACACGCATACCATTACGTCCTGTTTTATCCATATAAGTTGGACCAATACCTTTTAAAGTAGAACCAATTTTATCTTTACCTTTTGCTTTTTCAGATGCAGCATCTAACAAACGGTGAGTTGGTAAAATTAAGTGTGCTTTTCTAGAAATTAATAACACATTCTTGAAGTCAATATCAAACTGAGATAAGTTTTCAATTTCCTTGTTAAAAATAACAGGGTCTATTACCACTCCGTTACCAACAACATTTACAGCATCTTTATGGAATATTCCAGAAGGAATTGTGTGTAAAACATGTTTGTACCCATCAAAAATCAAAGTGTGTCCTGCATTTGGACCTCCTTGAAAACGAGATATTAAATTGTAGTTTTGAGTTAAAACATCAACTATTTTTCCTTTACCTTCATCACCCCACTGCAAGCCTAATAATAAATCTACCGCCATTTTGCTTTCTAAATGTATAATTCTAATTTTCTTTCTTGGTTCCGTAAAAATATAGAGAGTGTTTATGAATCTCTACGTTAAATACGTCTTCTATTGTTTTCTTTATGGTTTGTATTCTTGGGTCGCAAAACTCCACTACTTCACCATTGTCTAAAATCAAATGATCGTGCTGCTTGTCAAAAAAACTTTTTTCGTAATGTGCTTGGTTTTGTCCAAACTGATGTCTTCTAACCAATCCACATTCTAATAACAACTCAATAGTATTGTAAAGTGTTGCTCTACTTACACGATACTTTTTGTTTTTCATATTGATGTATAAAGATTCAATATCAAAATGTTCTTCTAAATCATAAATCTCTTGTAAAATAGCAAAACGTTCGGGTGTTTTACGATGCTTGTTAGTTTCTAAAAACTTAACAAACACATTTTTAACGATTTCTTGATTTTTCTCTTTAGTATCCATGACTAGGTTGTTGTTTAAAAACAGCAAGATGCAAATTTATACTTTTATTTGTTTTATCTTGTTAAAAATAAGGGCTTTTTTTTAAATAATACGTTTTATACGCTTCACCCCTTTTACACCTTGTAACTGCCCTGTTATTTTTTTTAGTTTACTTTTGTTATTAACAGTAATTGTAAATTTTCCTTCGAACAAGCTTCCGTCTCCAGAAATACTTAAACTATTAATGTTTACTTGATTGTTATTAGAAATAACTCTTGTTATATTTCCTAGCATTCCGGCGCTATCCTCACCTGTAATGCTTAAGGTTACTTTAAACTCTTGTTTGGTTGAATCTACCCAATTGGCCTTCATAATTCTGTAGGCATAATTAGACTGCATACTGATGGCGTTTGGACAATTGTTTTTATGAATTTTGATTCCCTCATTTACTGTTAAAAAACCAAAAACTTTATCTCCCGGAATTGGATTACAACATTTAGACAAGGTATATTCTAAACGCTCGTTATCATTTCCAAACAGAAGCATATCATAATTGGTAGACAATACTTCTTTCTTTTCTATTTTAGATGGATCAGATTTTGTTCTACGGAACAATTTGGCAAAAGCACTGGTTTGCTGATTTGCAAAATTTCTTATTTGCGTATTGTCTATCGTTCCAACTCCTACTCTATAAAATAAATCAAAAGTTGTTTTAAGCTTAAAATAGTTAACCATTGAGCCTAAATTCTTGTCTGTTGGCTCAATTTTTAAATGACGTAATTTTCTTCTTAAAACTTCACGTCCGTAATCAGCTACTTTTCTTTCCTCTTCTTTTAAGGCTTGACGGATTTTTGTTCTCGCTCTGGCTGTAACAACAAAAGTTAACCAACGTTCTGATGGTTTTTGATTTTCGGATGTAATCACCTCTACCTGATCACCACTATTTAATACCCTGTCTAGCGGAGTTAACTTACCGTTTACTTTTACTCCTCTACATTTTAGACCTACATCTGTGTGAATACTAAAAGCAAAATCTAAAGCAGAGGCTCCTTTTGGCAAAGATTTAATATCTCCTTTAGGAGTAAACAAAAAGATTTCTTTAGAATATAAGTTTAATTTAAAATCTTCTACAAAATCCACAGCATTCATACTGTGATTCTCTAAAGTATCTTTTAATTTATTTAACCAAGATTCTAAACCACTTTCGTTAATATCTCCTTGCTTATATTTAAAATGAGCAGCATATCCTTTTTCTGCAATCTCATTCATTCTTTTAGAACGAACCTGTACTTCTACCCAACGCCCTTCTGGCCCCATTACAGTAATATGTAAAGCTTCGTACCCTGTTGTTTTAGGTTGAGAAATCCAATCTCTTAAACGACTAGGATTAGGTCTATAATTATCTGTAACAATAGAATATATTTTCCAAGCATCAAATTTTTCGTTTTCTCCTACGGAATCATATATAATACGAATGGCAAACTTATCGTAAACCTCTTCGTACTTTACTCCTTGAGAAAGCATTTTTTTACGGATAGAAAAAATAGATTTAGTTCTTCCTTTAATTTCAAAATTAAATCCTTGTCTTTCTAAAGCTTCACTAATTTTAGAAGAAAAATTTTCTATATAATCTAACTGATTGTCCTTATTCGCAATGATTTTTTGAGCTATAGAATTATAAACTTCTGGCTCAGTATATTTTAAACCTAAATCTTCTAACTCACTTTTGATGTTAAACAACCCTAAACGATGAGCCAAAGGAGCATATATATATAAAGTTTCTGAGGCTATCTTAACTTGCTTATGTGGTGGCATTGCATCCATCGTTTGCATATTGTGTAAACGATCTGCAATTTTTATTAAAATAACACGAACATCATCATTTAGCGTTAGCAACATTTTACGAAAGTTTTCTGCCTGAATAGAAGCCATTTGGTCTTTACTCATTCTAGAAATCTTTGTCAACCCGTTTACAATTTTGGCAATTTTCTCACCAAACAAACGCTCCATATCTTCTATGGTGTAATCGGTATCTTCTACAACATCGTGTAACAAGGCAGCAGCAATAGACACTGCGCCCAACCCTATTTCTACAGCAACCAATTTAGCTACTGCAATAGGATGATAAATATAAGGCTCTCCTGTTTTTCTTCGTTGCTCACTATGTGCTTCTACAGCTACATCAAAAGCTTTACGTATCAATTTTTTATCATCATCTGATAAATACTGATAGCTATCTTTTAAAAGATCTTTATACCTGCGCGTAATTTCTTTATTTTCCGCTTCTGCATCAATTATATAGCCCATAAACCGATTATTTTTTAAACAAAAATACCGATGGCATTTTTAAAATACCATCAGTAAATTGCTATGTATCTTCTTAATAAATATACTGTTTTTTAAGAGAAAAACGACTATTTTTTTAAATTCAATATTCGTTGTAATAAGGTTGGATGTGAATAGTGAAAAAACACATTCCATTTATGTGGAGTTAAATTACTTAAACTGTTTTTAGACAATTTTTTAAGAGAAGAAATTAAATGTTTTCCCTCATAAGTTTCTTTAGCAAAATCATCTGCTTGATACTCAAATTTTCTAGAAATCATATTCATAATAACCCCTGTAATTTCTGAAATAGGGCTGTACAAAATTCCAAAAGCCAACATTCCTATATGAAAACTACTACGCTCCACTCCAAAAGCATCTGCTAACAATGGATTTCCTAATAATTTACCTAAAATAAATAACGTAAATCCTGTTAAACACAAAGATGCTATCATATTAAAAGTAGTGTGTTTTCTTTTGTAATGCCCAACTTCGTGTGCAAATACGGCTACAATTTCTTCTTCGCTTAAATCATTCACCAAAGTATCGTACAATACAATTCTTTTTTTAGGTCCAAAACCTGTAAAATATGCATTGGCTTTGGTAGATCGTTTAGATCCGTCTATCACATAAATATTAGCTAATTTAAAACCCTGATCGGCTGCATAAGATTTTAATTTATCTTTTAAAGTTCCTTCTTCTAAAGGTGTTTGCTTATTAAACAAAGGCACTATTAAACTTGAGTAAAACATGGTTAAAAAAACGGTAAACACCGAGAAAACTAACCAGGCATACCACCAAAAATTTTGCTCCATTTTACTATACAACCAAGTAATTAACAACAATAATCCACCTCCTAACACCAAAGTCATTAACAATCCTTTAATCTTATCAATCACAAATAATTTTTTAGTGCTTTTGTTAAATCCAAACTTCTCTTCAATAACAAAAGTATGATAGTAACCAAATGGAATTTGAATAATAGAACTAACCAAACCTATAATTCCAAAAAACACAAGTGTTTGTAACAAACTATTTGAGGTGATTTGTAAAGACCAATGTTCTAATAATGCTACTCCATCTAATAAAAAGAACAACAAAGTAATAATAAAGGTAAACAAGCCCGAAAGGGTTGAAAACTGATAGTTTGCCATTTTATACGATTGTGATTTTTCATAAGCTTCTGCATCATAAACATCACTCAACTCTTTAGGAATAGGATCGTTAAAATGTTGTGCATTTACAAAACTGATGATTTCATCTTTGATAAAATTGATCACAATTAAAGCGATGATAATGATAAATAAAATACTTCCTGTCATATTTTGGTTGTTGGTTGTTGGTTGTTGGTTGTTGGTTGTTGGTTAAAGAACTACGATTTTTTTACTTTACTATGTTACAAATCCTTAACTACTGTATTCTTAACTCCTCTTTACTCAATACTTTTACTTAAAATTACGTTGCCTTTTAGCTTCGTACATTAAAATCCCTGCCGCTACAGATACATTCATAGAATCTATTTTCCCTAACATAGGAATGATAATTTTTTTATTGGCATTGTTTAACCACTCATCAGAAAGTCCCACTGCCTCTGTACCTACTACTAAGGCCGTTGCTTTGGTAAAATCTTGCTCATGGTAATATTCTGAATCTTCTTTTAAAGCCGCAGCATAAGTTGCGATATTTTCTTTTTTTAGATATTCTAAAATTTCTTGTGTAGTTCCTGTCGCAATTTGTGTAGTAAACAAACATCCTACACTTGAACGAATAATGTTCGGATTAAACATATCTGTTTTAGGGTTCGCAATTAAAACAGCATCTACATTAGCAGCATCGGCAGTTCTTAATATAGCCCCTATATTTCCTGGTTTTTCTGGAGCTTCTGCCACCATAATTAATGGTGTTTGGGTGTTAAATTTTAAATCTTTTAGTGCTAAAGATTTGTCTTTAACCACTGCTAAAACCCCTTCGGTAGTGGCTCTATAAGCAATTTTCTCATACACTTCTTTACTAACCTCAATATATTCGTTTGCAGCAAATTGGTTAAGATCAAAATCTTGAGGTAACAATGCTTTGTAATAAAATACTTGTTGAATTTGATATCCTCCTTGCATAGCCAAACCTAACTCTCTTCTACCTTCAACAATAAAGGTTCCCGATTGTTTTCGTGCTTTTGATTTTTCACCAAGAACCACCAAAGATTTAATGATACTATTTTGAACACTACTAATTTGCTTGTGCATGTTTATTTTAATTTGATGCGAAAATACTAAAATCCTTCTATCAACTGTTTCAAAACAGATTCTACTCCAAAATGATTATTAGATAACGTTCCATAATTAGCAATTTTCTTTACATCCGGATGAGCGTTTTCCATAGCAAAACTAAACTTTGCTTTTTTTAACATTTCAACATCGTTTTGATAATCACCAAAAGCCATTGTTTCCTCATCAGTAATTCCATATTGCTCTTGTATGCGCTCCAAAGCATTTCCTTTGTGATTTGCTGGCAAAGCTATATCTACCCACAACTCTCCCGAAACCTTAATTTGCCACTCTCCTTCTATATTTTTTAAGTAAGGATATATATTCGCTTCGGAACCATCGTAGTGACATAAGGCAATCTTTAAAAAGTCATCCTTAGGTAATTCCTCAAAAGTATCTATCAACTCATACTCACTATAATATTCTGTTACAATATTTTTAAATGTTCCTGAGTCTTTTAAAAAATAAGCCCTCTTTTTACCACAAAGAATAATATGTGTATTGGGTATTTGCTGTGCTACTTTTATCAACTGTTTGATGTCTTTCTCCTCTATAGCATTTACAAATAACTCTTGCTCATTTTCCATTACATAAGCACCATTTTCGGCTACAATAGTAATATCCTCTTTAATACTTTTTAATTTATCTAAAATACTGTGATACTGTCTTCCGCTTGCCGCTACAAATTTTATGTTATTAGCCTTTAAGATTTCAAATTGCTCAAAAAACAAACTGCTTACTTGATGTTGGGAATTTAATAAGGTTCCGTCCATATCGGAAACAATTAGTTTTACTTTAGATAAATCCATGTTTTTTACTTTTATTTCTTTTTGCTAAAATACACTTTGTAAAGGGTTGTTTTTATTAAAATATAATGAAGTTTTTAATAAAAAAACGCTGTGTGTATTGCTTAGGCTAGATTCCTAAAAACTTATCAACAAAATAAAAAGTTGTTAACAGATTTTGTTCAGAAATTAACTTTCATTTTTTTATTAAAAAATCAGAATATCGATTAAATTTGCTCTTCTATGGAACAAACAAAAAGCTTTTCGGGAAAAAAAATTGACAAGAGTAAAATCATCAATTTAGCACATGGAAAAATTCCTCCACAAGCAGTAGATATGGAAGAAGCTGCACTTGGAGCCATGATGATTGACAAAAAAGGTATTGATACCGTTATTGATATTTTGCACCCTGATGCTTTTTACAAAGAGCAACATCAAGCTATTTATGCTGCTATTCATACTTTGTTCCAAAACTCTGAACCTATTGACTTATTAACAGTTTCTAACCAATTAAAAAAGGATGGAAAACTGAATATGGTTGGGGGTGATTTTTACCTGATTGGATTGACTCAAAAAGTTTCTTCATCAGCCCATATTGAATTCCACGCTCGTATTATTTTACAGAAATACATTCAACGCCAATTGATTACTATTTCTAGTGAAATTATTGAACAATCATATGATGAAACTGCCGATGTTTTTGATTTACTAGACATGGCAGAAACCAAATTCTTTGAGGTTACCCAAGGAAACTTAAAAAAGAGTTCTGAAACCTCAGACTCTTTAGTAAGACAAGCCCTAAAGAAAATTGAAGAATTAGGAGGTAGAGAAGGAATGTCTGGATTTGCTACCGGATTTACCAAATTAGATGCCTTAACTTCTGGTTGGCAACCTTCGGATTTAATTATTATTGCAGCACGTCCGGGTATGGGTAAAACCGCCTTTGTAATTTCTATGGCTAAAAACATGGCTATCGATTTTGGTCACGGAGTTGCCGTATTCTCTTTAGAGATGTCATCTGTACAGCTAATTACCCGTATGATTTCTTCGGAAACAGGTTTGTCTTCAGAAAAATTAAGAAAAGGAACCCTAGAACCGCATGAGTGGGAACAATTAAACGTAAAAGTTAAAAACTTATCCGAAGCTCCTATTTTTATTGATGATACACCTTCGTTATCTATTTTTGATTTACGTGCAAAAGCTCGAAGGTTAAAATCGCAACACGATATTAAAGTTATTGTAATTGACTACTTGCAGCTGATGACTGCCGGTGGAGCGGCTGGAGGAAACCGTGAACAAGAAATTTCTATGATTTCTCGTAACCTTAAAGCCTTAGCAAAAGAATTACACATTCCTGTAATTGCACTGTCTCAGTTATCTCGTTCGGTAGAAACTCGTGGAGGTAGTAAACGTCCTTTATTATCCGATTTACGTGAATCTGGAGCGATTGAGCAAGATGCAGATATTGTATCATTTATTTTCCGTCCAGAATATTATGGAATGACTGAATGGGATGATGATGATCATAGCCCATGTGAAGGTCAAGGAGAATTTATTGTTGCCAAACATCGTAACGGTGGATTAGACAATATTAGATTAAAATTTACAGGTCATTTAGCAAAATTCTCTGATTTAGAAGATGATTTTGGAGGTCAACTAGAATCTTCTATGAACAGTAGTTTTAACGATTTATCTAGCAGTATCAATCCAGCAGATGCTTTTGATGCTCCTGTAACTCCAGACGATGATGATGATGTTCCTTTTTAATAAAAAAAACTTCTAAATAACACTTTAAGCCTCTTATTAATAAGAGGCTTTTTTTATATTTGAAAGGCTTAAACTAAACATATGATTCTTTTAAAAAAACAACTATTCATCATTAGTGCCATATTAATATTTAACATCAATGTCTTTGCTCAAAAAAAAGTAGCTTGTATTGGTGACAGCATTACTTTTGGAGCAAGAATAGAAAACAGAGAAGAAAACTCTTATCCTGCTCAATTACAAAATTTATTGGGAAATGAATGGTTAGTTGAAAACTTTGGGAATAGCGGATCTACCCTATTAAAAAAAGGAAACAAACCTTATTGGAATCAAAAGGAGTTTAATAACGCTATAAACGCTAATCCGGATATTGTAATTATCAAACTAGGAACCAACGATACCAAACCTGACAATATAAAATTCAAAAAAGAGTTTGTGGACAACTATGTTGAATTGATCAATATTTTTAAAGAACTTCCTTCTAAACCTAAAATTTATATTTGTTTACCTGTACCTGCATTTCCAGGAAATTTTAAAATAACCAATAAAGTATTGGTCTCTAAAATAATTCCTAGAATTAAAAAAATTGCTAAAAAAACCAAAGTTGATTTAATAGATCTTTATACTCCTTTAAAAAATGATGCTGCAATGTTTCCTGATAAAATTCACCCTAACAAAGAAGGAGCAGCCAAAATAGCTGATATAATTGCCAAACAGTTGTTATAAAATATTTTACAAGCTACTCCAAATAGTGAAAGAAATCATTTAAGAACAAACATTAATACAGATAATATCCTCAACACTAGGATACTTTTAATCATCAAACAAATGGGAAAAAAATTCACAGAAATAGCTCCTGATCTACAAGATTTTATAAAAAATCAAAAAATATTTTTTGTAGGTACGGCAGCAGAAACAGGAAACGTAAATGTATCTCCTAAAGGAATGGATGCTTTTAGGGTAATTCATCAAAACAAAATTGTTTGGTTAAACTTAACTGGTAGCGGAAACGAAACGGCTGCTCATTTATTAAAAAATGATAGAATGACCATTATGTTTTGTGCCTTTGAAGGAAAACCTATGATTTTAAGACTCTATGGTACCGCTAAAATGTATCACCCTAGAGATAAAGAATATCAAGAATTTATAGATTTATTCCCAACAACTCCTGGATCTAGACAAATTATAGAAATGCAAGTGGATCTAGTTCAAACTTCTTGCGGATATGCGGTTCCTTTTATGGATTATAAGGAAGATAGAACTGTTTTAAAAGACTGGGCTCAAAAACAAGGACAAGAAAAAATTGAACAATATTGGACAGAAAAGAATTCTGTAAGTATTGATGGATTTGAAACAAAAATCAACTAAGAGTATTTCTTAGTTGATTTTTGTCAACTCATTATTTTTTTAGCACAAAAGGTCTACTCGACGATTTATCTTGAGTAGAAAAATCACTTGGAATTTCTTGAGTTACTTTTCCTGTAGCTACCCATTCTACACCTCGTGTAAACGAAGTTATAAATCCTACACTTTCAAAAGATACAGCATCGTGTCCTAAAATAGTATTAAACACTTTTCCCTTTCCGTATTCAGTTACAATAAAAATAGGTTCATGTCTATTTGTTGGTGCTTTTTTACTTTGATCTTTTCCAGTAGCCAAAATAGTCATGTTCTCAGCTGGCCCTCTTAACTTGGCATAACATTCATCTGCTGTAGTTAACCAAACTTTTGGCATTCCTTTGGTAATAGGATGATTGTTTTCTCTTATGGTTACAGGAAATTCATGTCTACTTCCATGAGATCCTGCTTTACCTGGAGCATTATCTACAATTTTCTCTCCATCATTATTATAATACACATATGGTCCGTTAGTTTCATCTCTACCTCCCCAACCTCCAAGGCCAATCATTTTATTATAATCTAACCATTCTGGAAAAGAATTGTTAGCAGCATGTACAGAAACAAAACCTCCTCCTTTTCTAATAAATTTTTCAAAAGATTTTTGAGCTTTTTCTGACCAACTTGCAGCCTTCCAACCAAAGTTTGATACTACTACATCGTATTTTCTGAATTTAGGACAAAAATCAGGGTCTTGTTTTGGAGATTTTACCAAAGTTGTTTCTTTTTCAACACCGGCTAAGGGTAAAAAGTCTTGTTCTCCTTCTGCCTTCCACAAATATTTAGTTCTTTCAATATCTACTTTAAATAAACCTGTTTCTTCTAAATATTGCTTCATCATAATGGTAGACTTTGGCCACACACCATGATTATTTTGCCCATCAATAATTAATACTTTTATTTTTTTAGGTGGTTTTGCATTTTCTGTTAAAGAAACTTGATTGCTATAGGTTTTGGTAGATAAAATCAATAAGGTAAAAAACAGCCCTAAAGACAAAAACTTTTTATAATTCATAATGAAAGGATATTAACGTTATAACATCACAATATAAGAAGCCTTTTGTTTTTTTCTGTTTAAAAAAACGCAATGAAAAAATTCCAACAACCAAGAGAAAAACTCTTTATTTAAAAAACATCGATTTTAAAAAACCTAACCCATATCCGGCCATTTGAACCAAAGTAGTAATGATAGATAAAAATGCTACTGTTATGTTTTTATTCACAACCAAAGAAGTCATAAACAACAACATAAAATACAAATAGTACAGACTGATGAATTCCCATTTCCCCATCATAAAAAGGATGGATGACAATATGAATCCAACAATAAAAACACTAGGAAACCAATAAGTAAGTTTAGCCGTTCCTGGAAACTTTTTATTTAACAAAGGCCTAGCGCTTCCAAACTTAAAAGTTTGTTTGTAAAAAGCATCTAACGAAGTTCTTCGTTTATGATACACAAAAGCTTTTTCTATTAACTGGGTTTCAAAACCGTGTTCCCACAACCTAAAAGATAAGTCTATATCTTCTCCTATTTTCATGGTAGAAAAACCGCCTGTACTCTCAAAAGCTTTTTTTGATATTCCAAAGTTAAAACTGCGTGGCTGAAATTTCCCTACGCCTTTTTTCTTTCCTCTAATCCCCCCAGTTGTCATCATAGAAGTCATAGAAAAATTAATGGCTTTTTGTAGAGAAGTAAATGTAGGATGTGCTGCATCAGGTCCACCAAAAGCGTCAGTGTAATTAGCTTGTAGTGCTTTTTTAACTTTTTTTAAATAATTTGCTGGTACCAACACATCAGAATCTAACACTACAAAATAATCTCCTTTGGCGTGAGACATTCCATAGTTTCTTGCCATTCCTGCTCCTTGATTATCTGTTAGGAAATACTGAATATTTAAACGATCTCGGTAACTTTCTATAATCTCTTTAGCATTGTTATCAGACCCATCTTCTACAATGACAATTTCAAAAGGTTTTGAATAATGTTGTTTGGTTAAGCTATACAACAATTCATCTATCTCTTCTGGACGATTGTATAAAGGAATGATGAAAGAAAACATAAAAGTTTTTTAAGAAGATTGTAAAATGGCTTTGTTTATTTTTTTAACCAAAGATGGCCCTTCATAAATAAACCCAGTATAAACCTGAACCAAATCGGCTCCTGCAGCTATTTTTTCTAAAGCATCTTCTGCAGAATGAATTCCTCCTACTCCAATAATTGGGAATGCTTTGTTTGATGTTTCTGCCAAATATTTAATGGTAGCTGTACTTCTATCCTTAATAGGTTTTCCGCTCAACCCTCCATTTCCAATTTCTTGTAATCTTTCTTCAGTTGCTTTTAATCCTTCTCTATTAACTGATGTATTAGAAGCAATAACCCCATCAATCTTGGTTTCTGCAACTATCTCTATAATTTCATCAAGTTGATTTGGATTTAAATCTGGCGCAATTTTTAACAAAATAGGTCTTAACTCCTTTTTAGTCTTATTGATTTTTTGCACCGCAGCAATCAATTCTAACAAATAATCTTTATCTCCTAATTTAGCATGACTACTTACGTTAGGACAACTAACATTTAATACAAAATAATCTACATGAGGGTGTAAAGCTTCAAAAACTTCACAATAATCTTGAGTGTATTGTTCGGTAGGGATATCTGTATTTTTTCCAATATTTCCTCCAACAATAACTTTTCCTTTGTTCTTTTTTAAATTCTGAATAGCAGCCTCAATTCCATTATTATTAAACCCCATTCTATTGATAATTCCATGATCATCTTTTAAACGAAACAATCGCTTTTTAGGATTTCCTGCTTGTGCTTTTGGAGTAACAGTCCCTATTTCTATAAAACCAAAACCGTAATCAGCCAACTCATTAAACAGCACCGCGTTTTTGTCAAAACCTGCAGCCAATCCTACTGGATTTGGAAAAGTAATTCCAAATAACTCTCTTTCTAACTTTGTGTCTTCAACTTTAAACATACTTCTAACTATAGAAGACACCCCAGGGATTTTAGACATGAATTTAATCATGTCAAATGTAAAATAATGAACTTTTTCTGGATCGAATTGAAAGAAAATAGGACGGATAATAGCCTTGTATAGACTCATGTGTTTTGACTTTGTTTTGTTGGTCGCAAATTTACGAACTTTATTTCATTCCCTTTGTGAAACGAAACTCAAAAAAAAGCCTTTGAAAAATTTCAAAGGCTTTTTAACTATCTTAATGAAGCATCAAATTGTTTTTCAAACGATTTTTGAAGCTTACTCATAATTTTTTCTATTTGTTTGTCTTCTAAAGTTTTGTTTTGATCTTGTAATACAAAACTTAAAGCATATGATTTTTTTCCTTCTGGCAACTTATCACCTTCGTAAACATCAAACAAATCAACTTCTTTTAACAATTGCTTTTCTGATTGGAACGCAGCATTGTATAAGTCTTTAAAAGCAATTTCTTTATTTAACAACAAAGCCAAATCTCTTTTTACCAAAGGATATTTTGGTAATGCCGTTACTTTTAATTTGTTGTTTTGTGATATTTTTAAAATCGTATCCCAATCAAAATCTGCGTAAAAAACCTCTTGTTTAATTCCAAATTCTTTTAAGATTTTAGGACTCACCATTCCAACATCAACCAACTTCATTTTTCCTAAAGCAAAAGTAATTCCTTCAGAAAACACATCGTTTTTAGTTGGTGTTACTTTTACATTTTTATGTCCTAATCTTTCTAACACACCATTTACCACAGCTTTGATATAATAAAAATCTGTAGTTTGTTTTGGAGCATTCCAAGATTCTTTATCTCTGTTTCCAGATACAAATAAGGTTAAATGTTTTTTCTCGTCGTATTGATCGTTGTATTTATGATATGTTTTACCAAATTCATAAAACTTAATATCGTTATTCTTTCTGTTGATATTATAACTTACAGATTCTAAACCACTAAACAATAAAGATTGTCTCATCACTGCCAAATCACCACTTAAAGGATTTAACATTTCTACATTGTGCTCTGCATTTAAATTCTCTGACAACGCTACATAAGAAGGCTTAGTTAACGAATTTGCCATCGTTTCATTAAACCCTTGTACTCTTAATTGTTCTGCAATTGTATTTTCTGTTTTAACACCATCAAACTTAGAAGGCTCTATAGAAGTGTTTAATTTATGTGAAAACTCTATATTGTTGTAACCATAAACCCTTAAAATTTCCTCTACAATATCTGCCTCTCTTTGTACATCTACTCTATAAGCAGGTACCACCAACCCTAAACCACCTTCGGTTTCACTATTGATTTTAATTTCTAATGAAGCTAAAATATTTTTAATAGTATCATTTGGTAATTTCTGACCAATAATTCTCGCTACGTTCTCATAAGACATAAAAACTTCAAAGTCTTCTATCTTATTTGGATATACCACATCAACATCAGAAACGGTTTGACCACCTGCAATTTCCTCAATCAACAAAGCAGCTCTAATCAAAGCATATTTTGTACTATTAGGATCTATTCCTCTTTCGAAACGGAAAGAAGCATCTGTATTTAAACCATGTCTTTTTGCGGTTTTACGAACAGCAACTGGATTAAAATAAGCCGCTTCTAAAAAGATAGAAGTTGTATTTTGAGTTACCCCAGAATCTAAACCTCCTAAAACTCCTGCAATACACAATGGTGTTTCATCTGCATCACAAATCATTAAATCTTCAGCACTCAATTCACGCTCTACACCGTCTAAAGTTGTAAATTTTGTTCCCTCTTCTAAAGTGGTTACAATAACTTTATTTCCAGAAATTTTATTTGCATCAAAAGCGTGTAAAGGCTGCCCTAATTCGTGCAACACATAATTGGTAATATCTACAATATTATTAATAGGTTTTACCCCAATTGCTTTTAATTTATTTTGCAACCATTCTGGAGAATCTGCAACTTTTACATCTCTAATAGCAACCCCTGCGTACTTAGGTGCTAATTCAAAATCCTTAACGTGAATATCAAACTTTAAAGCTCTCTCGTATACATGGAAATCACTAACCGATGGAGTAACCAATTCTTTTTGAATTCCTTGTTGCATTAAACCAGCACGTAAATCTCTAGCCACACCTAAATGACTCATTGCATCAGCTCTGTTAGGAGTCAATCCTATTTCAAAAACCTCATCAACTTCAATATTAAATACTTCAGCAACAGGAGTACCAGGAACCAATTCGGCATCTAAAACCATAATTCCATCATGACCTTTACCTAAACCTAACTCGTCTTCGGCACAAATCATTCCATGACTTTCTTCTCCTCTAATTTTTCCTTTTTTAATTTTAAACCCTTCTCCTTTTTCATCATACAAAACAGTTCCTACAGTTGCCACAGGAACTTTTTGTCCAGCAGCCACGTTTGGAGCACCACATACAACTTGGATAGGAGCATCGGCACCAACATCTACCGTAGTAACGCTAAGTTTGTCTGCATTAGGATGTTTTTCACAAGTCAAAACTTCACCAACAACAACTCCCGCTAAGCTTCCTTTAATAGACTCTACCTTTTCTATTCCTTCTACTTCTAAACCTAGATCAGTTAACAATTCACCAGCCTTTTCAGCTTCCCAATCAATCTTAATAAATTGTTTTAACCAATTGTATGATATTTTCATCTGTTTAAAATTCTGTTTTAAGTGCGCAAATTTACGATTTCAATTAGCAATGTGCAATTTACAATCATCAATAATTTATAAGTTTTAGGTCTTATGATATATTCGCCCAAATACTAGTTCTTTTATGTATTTGTTGATAGGCATTTTTTATAGGTAAATTTTTCGCCATTTCTAAGTTAGGGTCTTCTCTTAACAGCTCTAAAGCGGTATTTCTTGCCATATGTAACTCCTTAGAGTCTCTTACCAAGTCTGCAATTTTCAAATTCAACACCCCACTTTGTTGTGTTCCCATTAAATTTCCTGGACCACGCAATTTTAAATCGACCTCCGCTATTTCAAAACCATCACTAGTTCTCACCATGGTTTCTAAACGTGTTTTAGAATCGTTAGAAAGTTTTACTCCTGACATTAAAATACAATAACTCTGATCTGCTCCACGCCCAACTCTCCCTCTAAGCTGATGTAGTTGAGACAAACCAAAACGCTCCGCACTTTCGATAATCATTACCGAAGCATTGGGCACATTTACTCCAACTTCTATCACAGTGGTAGCAACCATAATTTGTGTTTCGCCTTTTACAAAACGTTGCATTTCATATTCCTTATCCTCTGGTTTCATTTTTCCATGCACTATACTGATTCTATAATCTGGTAATGGAAATTCTCTTTGAATACTTTCATAACCATCTTGTAAATCTTTATAATCCATCGCTTCGGATTCTTCAATTAATGGATACACTACATAAACTTGTCTTCCTTTAGCTATTTCATCTCGCATGAATTTAAATACTCTTAAACGAGCACTGTCAAAACGATGAACTGTTTGCACTGGTTTTCTACCGGGAGGTAATTCATCTATTACAGAAACATCTAAGTCTCCATAAGCACTCATGGCCAAAGTTCTCGGAATAGGAGTTGCTGTCATAATTAAAATATGTGGAGGTAATTTGTTTTTCATCCACATTTTAGATCGTTGAGCTACACCAAATCTATGTTGCTCATCAATCACAGCCAAACCTAAATTTTTAAACACCACTTTATCTTCTAAAACAGCATGTGTTCCTATAAGGATTTGTAAACTACCATCTTCTAAACTTTCATGAATAACACGTCTTTCTTTTGTTTTAGTAGCACCTGTTAACAATTTTACCGAAATATTAAAAGGGGCTACTAGTTCAGAAATTGCTTGATAGTGTTGAGTTGCCAAAATAGCGGTAGGTGCTAAAATAGCTGCTTGAAAATGATTGTCTAACGCCAAAAGCATTGTTAATAAAGCCACAATTGTTTTTCCTGCTCCAACATCTCCTTGCAACAATCTATTCATATGAGCCCCACTAGCCAAATCTGCCCTAATTTCTTTCAAAACTCTTTTTTGAGCTCCAGTCAAATCAAACTTTAAACCCGATTGATAAAAATCATTAAAATAAGCTCCTACTTGCTCAAATACAAAACCTTTAATTTTGTCTTGTCTTACTAGCTTATTTCTAATCAATTGCGTTTGAATAAAAAAGAACTCTTCAAACTTTAGCCTTTTTTGTGCCCTAGCCAAATATTCTTGGTTTTTAGGGAAATGAATATGTAACAAGGCTTCTTTTTTACTCAACAAATTATATTCTTCTAAAATTTCATCTGATAGCGTTTCTTGGATAAATGGATAAGCTTCTTTGATTAAATGTTGAATAGCTTTAGACATTACCTTATTGTTAAAGCCTTTTGCACTCATTTTTTCTGTTGAAGGATACACCGCTTGTAAACCTGCTGCAATACTTTTTTTATAATTAACCTCTAATTCCATGTCTGGATGAGGCATGCTAAAACTTCCATTAAAAAAATTAAGTTTCCCAAAAATCACATAGGGTTCATTAATTTTAATTCCTGATTTTAACCATCGGTTTGACCTAAACCAAACCAACTCCATTCTTCCGGTTTCGTCTTTAAAAGTAGCAACCAAACGAGAACCTCTTTTTTGCTTAACTTCTTTTAACTCTGTAACAACACCCTTGATTTGTACTTCTGTATTCCCTGCTTGTAACTCTCGAATAGTAAACATTTTAGATTTATCTACATATCTATTGGGAAATAAGTTTAATAATTGATTGGCATTAAATACGCCCATTTCTTTTTGGAGTATTAATGCCTTGGCAGGTCCAATACCTGTTAAGTAAGTAATATTTGTATCAAAATCAAACATAATCTTTTACAAATCTAACATATTAAAACAAGGTCTTAAATAAACTCATCATAAATTAATATTTTGATTTTTATCAAAAAAAGAAATCTCTATTCAATCTTTAAAAACTGAATAAAAAATACCTAAACATTAAACATTTGTTAAAAAAACAATGATTTTTTTAACAACAAAAAACTACTAGACTATTGATTTACAACAAACTAGCAATGCATACATAATAAATATCTGTTAAATCAGTCCAAAGCCCCTATAAACATAGGAGTTTTAAATAAAAAAAAGTATACATTTGGAAAACTAAAACAGAAATGTATACTATTTAAAATCAAAAAATGAGAATATTTACCACTGTTATTACAGCAATTACATTATTTTTTTCTTTAAATATTTTCTCTCAAGCTTTAAATGACCGTAAAGGAGCAGGAGTCTCTGTATCACCAGCTCACTTACACCTTACTCAAATACCTGGTTCTACTAAAAGCTACAAAATCACCATTAATAACGATACTAGATCTGTTAATAGTTTTAGAATTCGAATGAAAGATTTTGAAATGAACTCTAAAGGACAAAGTACCTTTTTAGAACCTGGAACAGGAAAATATTCCCTTTCTAAATGGACTACAGTTTCTCCAAACTTTGTTGATTTAGCTCCTTTTGAAAAAAAAGAAATTACCGTTACAGTATCTGTTCCTAATAGTGACGCCGGAAACAAAGCTGCTTGGGAAATTTTAATGATTGAACAAGAGAAACCAAGAGAAAGTTTAAAAATTTCCGAAAAAAGATCTAATACTATAGGAATGGGAGTCATCCCTACTTTTGCGTTTGGTGTATTTGCATACCAAAACCCTCCAACGGTTGAAAATAAAAATGTTCAGTTAATTAACTTCAAACAAGAAGAAAGAACTATTTCTATCCAAGCAGAAAACAAGGGAGATGGAATTGCTTACTGTTCTGCATATATAGATTTAACAAACTTAACTACTGGAACTCAAGAGAGATTTCCTGTGAAAAAATTTACCATTTTACCTGAATTGATTAGAGATTTTAAATACGAAATCCCTAAAAAATATAAATCAGGAAAATTTCTTGCTATTGGAGTACTTGATTATGAAGATGCTCCTGAAATACAAGCTGCTAAACTAGAATTTGAAATGAATTAATTTTTAAATATTTATTTTTTAACCTAAACTTTTTTATGAAAAACCTATTAAACTTATCAAAAGGAGTGTTTACATTAGCTATGCTAGCTGGTCTATCAACACAAGCACAGTTAATTGATGAAAAGGATGTAACCGTTACTATGGACTTACAACCTGTTTTACAATTAGACATGACAACTGCTAATCAAATTCAATTTATTTTTGATGATGTGTTAGACTATCAAGCTGGTATTGTACAATATGCAGCAACAACATTAAAAGTAAGTTCTACTGTAAGTTGGGATTTATATGCAATTGCTAGATCTCAAGGAAACCTTGGTGCTACTTATTGGGACCAACAAGTAGATTACGGTACTGGTACACCTAATAACTCAACTAATTTATTACCATTAAGCTTACTAGAATTAAGACAGTCTCGTCCTAATAATGGAGCTTCAATTGCAAGTGCTGGTGGAGCTACATATGCTGATTACAGTAGCCCATTTACAACTTACCAATATACAACTGGTGCTACAGATCCTACTACAGGTGTTACTGATCCTGATATTGCTCCTGCTGGAAGTGGTGCAAACAGTATTTATGTAGATCCTGCAGGTGGTGGAGCAATCCCTGGTCCTACTCATAAATATATTGCTGGTCATTCAGGAATCACTGCAAGTGGTGCAGATTCTATGACTGGAGGTAGTTATATGACTGCAACTAGTGGAGTAAGCTCTGACTACTACTACAATATTGACTACAGAATTTTACCAGGTTTACCTGCTACTTTCCCAATGGCTTACGATGCAACAGGTAACAATACTGAAGCTTTAGCTGCTGGTACTTATGCAGAACCAGGAGTTTACACAATGTATGTACAATATGTATTATTAGAAGACCAATAAAATATATTCATATATTAATAAAATTGAAAAGGATAGATGTTCTAACATCTATCCTTTTATACGTTTCTATATTTACCTCCATGTTAAAAACACAGCTCTTCTTTTTTTTGGTTTTAGGCTCTATTATTTCTTTTGCACAAGTGCATTGCGGAAGGGTTGAGTTGGTAGATAAAGAACCTACTAATCAGTTTTTTACATTTGATACTTTTTCAAAATACAATGCAGGAATCACCTTTAACAATGTGGCTCGTTTAAAGGTAATTGTAGAAAACAAAGTTTTATTACCAGACCCACTTTGTCAGTGGTTTTTAAACATTCAAGTTGACAACAATTCGGCTGCAGGAACTCCTATAAATCAATGGGAAGAACTCACTAAATATGGGGCTGGAAATGCTACAAATCCTTTAATTAATATATTAGAAATTAGAGTTAGAAACGCTTGTGAAACCTCTCCAATTAATAATGCCTTTGTTTCTTTTACAGATAGAACAGATGTGATAGAAATCATTTCGGAATTATTGCCCAAAACAACAGAAACTGCTGGTTGTGATAGCAATGCCAATTTTCCAGGTGATTACATGACAAACTACAACGAATTCAACTTTATTGTTGACTTTAGAATTAAACCAGGCTTTAGTGCAAACCCTGGTATGTTCCAACTAAACTTTACTTTCCACTTACAGGAAAAAATTTAAATTGAAAAATTACATCTTCTTACATATTCAATTTATACTCAAAAAAATACAACTGATTACTTTTATGATGTTTGTATTTTCTTGTTTATCTGTTTCTGCTCAAGAAAAAGATAAAACAGAAGAAGAAGATACTTTTTACTTTAGTAACAGTGGCCAATTTTTAGGAACAAGATTATTAAAGAAAAAAATTAAAATAAAAAAAGGAGAAATTGTAACCAATGTACTGCAAGTCTTTAACAGAAACCCTTCTAGTGCAACTGCTTTTTATTTAGACATTTTAACCCCAAAAGGATGGACTCCAATTATAAATCCTAGAGAAATTCATCGTGTTACCCCAAAAGATACAATCTCAGTTCCTATTATTCTAATTCCAACCAAAGGGCAGAATACCATTAGCGAAACCAATATCAATTTATTTGTGGTTGATTTAAACGGGAGTCAATTAGCCAACGATTACTTTACCGTAGAGGCCATCCGAAAAAATGGGTGGACTATACAAACAGATAAACAAACGCAATATTTAAAAAACGGTGAAACCAATACCCGTTTTAAATACAGCATTACCAACACAGGAAATCACGATCAGGATATCTACATTCAATACAAAACCCCCAAAAACAATATCCTAATTAAAGACACCCTACAAGAACCTATTGAAACTTCGGAAACCATCACTTTAAAACCCAAAGAAAGTAGTTCTAAAAAACTTTTGGTAGAAATAATTAAAAAGGAAGAAAGAAATCAAAAACAAATTTCGGTAAACAGTTATGACCCCGATAAATCTGAAAAAAGAATTAGTCATGATGTCTTTATTCAAACAAAAGAGCCTAGATATATAAGTGGAAACAGCGTTACAAGAAACAGCAAAGTTTCCTTTGTTAAAGTGCCTAACCAAATTGTAGCTGATAAATATGGATACAGTACTTTGCCTTTAATTGTAGATTTAAATGTGCAAAACATACTACACAATAGGTCTTATGCCACTTTAAATTTAAGAGGAAGTAAAGAATTATCTCCTACTTCTCAAATAGCTTATTCAACTCAATTTAGCTATGCTAGCAATATATTAACCAATGATGTTATTAAAAACGCTCCTTGGTATGTAGGGTATTTTGATGATAGAAAATCTATTGAAGTTGGACAAATTAGCGGAAATGTATTTGGTTTACAAGCCTCAGGTTATGGTGCAAGAGCATCATATCAAGCAACTCCTTCTCATGGAGTAAGTGCCTTTTACATAAGGCCTAATACTTTTTTCCATCAACAAAAAAGAAATGAAAGCTACGGTGGTGAGTATCGATTTAATTTTAGAAACCTATTTGCCTCAAAATTTGGTGTAGGTAGAAATATTAACGAAGCTTATGATAGAATTACGAACATTGCCTATGTTCAACCTCATTTTCAACTTTTTAAAAAACATAGGTTTTCATTTTTAGGTTCATATTCTTCTCAAACAAATAATAATAACCCTAATGCAAATAAGACAGGTTATGTATATGGAGCAAACTATTCCTCGCATTTATTTAATAAAAAATGGAAACCATTTATTAGTTACAGAACCAATACAAAAGGATATGGGAACAGTAATTACGTAAGAACATTAATCAATCATAGGTCTTCATTTACCATCAATAAAAGATTGGAAACTGTTGTAACCAACTCTTTACAGCAATACGAAAATTATAGTACGATTACGGATGACCTAATTACTTATCAGAAAATAATCACCAATAATATAGCCTTATCTCAACATATCAGAAACAATAATATTCAAGTTGGAGGATACTACCATTACTATAACACCTACAACACTCCTAGATATGAAAGAGGGGCTTCATTAAGACATTCAACCTCAAACTATAATCATAATTTCTTATCCTCAACTTACATAAGGGCAGGATATAATAAAACCACAGAACCTTTTGCTCCAAATTATTTTAATTTAGAACTGTCATCGTTTTTACGCTATAAAACATGGACATTTTCTAATAGATATTTTTATGGTACAAACTCATTAAGCTCAGCATTAAATCCTAGCGCATTCGTAACACCTCAAAATTTTAGAAGTTCTATTCAAAACCAATACACTTTTAAAAATAAACGTTTGGTCATGGAAAATAGTCTTATTTACAACTACTCTAACCTAAGTTCTAAAAGCAGCGCTGGTTTATATAACAATATATTCTTTTTTGCTAAGCATGGTTTTAGATACAACCTACAAGCTAATTTAAATTATAGCTCTAGTACTTATCAAGTTACTTCACTAAACTCACAGGGTTTATCACTACCTCCTATTCAAGATAGAAGTATTAGTCAATTGACATTTAATATTAGTTTTGGATTAAGAAAAGAGTTCGGAATTCCTGTTCCTTTCTTAAAGAATAAAAAAACAGACTTAAACTTTATTGCTTTTTATGATTTAAACGGAAATGGAGTTAAAGAACGTAGTGAAACCCCTATAAACAATGTAGTAATAAAAGTAGGAGAGCACGAAGTAATTACCGACCCTAACGGAGAAGCTAGTGTTAAAAAAATATTTAAAGGTGCTTATAAAGTAGATATTATTCCATTGGAAGAAATTAATGGTTGGTTTCCAAACATCAATACGGAATCACCGGTGGAGTTTAAAGAAAAAACCATTTACATTCCTTTTTCAAGAGGTGTAAAATTAGTGGGTGATGTAATTTTAGATCGTCAAGAAATTGCCAATGCCGAAAACAAAAAAACAGATTTATCTAGAATTAAAATTACTGCATCTGGTAAAACCGTAGAAGGAAGAGATAAAACTTTTGAAACACTTACTGATAAAGATGGTCATTTTGAATTCTATTTGGCTAACGGAACCTATACCCTTACTCTTGATGAAAGTATTCTAGATGGTAATTTAAGATTGATGAGAAACAACATTCCTATCACCTTAAAAAACACACAAAACAGTGTTTACACGGCATTTTATATCAAAGAAAAAAGACGTGAAGTTAAAATTATAGACTTTACAAACAGAAATTAAATTTCTTTGATGCACTAGGTAAAAAACACGTAACTTTGCCGCTAAATAGTTTACCATACATGAGACTTCATAGAAATTTAGTATTTACGGTTATAGACTCACTTCAAGAGATTTTTAACGAAAAAGAATACGCTGATAAAGTAGTACAAAAAGCCCTAAAAAAAGACCTTCGTTGGGGAGCCAGAGATAGAAAATTTGTTGCCGAAACCATTTATGAAATTGTAAGATGGAAACGTTTATACAACGAAATTGCTGGAACCAAAGACCACTACTCTAGAGAAAATTTATGGAAAGTTTTTGCAGTGTGGGCGGTACTACGTGGTATTGATTTACCTGATTGGAAATACTTTGAAGAAACTCCTGTAAGAAGAATTAAAGGAAAGTTTGATGAATTGCAAAACAACAGAGCCATTTCTCAATCTATTCCAGATTGGATGGATGAATTGTGTTTAAAAGAATTAGGAGAAAAGAAATGGACTGCTGAGTTAAAAGCTCAAAACATTCCAGCTTCTGCTATTTTAAGAGTAAATACCTTAAGAGCGACTAAAAAACAATTGCACGATTTATTATCTAAAGATGATATTATTACCAAACCTATAAAAGGATATCCTTCTGCATTAGAATTAGACGAGCGTAAAAATGTATTTGTAACCCAAGCTTTTAAAAGTGGAATGTTCGAAATGCAAGATGCTTCGTCTCAATTGGTGGCTGAATTTTTAGATGTTCAACCAGGAATGCGAGTAGTAGATACTTGTGCAGGAGCTGGAGGAAAAACCTTACATATTGCGGCTTTAATGGAAAACAAAGGTTCTATTATTGCAACAGATATTTATGGAGGTAAATTGGTTGAGTTAAAAAAACGTGCAAAACGTGCCGGAGCATTTAACATTACTACCAAGAAAATTGAATCGACAAAAACCATTAAAAAACTATACAATACAGCAGATAGAGTTTTAATTGATGCTCCTTGTTCTGGACTAGGAGTTTTAAAACGTAACCCTGATAGTAAGTGGAAATTACAACCTGAATTTATTGATAATATCAAAGCAATTCAGTCTGATATTTTAGAGCGTTATGCCAAAATTGCAAAAGTAGGTGGTAAAGTAGTTTATGCTACCTGTTCTATCTTACCTTCTGAAAACCAAGAGCAAGTAGCTAAGTTTTTAGAAAAAAACGACAATTTTAAATTGATAAAAGATAAAAAAATATTGGCTTCTGTTTCTGGTTACGATGGTTTCTACATGGCCTTGTTAGAGAGAATTAGTTAATTTTTTAGTACTCAAAATAAAAAAACTCCATGATTCGCTCATGGAGTTTTTTTATGCTTAATATTTTATATCTTTAAGACTGTTGACATCTTGGTAGTGCCTAATCACATATTTAAAGGCTGTTTCTAAAATTTCACCCATACAATTACACTTTTTAAAAGCAGCATCTTTGGTATAATCAAAAAGATCTTTTTTTAATTGAATAATTTTTTCATCAGAAGAAATTCTATCTTCTAACATACAATTTATCAACTCTCTAATTCTCTTTTTACCTAGTAAAATTCTTTTAGCTATAGTAGACCTTTCTTCTTGTTTGTATTGCTCTATAGATTCTGGCTGTAAATTATTATGCACCATTTGTACATACTGATTGTTCTCTTTTAAAAACTGAGGCATGTACACTCTTAAACGACCTTCATAACATTGCTGATCAAAATCTATGGCTCTAATTCTATATCGTACCTGATCAAAATCGTGAGTAGGTACAATTACATAATTATAAGCCCTCATATCTCCTAATAAACGAACAATACAACGTTCGTTAAACTTTACAAATTCTTTTGCAATTTGTTTTTGGGTTCTAATTGAACATGAATCTAAACCAGACTCTATAAAAGTATCTCCAGGAATTCCAGAAATATGATCTTCTATTAAAGTTTCCTTATACACCAAAAAGTTAATTCTATTTGGCGATAACAAATGCTCTAACTCTAAACCATAAACCCTAGAAGCATCTGCCTTTTTAACATACATATAAGTATAATTATCGTTTAAGATATTTCTTACCTTAATTCTAAAAGGCTTGGAATTACCAAACGTACAATAATCAACTGCATCAATATTTAAAAAAGGAACAGAAGTATCAGAACCATCGCCGTGTAAAATAGAATAGACTTTTTTTAAATCTTTGTCTATAGTTGTTCTTTCATGCTCAGGATAATATACTCTTACCCAAAGTGTGTCTTCTCCACTTTCATCATATACTTCTATCGCCCCAGAAAAACGAAGTAAGTCATCATAAAAAACAGGAATCAAAGCATTTCTGTTATAATCTGATAAGTACTTACTTAAAAAAGGCTGAATGGGATAAGTAGGTTTCTTTTTAGATATTTTTTCATATTCAGAATCATCCATATTTTATACTTCTCTGTTCTTATCGTAAGGTATTTTTGATAGCAAATACTTAATAGCATTTACCCTTGCAAAAGTTTTTCTGTTGGCTTTAATAATTTTCCAAGGAGCATAATCTGTATTGGTATTGGTAAACATTACATTTTTATACTTGGTGTACTCATCCCAAAGTTCCTGAGCTTTTTCATCTACAGGAGTAATTTTCCATTGTTTTAAAGGATTGTTTTTGATCTCTTCAAAACGTTTGGCTTGTTCATCTTTAGTAATGGACATGTATATTTTTACCAGTTTAATACCCGAAGAAGTTATCATACGTTCAAAATCGTTTACATTGTTCATAAAACGAACGTACTCCTCTTGTGTACAAAAACCATTTACAGGTTCTACAACTGCTCTGTTGTACCAACTACGGTCAAAAAAAACAATCTCTCCAGCTTTTGGAAACTTGCTAATATATCTTTGAAAATACCATTGAGAGCGTTCTTCATCAGTAGGTTTAGGCAAGGCTACAATTCTAAAATGACGAGGATTGATACGCTCTGTCATTCTACGAATAGCTCCCCCTTTTCCGGCAGCATCTCTTCCTTCAAAAACAACAATTACACGTTGGTTTTTTTCTATTACCTCTTCGTGCATTTTAATCAATTCTTTTTGAAGTCTTTTTAACGATTTTATATAATTAATACTTCTTACCGCTTTTTGAACATTTACTTCTTTGTCTGATAACAAAGCTTGAAGTCCTTTTTTGGTGTTTAAGTTTTTTATATCTCTAGGTGTAATCTGCTCCATAGCTTAGTCTATTTGGTAGGATGATCTAAAATAATGCATCACCACGTTAGGGTCTGGAAATAAATTTGCAACTGCTTCATCTTTCCCTTCATAATCAAACTTAGATAAAACATATCTAATACTTTCTAATCTTGCTTCTTGTTTATCGTTGGTCCTAACAATTACCCAAGGGCTATAAGTTGTATGTGTTTTACTAAACATATGCTCTTTATAAGTTGTGTATCTTCCCCACAACTCTTGTCCTTTTTTATCTACCGGACTAAACTTCCATCTTTTTAATGGGTTTTCTTGTCTAGAATTAAAACGAGCTAATTGTTCATTTTTAGAAATGGACAACCAAAATTTAATAATAATCAAACCGTCTTCATATAACATATGCTCAAATTCTGGAACTTGAGCCATAAAAGTATTGTATTGCTCATCTGTGCAAAAGCCCATAACAGGTTCTACAACGGCTCTGTTATACCAACTACGATCAAAAAAAACAATTTCTCCAGGATTGGGTAGTTCCTTGATGTATCTCATAAAATACCATTGTCCTTTTTCTATATCAGTAGGTTTGTTTAAAGCGACCAAACGAGAAGATCTAGGGTTTAAATGCTCCATAAATCTACGAATAGACCCTCCTTTTCCGGCAGCATCTCTTCCTTCAAAAATAATCGCAACACGTTTGTTATTTTTCTTAACCCACTGCTGAAATTTTACTAGTTCTATTTGTAATGATTTAAGTTCTTCTTCGTATTTTATCTTGTTTAAAATATCAGAAACATCTGTCCCTTTCTCATCTAATTTGCGCACCAATTCCGACTTGGTCTTTACCGAAGCCAAATCTTCAGCAGTTAGCATTTCTTTTTCATTCATATATTTGGGGATTTTTTATCTTTATGACGAGTAAATATACATATTCCACTGCTTTTAACATAGTTTAATAAGCCTAATAATTGTACTTTTAGCCAACTTTTGAGGTGATTTTCATGAATTTTAATAAAATACTCTTTTTGCTATTTATTAGTTTCTATCTGTGTGGGACAAAGCTCCACGCACAAGTCTATCACGAAATAGGACTTATTACCGATAATGACCTTTACGTTTCTATATATTTAGATGAATATTACACCAATGGTTTAGAGCTTTTTTATAAAAAAGTATCCAATACAAATTATCAATTTTTTGATAAAAAAATCAGACAATTTTCCATAGGCCAAAATATTTACAACCCACAAGAAAGTGATATTACAATAGTCTATTTACAAGAAAGACCTTATGCGGGATATTTGTACTTTAATTATTCCGAACAACTCATCAACCCAAAACATATTTTAAAATTAGGAGCCAGTACAGGAGTAACCAATACAAAATCTGGTGCTGAGGCAGCTCAGAACTTTATCCATACCTTTTACAATATAGAACCTTCTGAAGGTTGGGAAACACAAGTAAAAGAAAAATATGCCATTGGATTATTTGCCAACTACACTCGTAACCTTTTTTATAAAGAAGATTTTCCTTTCGCCGTCTCTTGGACAAACAAAGCTACTTTAAACTCTATTTTTACAAATATTTCTAGCGGATTAACTCTTAGATATAATTTTTTAAAAACAATCTTAGCTCCTATTTCTAACAGCTCCTTTTTTGGTACTGCTTTACAAACTAATCAAGAATCGTGGATAAAAGAAAGTTTTTTTGGTATCAAATCCTTTGCAACTTATCAAATTCAAGATTATACCATTACAGGAGACTTAGATAAAAATTTATCGCAAAAAGAATTCCATTTAGAACCTTGGACTTGGCAAAATGATTTTGGGTTTTATTGGAATTTAAAGCACATTAATTTTAGTTATCACATTATTTTTAAAACAAGAACAGCAAAAGAAATGAAAACTAAAATTACCCGATACGGAAGTATTCAATTTAGTTATAAATTTTAAACGCTATAACTGATCTTAATTACTCATTATTTTTTCCTTCTTTATTAGTTCAAGCTACCATAAGATATCAAAAAAAATAGTCTGTTAGAATAGCGATAGCGCATCGAGAACATTGTCAGTTCGAGTAGCGATAGCGCATCGAGAACCTAAGATTTATTTTTCTCTGCAATCCACTTAGACAAATACATAGAACTTTTTAAAGTGTGATGTTGTAACATGCTTCCAGTAAAATTTTCTGTTCTATATTTTTTCAAATTGAGGTTTAAATCATTTAGTTTTCCACCAAACTCTTTCTGAAAAATCATTTTATCAAATCTAGTTTTTAAAACCAACTTTCCTTGATGACTTGCCGTTTTCCATAATTTTTCATCTGAATATAAACGAACTGCTTTCGCAACAAAATCAGCATCATTGTTGGCCACTCCGTTTTCCAACTCTAAATCACCAAACATCCCTTCTGCCCCAATGTTTGAAGTCACAAAAGGAGTATCATTTTGCATGGCATCAATTAATTTTCCTTTTAACCCGGCACCAAATCGCATAGGAGCCAAACAAACTCTAACTTGTTGCATTACCTCTTTCACCTCATTTGCTCTACCATGAACTAAAAACCTATCTTTTACACTATGTAATTGAAAAACTTTATCTGTAGGATAACCACCATAAATATGCAATTGTGCTTTAGGAATTTGTTTTTTTATGGCTGGCCAAAGTGCCTGTTTTAATTGTAAAACGGCATCCCAGTTAGGGGCATGAATAAAATTACCGATAAACAAAAAATCTTGTCTTTCTTTAAATGTAGGTTTAAGTGAGTTATCAATTTCAACTAAAAATGGTAAGTACCACAATAATTTTTCAGGAATCTGATAAACCTCTTTTAAATAACTCATTTCAAAATCAGAAATAGTTAAGGTTACATCACATCTATAAATACTCGCAATTTCTCTTTTGGCTTCTTCGGACTGAATTATTCCTTTAGGCAAATCACAACCTTTTTTTACAGCTTCGTGTCTTGCTTTTCTTAAAAAATGTAAATCTTCGGAATCTAGTATTCTAATAACATCAGGACAAATCTCGGCTACTCTCCAACCAAATTGTTCTTCCATCATAAACCTATCAAACAATACTACATTAGGATTTAATTGTTTGATAAACGTATCAAAAGAAACATCGTTTAATAAAATTGTTTCTGCTGTAACATTAATACTACTTAAATTAAATGCAGTGGTTGGTTTTTGTGCTGGACTAGCAAAAGTAATTGTATAGCCTAACAATTTAAATTGTTCTATAATTTGTAACATTCTGCTACCCGCAGCTGTTGCTGTAGGTTCTGGCCAAACATAACCAATAATTAAGAGTGATTGCATTTAACAAAAATATAGAATTGAATCCATAGCATTTTAATTTGCTTTCTTTAAATTTAAGTCGAATATGGAACCTCTAAAAAACGCATACCATCAACAGTTTTTTAATGCTTTTTTAAACGCATTAAAAGAAGTTAAACCTAAGCTTGACAAAGACTTGTTTTTAGCTGCTATTTTTATTCCTGAATGGGAATTAATGGAGCTAAAAGATAGAATGCATCATATTGCTAAAACATTACATAGTCATCTACATCCAAATTTTGAAATGGCTGTTAATGAAATAAAGTCTTTAATTCCAATACTAAAAAAACATCAAATTTCTGGAGGTTACGAATATTTGTTCCTACCAGATTATATAGAAATGTACGGTCAAAATTATTTGGTAGAAAGTGTAACCAGTTTTGAAATTATTACCCCGTTTATTACTTGCGAACTTGCCATTAGACCTTTTATTATAGTACATCCTAAATATGTAATGGCTAAAATGTTAGAATGGTCTTTTCATCCTAATCATCACATACGCAGGTTGGCTAGCGAAGGTTGTAGACCGCGTTTACCTTGGGCAATGGCTTTGCCAGATTTTAAAAAAGACCCTAGAATTATTCTTCCCATTTTAGAAAATTTAATTAATGATGAGGAACTATATGTTCGTAAAAGTGTAGCCAATAATTTAAATGATATTGCAAAAGATCACCCAGAAATTCTTATTGATTTTACACAAAAACACATTGGGGAAACAGAAAAATCAGATTGGACCTTAAAACATGCCAATAGAAACTTATTAAAACAAGCAGAACCAAGAATAATGCAGGCTTTTGGTTTTGGAAACACCAACCAAATTGATGTTCAAAATGTAAAACTAAACACAACCAATATTCAACTTGGAGACTATTTACATTTTTCTTTTAACATAGTAAACAACTGCAATACCTTAACTTTAATTCGCTTAGAATACGCTGTATATTACCTTAAACAAAATGGTAGCTTGTCTAAAAAAATATTTAAAATTAGTGAGAAAAAATACCCTCCATACAGCATTAACAACATCAAAAGAAAGCAACATTTTAAACCTATTTCCACCAGAAAATATCATTTTGGAATTCATAAAATTGCCATCATTGCCAATGGTAAAGAATTCGACCATTTAGCATTTACTTTACATGAATAACTTAAATCTAGATAACATACTCTCTACACGTTTAGACAAGGATTTTTTAATTCAATTGTTTCAAGAGCAAACAGAAGTTCACAGCGCCGCCATACAAGTTGCCCTAAGTCAAAAGCAACCTCAAGCTTGGAGAGCTACATGGATTTTAAGTCATTGTACCTATAAAAACGATGCTCGTATTTTACCTTACACCTCAGATTTTATAAAGATTTTACCCAAACAAAAAGATGGGCATCAAAGAGAAATTTTAAAAATTTTAGACAAAATAACGCTAGATGATGACCAGGAAGGAATTCTGTTTGATCTTTGCATGTCTATATGGGAAAACCTAAACAAAGCACCAGCGGTAAGGTATCTCGCTTTTAAATTCATCCATAAAACCTGTCAAAAATACCCTGAACTAAATGGCGAATTAACCTTTATTTCTCAAAATCAATATTTAGAAACGCTTAGTCCAGGAATTCAAAAAATAATTAAAAGAATTATTACAACAGGTAAGTAATTGGGCGTTCCCCTTTGGGTCGGGCTTTCGCTACTCGCTCTTTTCGTTACACTACAAGGAGCTCAAACAAAGCTCTCAATCCCTAACGCAACCTATCAAAAAAAGAGTAAATTTAAGCATCGTATTAGGCATTATTATTGTACCTGTAAAAAACAAAATAAGAATTATGAATCAAGTCAAAACCTTTATCCCACTACTTTTTATTAGTCTTTTTTCTTTAACCGCTTTTAGTCAAAACAAGCTAGACCAATACAAGTATGTATCTATTCCTAAACAACTTTCACTACAAAAATCACCTAATCAATATCAAATCAATAGCATATTAAGAGATTACTTAAACAAATATGATTTTGTATCTTTTATACAAGGAGAAAATTATCCTGATGATGTAAAACCATGCGAAATCTTATCCTTAAATGCCGATAAGTCTGGATTCTTAAGTACCAAAACAGTCTTAACTTTTACAGATTGCTATGGTAATAATGTATACACCTCAATAGAAGGAGTTAGTAGAACTAAAGAGTTTAAACTTGCTTACTACGAAGCTTTAAGAGAAACTTTAAAAGACCCAAACATTCAAAACCATAAATATACCGGACAAAACTTAACAGCTCAAAAAACTGTTGATAAAAACGAACCTACTTCTGCTAAAGCATCGTTTATTCTTGAATTTAAAAACACAAAATACACTTTTGTAGAAACTGCTGTTAAAGATGAATATAATGTATTGGTAAATCAAGAATCTATTGGAACCTTAAAAAAAGAAAGCAATAACGACCAATATATTTTAGAGGCTGGCCCTATGAGTGGAACAGGTAATTTTGATGATTTTGGAAACTTTACCTTAACCAGAGTAAACCCAGTTAACAATATTAAGATTACAGATATTATGGCTAGGGTTAATTAATAACTAAAGAATATATAAAAAGCCTGTAGCTTCCATAACATTTATCATTTAAAATACGTATTTCACAAAATTACTAGGTATTTATACTAAAAAGTGGTTGATTTTTTTTGCACAAAAAAAACCTATGCTTACATTGTAGTCCAATTTATATTTTAGATGATAATTCTATATGAGAAACAAACTGTACAAATCCAAAAAACCAAGTAAAAACCTTATCATTACGATTACTAGTTTATGGGCTTTAGGACAAGTGATTTTAATTTTCTTTTTTACAGATGTATTAAAAAACCACTTACTTAGTTTTGATTATTTTATCCTTGATTTATTAATCCTTACCTCAGGATTTTTTGTTTATAAATTAAACTACAATTATTACAAAAAGACAAAATCTGCTTATGCACATGTGAGAAGGTATTAAAACTTTATCCTAAGCATTCAATATCTCCCACACCAAAGCTTTACCTATTAATTCAGCAACATAAGTCTATTAACTTCAAAGTAAGTTCCTTTCTGTTATTGTCTCTTTCTAATTTTAATAATTTATAAAATTAGAACCCTAGATATCATTAAATTAATACGATATAAAAAACTCTAATAACCCAGCTTGGTTAACTACAGAGGTGTATCATATACCCAATCCTTTATAGGTTCAAAAGTTTTATATCCCTCTTGAACAGAAGGATGTGTTAATAAAGACTCAACTGTTACCTCAGGTAACATGTCGTCTGCCAATCCATTTTTAACAAAAATAAAATTAAATCCCAATTCATTAGCTCCAACTAATCTATACCCTTTTTTATTTGCCAGTTTATTCATTGCAACAGGAGATGCCCCATGATACACAGGGTGTTTTCCTGGGTAAAAATAGTTAGGATCATAAGGAACAACAATGTCGTTTAAGCCAAACTCTACGTGTGTTTCTATAATTACAACTTCAGGAGAAATTGTATCTATTGCATCCCAAACCCAATAATCATTTCCATCAATATCAATAGACAACAAACCTATTTCACCCTGAAAACCAGCTTCATGAATCAGTTCATTAACATTTTCTCTAGTTACTTTTGTACATTTAAACTTAGGCTTATAAAACCAAGAGTGTGGGTATTTATTAAAAAATCTCTCTCCCCTTTTGATACTATTAGAATTCCCATCAATAAACAATCCTCTCCAAGCAAAATTAAAATATAAATTAGCAGAATTACTATTTACACCATCATCTGAACCAATTTCTACAAACGTCTTGTTTTTCATTCCAATAACAGAAAAAACAAATAAAAGTTTTCCATCTTCTTCAAATTGCGAAAACACTCTATATCCAGTTTCTGAAACTGATGGTAATTCCTTCTTTTTTAATAATTCTCTATATTTAAGATATAATTTACGTTGTTCTATTTGAACAGTAGGTGAAAGCCTATTTCTAATTTTTAATATTAGAAATTTATCTTTTAAAAAATTTTTAATCTTGTTTTTCATTCTGGAACTCTATAATTATCACTCTTAAACATTTTTAATTTTTCAATCTCTAAAATATCATTTTTTATTTTAGTATTAAACCTATCTTATATAAAACACTAAGCATTCAAGATCTCCCATACCAAAGCTTTGGTTAATTCTTTACCTGCTGCTTTTTCTTTAATAGTAGCAAAATCAACTTTAAAATCACAACCAGATTTATACTCGGAACAGCCATAAGCACTGCTTCCTTTTAACACTGTACCTTTTTTACATTTAGGACAAGTGAGTACCTCAGGTACTTTTGTTGCTTTAGGTGTTTTTTTTGTTTTTAGACTCAACCTATAAGCATCATCAAAAATAATCGATCCATCTACAGTCCCCTCCTCTGTTTTAAATCCTTTTAAGTTTACTGTGCTCCCTTTGCTAATCAATCTTAAAATTTGATTGTCAGAAATCTTTTTCCCTTTAAAATCAAAAGGCAATACAAAATCACAATTTTCATTGTATTTACTGCACCCATAAGCCTTACTTCCTTTTAACAAATGTCCATCTTTACATTTAGGACAAGTAGTTCCTACAACTCCTTTAACCTCTTTTTTTGCTGGACTTGCATCTTTTTTAGAAACAGGATCTATAACAATTGGTTTATGATTGGATAGCCTAACTTCTACCACCAAGTCATCAACCATCTTTTTCATATTTTTAATAAAAGTACCCGCATTATAAGTTCCTCTTTCAATATCTTTTAATTGTTTTTCCCATTCTCCTGTTAACCTCGCAGATTTTAACAGTCTGTTCTGAATAGTACTAATCAATTGAATACCTGTTGATGTTGGCAATATTTGTTTTTTGTTACGCTCTATATAATTACGTTTAAACAAGGTTTCAATAATACTTGCTCTGGTTGAAGGTCTACCAATACCATTTTCTTTCATTAAATCTCTTAACTCATCATCTTTTACTTGCTTACCTGCAGTTTCCATAGCACGTAACAAAGTAGCTTCTGTATATTGTTTAGGTGGTTTGGTCTCCTTTTCTAAAAAAGAAGGATCATGAGGCCCTGACTCTCCTTTAACAAAAGTTGGCATTAAATTCTCATCTTCCGTTTTGTTAGCCGTAGCCTGGTTTTGTTCTGGAGTCTTAAACACCACTCGCCAACCTTCGGATAAAACTTCTTTTCCTGTTGTTTTAAACCCTATTTTGGCAACCTCTGCCAAAACGGTAGTGTTTGACACATTACTATCTGGATAAAAAACAGCAATAAACCTACGGGTAATAATATCATATACCTTTTGGGCATTGGCGTGTAACGGAATTTCTATTCCAGTAGGAATAATTGCATGGTGATCTGTTACTTTTTTATCGTTAAATACTTTTGTAGATTTTTTAATTTTTGCCTCAGCCAATACAGGAGCGGTTAAAGTAGCATATTTGGTTAATTTAGATAAAATCCCTCTTACTTTTGGATACACATCATTTGGTAAAAAAGTGGTATCAACACGAGGATAAGTCACAACTTTTTGTTCGTATAAACCTTGTGTTAGTTTTAAAGTTTCATCGGCAGTAAATCCAAATTTTTGATTACAGTATACCTGTAAACCAGTTAAATCGAATAATTTAGGAGCATATTCTTTTCCTTTCTTTTTTTCTACAGAAATAATTTCTAAAGGCTTTTCCTTAATCAGCTCCATGGTTTGTTCACCATCCTCTTTTTTTAGGTAACGCCCTTGTTCATTATTAAAAACAGTATCTCTGTAAGTAGTCTGAATTTCCCAATATGGTTGCGGCTTAAAGTTTTGTATTTCTAAAAACCTTTTAACGACCATAGCCAAAGTTGGAGTTTGTACTCGCCCTACAGAAAGAACCTGTCTATCTCTACCGTATTTTAAAGTGTATAAACGGGTAGCATTCATTCCCAACAACCAATCTCCAATGGCTCTGGAGCTTCCCGCATAATATAAATTATCATATTTTTCGGCAGGAATTAACTTTTCAAAACCTTCTTTAATAGCTTCGGTTGTTAAAGAAGAAATCCACAAACGTTCTACCTTTCCTTTATACCCTGCTTGATTAATTACCCAACGCTGAATCAGTTCTCCTTCTTGACCGGCATCGCCACAATTAATAACCACATCTGCTTTGTCAAATAAAAACTTTATGGTTCTAAATTGTTTTTGCACTCCTTTGTCTTCCATCACCTTTACTTCAAAACGATCTGGAAGCATGGGTAAAGTATCTAAGTTCCAACTTTTCCAATGAGGTTTATATTCATGTGGGGCATACAATCCACATAAGTGTCCAAAAGTCCAAGTAACCTGATAGCCATTTCCTTCAAAATACCCATCACAACGAACGTTCGCTCCTAATACAGCAGCTATTTCTTTGGCAACACTTGGTTTTTCGGCAATACAAACTTTCATGAATATTATTTATGCTGATTATTCTAGACAAAATGACAACTACTTATAAAACATTACATAAGCCTTATTGCCAAAGAAAAACAAATATAAAAGAAACTTTTACTAGTTTAGAAGAAAGATATTCACAGTTTACCGACTCTATTGTAATAACTTTGTTTTTATGAATAAAACCTTAGTCTTAACACTGATTGTTTTGAGTCAGTTTTTTGGAACTTCTTTGTGGTTTAGCAGCAATGCTATTTTACCCGAAATAGCAAATGCTCATCATTTAGAAAGCAACAATTTACTTGCAAACCTTACCATTGCAACACAACTAGGCTTTATTATTGGAAGCTTATTTTATGCATTGTTAAACATTGCTGATAGGTTTTATGCCAATAGAATTTTTAGCATCAGTATTGTTCTTGCAGCTTTAATAAACAGTGCTATTTTATGGCCTGATTTAAATTTTACTTTTGTTTTTTTATGCAAATTTGGTACTGGTTTTTTCTTGGCGGGAGTTTATCCTGTAGGAATGAAAATAGCTGCTCACTTTTTTCCAAAAACAGTAAGCAATGCTTTAGGAGTTTTGGTAGGAGCCTTGGTTTTAGGAACTGCATTTCCTTATTTCACGGCTAGTTTTAACGTAAACCTACCTTGGACTACAGTTATTTTAACGAGTTCTGCTCTAGCTGTTTTAGGTGGTATTTTAATGATGTTTTTAAACACTCCTCCTAAAGAAAATATTCAAAAAATTAATCTAAACATCATTCCCTTATTATTCAAAAACAAAAAATTTAAAGCTGCTTGCTACGGATATTTTGGTCATATGTGGGAACTCTATACTTTTTGGGCTTTTGTGCCTTTATTAATTATTGCTTATAAAACCCATCATAACCTTAATATAAATAATTCTTTATGGACGTTTATAGTAATTAGTAGCGGAACCATTGGTTGTGTGATCGCTGGAAAAATTGCCATAAAAAAAGAAACTTATAAAATCACTAAAATAGCTCTTGCTATTTCTACCCTTTGTTGTTTATTATGCCCTTTAAGTTTCTTTCTTCCCTCCTATTTGTTTATGATATACTTATTGATTTGGGGAATAAGTGTAGTGGCAGATTCTCCATTATTATCAACTTTAATCAACAAAAACAGTCTTGAAAACTATAATGGTACTGCTTTAACTTTGTCTACTAGTATTGGTTTTTTTATCACCATTGTAAGTATTTATCTTTTTAATTATTTATTAAATTTTATAAATATTGAGTATATATTTATATCATTGGCTATTGGCCCCTTATTTGGTATTTTATCCTTAGGTAAAAAATCATTATCTTAATTATAAGTACTAATAAGTTCAATTAAAAATGAACATCATATGATTACTCCTTATATATTTTCAAAATGGACTTATTATATTCCAATATTACTCCTCATCTTTTGTTACCAATCTTTAATTGCTCAAGTAGACAATAGAGATAGCACTACACTATTCAAAAATGAAAACCTAAACTTCATAAAACCTAAACAACAAAAAAGGAAGGATATTAATGATTTAGAAGCAATCAAAAGATCTATTACCTCTTCTCCTTTTATCAAAGGATATCATTATTCTTTTAATTTAAACCAACTAGACCGTATTATTCCTGTCCAACAAATTAGTAATTTTTTACATCTCCAAAACAAATCATTTTTTAACGGTAGTCTTTTTAAAAACGCTAATACTGATGTTCGTTTTAAAAGTTATGTTAATATGAATGGTGCAGCACAAATCATCACCTTTAAAGGAGGATTTTTTAATAACTACAACGGAAACTATACTTTACAAATTAGCTATCGTTTAAGTCCTAACGACTACAACATCAACATCCCCAACCTAGTTAAACAAGAAGTACAAAACGGATTGGCTTTAAAACTAAAAATAAACTTAGAAAATGGTTCTAAATAAAAAAACACCTAATGAGTATTAGGTGTTTTTTTTGAAATTGAGAAATTGTTTATAATTTCTTTTATTAAATTTTCTTAATTTGAATTAGTTTTTGATGAACTTTTTAGTGATTCTAGCCCCTCCTTGTTCCACTACCAATACGTAGATACCGCTAGCCAAAGAACTTACATCTATACTACTTTCTGCTTTGCTTGCACTATATACCATAACTCCAGAAATACTTAGAATAGAAACTCCAGTAGCTTCACTGGCATTGGTAATTGTTAAAATCCCCGCATTACAAGTAGCTGAAAACTCTGATGAGTTTTCTACCTTTTTATTAGAAAGTGTTTCATCTGTCATTTGTAGCGTAAAAGAGTCTATTATATTTGAATAACTAAAGAATCCTGGAACACCACTTCTTTTTTTTAAGGTAAAAACATAATCTCCGGAAACTGTTGGAGTAATTTCATCAAAAGCACCTAGTAAATCTGCTGATAATAGACTAATAATTGGTTTCTCTTGTGTAAAACCAGTAGTATTTGCTCCATCAGGAAATGATGTGAGCTCTAATTTAAAAGTACCTAGTGCTAAAAAATTAGTAAAGTTAAATTTTACAGGGTACCCTGTGGTTGCCTCTACTATAGAACCTTCTGTAGGTTCAACTGTTGTCGTTTGAGCGAACGCTCCCATTGTCCCTACTGCAAATAGTAGGGCTAAAAGTAATTTTTTTCTCATAGCATTTTTTGTTTTTCTTTCTCAATTTCAACTTAAAAGTCAAAAAAAAAACAACTAAAACTATTAACATATGTTATTAGAAATAAAAAACTTTCTATTATTTTATAGTAATAGAATTCATTTTTCCCTTTAAATAACAAACAAAAAAATCGGCTTAAGATTTCTCTTAAGCCGATTTTTATATCATTTATAAACAACTAATAATTATTTGTTTAAGTACATTTTTCTTCTTGAGTACAACTCATAAAAGGCATCGTCTTTTAAATTGTCAATAAACAAAATAGCCTCTCCAGTTGATTTCATTTCAGGTCCTAATTTTTTATCTACATTAGGGAATTTGTTAAAAGAGAACACTGGTTGCTTAATTGCAAATCCTTTTAACTGAGGATTAAAAGTAAAATCTGTTACTTTATTCACCCCTAACATTACCTTAGTTGCATAGTTTACATAAGGCTCTCCGTATGCTTTTGCGATAAATGGTACTGTTCTAGATGCTCTAGGGTTAGCCTCAATAATATATACAGTGTCGTTTTTAACTGCAAATTGTATGTTAATCAATCCTACTGTTTTTAATGCTACTGCAATTTTCTTAGTATGATCTTTAATTTGCTGTATTACAAACTCACCTAAATTAAATGGAGGTAAAGTTGCATTAGAATCTCCTGAGTGTACCCCACAAGGCTCAATATGCTCCATAATTCCAATAATGTAAACATTACCATCAGCATCACAAATAGCGTCTGCTTCAGCTTCTATAGCTCCATCTAAATAATGGTCTAACAATAATTTGTTTCCAGGAATAGAACGTAATAAACTTACTACATGCTCCTCTAACTCTTCTTTGTTAATTACAATCTTCATTCCTTGACCTCCTAATACATAAGATGGACGAACTAAGATTGGGAAATCTAAATCATCTGCAATCTCTAATGCTTCATCAGCATTTGTTGCGATTCCAAATTTAGGGAAAGGAATATTTAGAGTAGTTAACATATCAGAAAAACGTCCTCTGTCTTCAGCTAAATCTAAAGCTTCAAAACTAGTTCCCATGATTTTAATTCCATAAGCCTCTAATTTTTCAGCTAATTTTAATGCTGTTTGTCCTCCTAACTGAACAATTACTCCTTCTGGCTTTTCATGACGAATGATGTCATAAATATGCTCCCAGAATACTGGTTCAAAATACAATTTATCTGCAGTATCAAAGTCTGTAGAAACAGTCTCTGGGTTACAGTTAATCATAATAGTTTCATATCCTGCTTCCTTAGCAGCTAAAACTCCGTGTACACAACAGTAGTCAAACTCAATTCCTTGACCAATACGGTTAGGTCCCGATCCTAATACTACTACTTTTTTCTTATCCGTAACTACAGACTCATTATGTGCATATGGTTCTCCATTAGCCAAAGTCATAGTGTTTTCAAAAGTAGAGTAATAATAAGGAGTAGAGGCAGCAAATTCTGCAGCACAAGTATCTACTAACTTATAAACACGATTGATGTTTAACTCATCACGCTTGTTATATACTTCAGACTCTAAACAACCTAACATATGAGCTATTTGTCTGTCTCCGTATCCTTTTTGTTTTGCCTCTAACAATAATGCTTTTGGCAAAGTATTTAATTTGTATGTTGATATTTCTTTTTCTAAAGCAAACAACTCTTCGTACTGCTTTAAGTACCACATATCAATCTTAGTGATATCGTAGATTTTCTTTAAAGAAATTCCTGCTTTGATAGCATCGTAAATGGTAAATACTCTATCCCAAGAAGCATGTGTTAATTTAGAGATAATAGTATCGTAGTGAGTTTCCTCTTTACCATCTGCTCCTAAACCGTTACGCTTAATTTCTAAAGATTGAGTGGCTTTATGTAAAGCTTCTTGGAACGAACGTCCAATTCCCATTACCTCACCTACTGCTTTCATCTGTAATCCTAAAGTTCTATCACATCCTTCAAACTTATCAAAGTTAAAACGAGGGATTTTTACAATTACATAATCTAATGTAGGCTCAAATAAAGCTGATGTATTTCCAGTTACTTGATTGTTTAATTCATCTAAGTTATATCCTAAAGCTAATTTTGTAGCAATTTTTGCAATTGGATATCCTGTTGCTTTTGATGCTAATGCAGATGAACGAGATACACGTGGGTTGATTTCAATTGCAATAATATCTTCTTTTTCATCAGGAGATACAGCAAACTGTACATTACATCCTCCTTCAAAATCTCCAATAGAACGCATCATTTTGATAGCTAAATCACGCATTTTTTGGAAAGTACTATCACTTAAAGTCATTGCTGGTGCAACGGTAATAGAATCTCCTGTATGGATTCCCATTGGATCCATATTTTCAATAGAACAAACAATTACTACGTTGTCATTTGCATCACGCAATAATTCTAATTCATATTCTTTCCATCCCATCATGGCTTTGTCAATCATTACCTCGTGGATAGGAGAAATCTCTAATCCCGTAGCTAATAAATCATCAAAGTCCTCTTCTTTATATACTATAGAAGCTCCTGCTCCACCTAAAGTGAACGAAGATCTAATACACAATGGAAAACCAAACTCTTGAGCAATTTCTTTACCTTTTAAGAAAGATGTTGCTGTTGCTTGAGGCGCCATAGCTACCCCAATTTTCCCCATCAATTCACGGAATTGCTCTCTATCTTCTGTAATATTAATTGCAGCAATATCTACTCCAATCATTTCTACATTATGATCTTCCCAAATTCCTTTTTCATCAGCCTCAATACACAAGTTTAATGCTGTTTGACCTCCCATTGTAGGTAACACAGCATCAATATTTGGATGTGCTTCTAAAATTTCTCTAATTGATTTAGTGGTTAAAGGCTTTAAATATACGTTATCTGCTAATGACGGGTCTGTCATAATAGTTGCAGGATTCGAATTGATTAAAGTTACTTCAATTCCTTCTTCTTTTAATGAACGGATTGATTGAGACCCTGAATAATCAAACTCACAAGCTTGACCAATTACAATTGGACCTGAACCAATAATTAAAACCGATTTGATTTTAGGATTTTTAGGCATACTTTTAATTTTGAGGCAAAGATAACAAACTCATTATCTTTGGTTGAACTGGATTCTAAAAAAAAAATTTCAAAAAAAAGGTGTTACTTAAAAGTAACACCTGATATATTATAATGAAAGCATCATTATTTCTTATGTCTTGGAGACGAAGAAACAGTTGTGCTTACTCTACCTTTAGCTCTTCTTCGAGCTAAGACTTTACGTCCATTAGCTGAAGCCATTCTCTCTCTGAAACCGTGTTTGTTTCTTCTCTTTCTATTCGATGGTTGATACGTTCTTTTCATTGTATTATATCTTACGTCGTTTGTTTGTTGCTATTTAATTGGGCACTTTATAGGTTTCCCCAAAGCGTGTGCAAATATAATTGATTATTTAAGAACTACAAATGTTTTTATTTAAAAATTTAAGTTTTTTATAACCTTCTTATTTCTTCTTTATATCACTCCTTTAATACCTTAGCTAAAAGATATTCAAATACTTGTATATAGTCCTTAAAAATATACTTCTATTTCTACAGAAGTTTGTACTTTTGCACAAACAAAATACAAATGGCAAATACGAAATATGTTTTTGTAACTGGTGGTGTTACTTCGTCTTTAGGTAAAGGAATTATTGCTGCTTCTTTGGCTAAATTACTACAAGAAAGAGGATACAGAGTTACAATACAAAAATTCGACCCCTACATTAATATAGACCCAGGTACCTTAAACCCATATGAACATGGAGAATGTTTTGTTACCGATGATGGAGCAGAAACTGACTTAGACCTTGGTCACTACGAACGTTTTTTAGACGTAAACACCTCACAAGCAAACAATGTTACTACAGGTAGAGTATATCAATCTGTAATAGACAAAGAACGTAGAGGAGAGTTTTTAGGAAAAACAGTTCAAGTAGTCCCTCATATTACTAACGAAATTAAAGAACGTATCCAACTTTTAGGAGAAACAGGTGATTATGATGTAATCATTACTGAGCTTGGTGGTACTGTTGGTGATATTGAATCTCTACCTTATGTAGAGTCTGTACGTCAGTTAACTTGGGAATTAGGAGAAAACAACTCTGTTGTAGTTCACTTAACTTTAATTCCATTTTTAGCTGCTGCTGGAGAATTAAAAACAAAACCTACGCAACATTCTGTAAAAATGATGATGCAAAATGGTTTAAACCCAGATATTTTAGTTTGTAGATCAGAGCATTTTATTTCTGATGAAATCAAACGTAAATTAGCTTTGTTCTGTAATGTAAAGAAAGAAGAAGTTATTTCTTCTTTAGACGCAGAAACTATCTACGATGTACCAAACATGATGTTTCATGAAGGTTTAGACAGAGTAGTGATGAAAAAATTAGCTTTAACAGGTACCAAAGAACCTAAATTAATTGAGTGGAATAAATTTGTTGAAAAACACAAAAACCCTTTACACAAAGTTAAAATTGGAGTGATTGGTAAATATGTTGAACTACAAGATGCATATAAATCTATTGCCGAAGCATTTATTCATGCGGGTTCTTCTCAAAGAATTAAGGTAAAAGTTGAATGGATTCACTCCGAAGACATTACCAAAGATAATGTAGCTAGAAAATTACATGGTTTAAGTGGAATTATGGTTGCTCCTGGTTTTGGAAACCGTGGTACCGAAGGAAAAATTGAAACCATCCGCTACGCTCGTGAAAATAACATTCCTTTTATGGGAATTTGTTTAGGAATGCAAATGGCAGTAATTGAATTTGCTAGAAATGTACTTGGTTTTGAAAATGCCAACTCAACCGAAATGGATGAAAACGTAAAATATCCTGTAATCAATTTGATGGAAGATCAAAAACACGTTACTGATATGGGAGGAACTATGCGTTTAGGAGCTTGGGATTGTACTTTAGAAAAAGGTTCTAAAGCTTACCACGCTTATGAAAAAGAAAACATTTCTGAAAGACACCGCCATAGATATGAATTTAATAGCGATTTTAAAGAACAAATAGAAAAGGCTGGTATGAAAGCGACAGGTGTTAATCCTAAAACAGGATTGGTAGAAGTCGTAGAAATTCCTTCTCATCCTTGGTTCGTTGCAGTACAATATCACCCAGAATACAAAAGTACTGTTTTAAACCCTCATCCTTTATTTAAGGATTTTGTAAACGCTAGTTTAGAATATTTCGAATCAAAATAAATCACATACAATAACCCATTAAGTCTGTCATTAATATAATGACAGACTTCTATTTTTTAAAACAATGGAAGAAAAAAAGAAATTAGACATTACCCAGTTAATTGGTTTTGCATTAATTGGAGCCGTGTTGGTTTGGTATACTATGAGCTCAAAGGACAAAGCTCCTGCTGAAGAAACTGCCAAAACTGAAATCGTAAACACTAACAATTCTCAAAATGCAACTGATAACACAATTGTTACCGACTCTACATTACAAGCAGAAGCTGTAAAAAAATACGGAAACTTTGCTTATGCAGTAGCAAGCGGAACAGAAGAAGAAGGAACTACTACTTTAGAAAGTGATGTTTTAAAACTTGTGATTGCTAACAAGGGTGGACAAATTGTTGAAGCTAGATTAAAGGAATATGATGATTATCAAAAAAATCCTCTGTATTTAATTAAAGATCAAAATGCTGATTTTAACATTCAGTTTGGAACACAAGACAACAAATTAATCAATACCAAAGATTTAATTTTTGAACCGTCAACTTCTAAAAATGGTCAAAATCAAGTAGCTTCTTTTAAATTAAAAGTATCAAATACTCAATATTTAGAATATAGATATGAATTAAAGCCTAATGATTATATGATTGACTTTTCTGTAAGATCTGTAGGATTAGAAAATGTCATCAACAGCAATAATCAAATTAACCTTGAGTGGAATTTAACTGCTAAACGTCAAGAAAAGAGTATTAAGTACGAAAATCAAATGACGGCTTTACACTATGAAAAAGAAGACGGAAAATTTGATGATTTATCTGTAGCTTCAGAAGATGAAGAAACTGAAGAAAATGTAGACTGGATTGGATACAAACAACACTTTTTCTCTACTATTTTATTAACCAATACTCCTTTTGAAAAAGCTGAACTAAAATCTGAATCATTAGTAAAGGATGCTTTGGTAGATTCTTTAGTTACTAAAAGTTTTAGCACTACTGCTCCATTAAAATTAACCAATGGTGCCTTAAGCTATAACATGGGTCTTTATATTGGACCAAACATTCACGAAAATTTAGCGTCATACAATAAAGGGATTGAAAATGTAATGAACCTTGGTTGGGGAATTTTTGGATGGATTAACAGAAATGTATTCATTCCTATTTTCCATTTCTTAAGTGGTCTTTTAAATGGATTTAACGGAAGTTATGGTGTAGTTATTATATTAATGACTTTAGTTGTTCGTTTATTAATGTCTCCATTGGTATACAAATCATATGTATCTAGTGCTAAAATGAAAGTTTTAAAACCAGAAATGGATGCTATCAATGCAAAATTCCCTGGTAAAGAAAACCAAATGAAGCGTCAGTCTGAAATTATGGCTTTACAACGTAAATCTGGAGTAAACATGATGGCGGGTTGTATTCCTGCATTGTTACAAATGCCAGTTTTCTTTGCTTTGTTTAGATTTTTCCCATCAGAAATAGATTTAAGACAACAACCTTTCTTGTGGGCAGATGACTTATCTTCTTACGATAGTGTTTTTGAATGGTCTACTCATATTCCTATTTTATCAAGCTTTTACGGAAACCACTTTAGTTTGTTCCCTGTATTAGCATCGGTTGCAATTTTCTTTTATATGAGAATGAATCAAGGGCAACAAATGAGTATGCAACAACCTGCTCAAGAAGGAATGCCTGATATGCAAAAAATGATGAAGATGATGATGTACTTCTCTCCAATTATGATGTTGTTCTTCTTTAACAACTACGCATCTGGATTGAGTTTGTACTATTTTGTATCTAACTTATTAACCTTATCAATTATGTTTGTAATTAAAAACTATGTAATTGATGAAGAAAAAATATTGGCTAAAATTCACGAAAACAGAAAAAAGCCTAAAAAGACTAGTAAGTTTAAGCAACGTTTAGATGAGGCTATGAAACAAGCCCAAGCGCAACAAGAAGCTCAGAAAAAACGTAAAAAATAACATTTACAGCAACTAAAAAAAGTCGAGGAAAATTCCTCGACTTTTTTTATGCTTGTTAGTAAAAAGATCTGATCTGAGAAACCTTAAAGAATTATCAAAGGCAATCTTTATTATTTTAATTCTCTTTTTGACTGTCTTACTTCACAAAATCATATCGAGAAAGATAATAAAAAAGCCAATAGATATTAAATCTATTGGCTTTTTTATACTGTATATTTTGTAGGTTATTTAACCTTGGTTACTTTACCTCTACTCTCTATATCTAGACCTTTAGTTTTAGGATAAAGCAAAACTTTAGTATTGGTATTGTTCACTAATTTAATATCCGTAGCATGCATCGTTGCTTTAGGATTGTAATTTCCATAACCTTCCCAAACAGAAAACTTAATAGCCATACTTTCTGGAATAAAATCATCATTATTTGTTTTGATGATAATGTTGTGACCTGTACCATTAATCTTTGCTAACATATCATTAGCCATTCCATTGCGGCTATCTAAAATAGTAATATCTACAGAAGCATTTTTAGCATTGGTATAAGGTACTCCAAAGGCTTCTCCATACTTAGCATTAGCACTACTATTAATAACAACATCTTCATTTCCTACATTATAACCTGTAGTTACACAATCTCTTACTTCACAATCAATTACTTTATCTCCAGAACTATTTAAACCTACACAAATCCCTCTTCTCATTTGAAAAACAGTACAAGATTTTATTGTAGTGTTTATTGTTGGATGTCCGTTGTATTCAGGATACAATCTAATCCCATCTTCGCTTAACGACACAATTTCTCCTGGTAAAATTTTACCATCCAATCCAATAACAGTTCCTTCTACATATCCTTTTTTATGAGCATGCCTAGGTTTTTTAGCGTAAAAATCTCTATCAAAACCATAACCTGAAGTTTCTGCTAAAATAGCATCTGTGGTACGTAACAAACCATCTACATGGCAATCTTGTATCAATGTATTTTCTGATCCTTGTAAAAAGATAGCATGTCCCATCGCACGCATATGTACTTTACATCCAATAAGCGTTACATTCTTAGCTGGATATCCTACACGAATACCATTCATCTTTCTTATATCTCCACCACCTAATCCGTACAAATAACCATATCCCCAAGGATTAGACCCCGCAGTACGAACCTCTACATTTTTAAGAATAATATTTTCTCCTGCGATGTTAATCATTTTGTTTTTACTTTGTCTCCCAGAATGGTCTCCATAAGTTTCTATATACAAACCTTCAAAAACTGTATTCTTTCCAGAAATTTCAATAGCACAATACATGCTGTTTCCGTCATCGCTTTTGCTTAATTCCTTGCTGTAAAAAAGTTTGGTATCTACCATAAACCTAGCGCCTGTTAAATCGTAATGAGAATTGCTTCCTGTAACTTTTATAAATCTAATATTATCGGCTTCATCAATCTGATAATTTCCTGGAGCTAGCTTTACGTAAACATCATCTTTGTCTATGTATTTTTTAAAATCAGTAAGCGTATTTACCGAGATAAATTCTTTTTGAACAATTTGTATTGACGTATTCTCTTTTTGATTAGCAACCACAGTGGCAGAACTAAACAAAATAGCTAAAGAAAATACTGAAAGGCATAATTTGGTATATTTCATATTCATCATATTTTATACTTCAAATTTAACCACCATTATAAGTCTATAATATAAATTAAGGTTCATTTTATATAAATTATGAATGCTTATTTCTTATTGATAGAGTTTATCCTTGTAGGATTAACAAATCACAAAAAAGAGGAATGATAAATAAACCATTCCTCTTTGTAAAATTTGCTTTTGTATTATACTTCCTAAAAAAAGAAATAACATAAAACTTACTCTTTTTAGAATTTAAGCTTCACCTACAGGTCCAAAATTTATTGGATAATCTTGTTGTTCAAATTCTTTAATTTCTCCAACTTGAGATTCAAAACGTTTGATATTATCTATTAAAGCCTGTGCCAAACGTTTAGCATGCTGTGGAGTTAAAACAATTCTAGACTTTACTTTGGCTTTAGGTACACCTGGCATAATGTTTACAAAATCTACTACAAACTCTGAGTTTGAATGATTGATGATTGCCAAATTAGAATAAGTTCCTTCTGCAACTTCTGGTGTTAGCTCTATATTGATGTTTCCTTCTTTTTCTTTAGATCCTTCCATTTCTCGTATTAATTAATGTAGCTACTAAAGTAATATATTTATAGAGCAAAAAAAACGGATTCCAAATGGAATCCGTTTTCTTTTATATGAATTTATTTTAAAGACTATGCCTCAAAACTTTCTTCTATTTCCTCTTTAGGACCTACAATAACATTGTTGTAAGCTCTCATTCCTGTACCAGCAGGAATCTTTTTACCAACAATAACGTTTTCTTTTAATCCTTCTAAGTAATCTACTTTACCGCTTACAGCTGCTTCATTTAACACCTTAGTTGTTTCCTGGAACGATGCTGCAGAGATAAACGACTTAGTTTGTAAAGAAGCTCTAGTAATTCCTTGTAAAATTTGCTCTGCCGTTGCCGGTCTAGCATCTCTTGCAACTACTTCAGCTTTATCCTCACGCTTCAATCTTGAGTTTTCATCTCTTAATTGACGAGCAGTAATAATTTGACCTGGTTTTAATACATCAGATGCACCAGCATCTTCTACTACTTTCATACCGTAGATCTCATCATTCTTCTCAATAAAGTCATTCTTATGTACTAAAGAGTTCTCTAAGAATAGAGTATCTCCAGAATCAATAATTCTAACTTTACGCATCATTTGACGAACTACAACCTCGTAATGCTTATCGTTAATTCTTACCCCTTGTAAACGATATACTTCTTGAATTTCGTTTACAATGTACTCTTGTACTTTAGAAGGACCTTGAATTCTCAAGATATCTTCTGGAGTAACAGAACCATCAGATAAAGGCATACCCGCTTTTACGTAATCATTCTCTTGTACTAAGATTTGGTTAGATAACTTAATTAAGTATTTCTTAATATCTCCAAACTTAGACTCAACAATAATCTCACGGTTACCACGCTTAATTTTACCAAAAGATACCACACCATCAGTTTCAGCAACTACTGCTGGGTTAGATGGGTTACGTGCTTCAAATAACTCTGTTACACGAGGTAAACCTCCTGTAATATCCCCAGCTTTACCTGATTTACGAGGAATCTTAACTAACGTTTTACCTGTTTCAATTTCTTCACCATTGCTTACCATTAAGTGAGCTCCTAAAGGTAAAGAGTATGATCTTAAAGTGTTTCCATCAAGATCTTGAATTAATAAAGCAGGAATTTTCTTCTTGTCTTTAGATTCAATAATTACTTTTTCTTGGAAACCTGTTTGTTCATCAATTTCTACAGAATAGTTAACACCTTGCTCTAAATCTTCAAAGGCAATTTTACCTCCAAACTCAGACACGATAACTCCGTTAAATGGATCCCATTGACAGATAGCATCTCCTTTATTAATAGTTTCTTGACCATTTACAAAGATGTAAGAACCATAAGGAATTACAGTATTACTTAATACAGTACCTATCTTATCATCTAAAATCTTAGCTTCTGCAGTACGAGAAATTACAATCTCAACTGGTTCTCCTTGTGGATTCTTACCAGGTACAGTTACTAAATCATCAATCACTAATTTACCACTAAATTTAGCAGTTAATTTATTGTCTTCAGAAATGTTTCCGGCAACCCCTCCAACGTGGAACGTACGTAATGTTAACTGTGTACCAGGTTCTCCAATAGACTGTGCAGCAATAACTCCTACAGACTCTCCTATTTGAACCATATCACGTGTAGACATTGATTGTCCGTAACACTTAGAACAGATACCTCTCTTAGACTCACATGTTAATGCAGAACGCACTTCAACTGAATCTAATCCTGACTCTTCTATAATAGCAGCTAATTCTTCAGTAATTTCCGATCCTGCTGTTACCAACACTTCGTGATTTACTGGATCCTTAACATCGTGTAAAGCAACACGACCTACAATACGTTCGTTTAATGCTTCAACAATCTCATCATTTTTCTTTAATGCAGAAACTTCTAATCCTCTTAAAGTACCACAGTCAAATTCGTTGATAATTACATCTTGTGCAACATCTACTAAACGACGTGTTAAATATCCTGCATCGGCTGTTTTTAAGGCTGTATCGGCAAGACCTTTACGTGCACCGTGCGTAGAAATAAAGTACTCTAAAATTGATAAACCTTCCTTAAAGTTAGATAAAATTGGGTTTTCAATAATTTCTCCTCCTGATGAAGTAGATTTTTTAGGCTTCGCCATCAATCCACGCATACCTGTTAACTGACGAATTTGCTCCTTAGAACCACGGGCTCCAGAATCAAGCATCATAAACACTGAGTTAAATCCTTGTTGATCTTCTCTCAAACGCTTCATAGACAATTCTGTCAATTGGTTGTTTGTAGATCCCCAAATATCAATCACCTGGTTATAACGTTCTTTATTCGTTAACATACCCATGTTATAGTTTTGGATAATTACATCCACTTCAACATTGGCATCAGCAATCATTTGCTTCTTTTCTGCAGGAATAATAATATCTCCTAATGAGAATGATAATCCACCTCTAAAGGCAAATTTGAATCCCATGTCTTTAATATTATCTAAGAACTTTCCTGTTGTAGGAATATCTGTCGCTTTTAAAACTTTTGCGATAATTCCACGTAAAGATTTCTTAGTTAATACCTCGTTGATATATCCTGCTTCTGCTGGTACATGTTCGTTAAACAATACTCTACCAACAGTAGTTTCTATAATTCTTGTTACTTGATTTCCGTTTTCATCAATATCTTGAGTTCTAACTTTAATCCCTGCGTTTAGTTCAACTGCTTTTTCGTTAAAAGCAATAGTAACTTCTTCAGGAGAGTAAAAAGTTAATCCTTCTCCTTTTACCACATGCTTATCATCAGTAACACGTAACTTGGTCATATAGTAAAGACCTAGTACCATATCCTGAGAAGGTACTGTAATAGGAGCACCGTTCGCTGGGTTTAAGATAGAGTGAGAACCTAATAATAACATTTGAGCTTCCAAAATAGCTTCTGGACCTAATGGTAAGTGAACCGCCATCTGATCCCCATCAAAATCGGCGTTAAATGCCGAACATACTAATGGGTGTAATTGGATTGCTTTTCCTTCAATTAACTTAGGTTGGAATGCTTGGATCCCTAAACGGTGTAACGTAGGGGCACGGTTTAATAAAACTGGGTGTCCTTTAATTACATTTTCTAAAATATCCCAAACTACAGGCTCTTTTTTGTCTATAATTTTCTTAGCAGATTTAACTGTTTTTACAACTCCACGCTCAATCAACTTACGGATGATAAATGGTTTGTATAATTCAGCTGCCATATCTTTAGGGATACCACACTCAGATAATTTCAAAGTTGGTCCAACAACAATTACCGAACGAGCAGAATAATCCACACGCTTACCAAGTAAGTTTTGACGGAAACGACCTTGTTTACCTTTTAATGAATCTGATAAAGATTTTAATGGTCTGTTAGATTCAGTTTTTACTGCTGATGACTTACGAGTATTATCAAATAATGAATCTACAGATTCTTGTAACATACGCTTTTCGTTACGTAAAATAACTTCAGGAGCCTGAATTTCTACCAAACGCTTTAAACGGTTGTTACGGATAATTACTCTACGGTATAAATCATTTAAATCAGAAGTAGCAAAACGACCTCCATCTAATGGTACCAAAGGACGTAATTCTGGTGGAATCACCGGAATAGCCTTTAAAATCATCCATGATGGGTTGTTCTCTCTGTTTTTTTGAGATTCACGGAAAGCTTCTACAACATTCAAACGCTTTAAAGCCTCTGTCTTACGTTGCTTAGAAGTTTCTGTGTTTGCTTTGTGTCTTAATTCATAAGATAAAGTCTCTAAATCAATACGATCTAATAACTCTATTAAACACTCAGCTCCCATTTTGGCAATAAATTTATTTGGATCATCATCATCCAAGTATCTATTTTCCAATGGAACAGTTTCTAAAATATCTAAATACTCCTCTTCAGTTAAGAAATCCATTTTTTGTAATGGAGTTCCATCTAATTGAGTTGCATTACCTGGTTGAATTACTACGTATCTTTCGTAGTAAATAATCATATCTAACTTTTTAGATGGTAATCCTAAAAGGTATCCCATTTTGTTAGGTAATGATCTAAAGTACCAAATGTGAGCAATAGGCACCACTAAGTTAATGTGTCCTACTCTATCTCTACGTACTTTCTTTTCTGTAACCTCTACACCACAACGATCACATACAATACCTTTGTAACGAATTCTCTTGTACTTTCCACAAGCACATTCAAAATCTTTTATAGGTCCAAAGATACGCTCACAAAACAAACCATCTCTTTCTGGTTTGTGTGTACGGTAGTTGATTGTTTCTGGTTTTAAAACTTCACCGTGAGAAGCCTCTAAAATAGACTCTGGTGATGCCAAACCAATAGAAATTTTTTCAAATCTCTTTTGTGTTGGGTTTTTATCGTTATTTCTTGCCATGATTTCTTTTTTAGTCTTTAGTACTAAGTACAAAGTATGAAGTTTTTATACTCACTACTTTGTACTCTTTACTTAATACTCTAGTTATTCTTCTAATCTTACGTCTAATCCTAAACCTTTCAATTCGTGCATTAATACGTTGAAAGATTCTGGTAAACCTGGTTCTGGCATTGGTTCTCCTTTTACGATTGCCTCGTAAGTTTTCGCTCTACCAATAACATCATCAGATTTCACAGTTAAAATTTCACGTAAGATACTAGATGCTCCATAAGCTTCTAATGCCCATACTTCCATCTCTCCAAAACGCTGACCTCCAAATTGAGCTTTACCTCCTAATGGCTGTTGAGTAATTAAAGAGTATGGTCCAATAGAACGCGCGTGCATCTTATCATCAATCATGTGACCTAACTTAATCATGTAGATAATACCTACAGTTGCTGGTTGGTCAAAACGTTCTCCTGTTCCTCCGTCGTATAAGTAAGTATGTCCAAATCTTGGAATTCCTGCCTCATCAGTTAAGGTGTTAATTTGATCTAATTTAGCTCCATCAAAAATTGGTGTTGCATACGTTTGATCTAATTTTTGACCTGCCCATCCTAAAACAGTTTCATAAATCTGTCCAATGTTCATACGAGATGGTACCCCTAATGGATTCAATACGATATCTACTGGTGTTCCATCTTCTAAGAAAGGCATTTCTTCTTGACGTACAATACGAGCAACAATACCTTTGTTACCGTGACGTCCTGCCATCTTATCTCCTACTTTTAACTTACGTTTCTTAGCAATATAAACTTTAGCTAATTTCAAGACACCTGCTGGTAATTCATCTCCAATAGTAATGGCAAATTTCTTACGTCTTAATGCTCCTTGTAAATCGCTAACTTTAATTTTATAATTGTGAATTAATTCAGCAACTAAGTTGTTTAAGTGATCATCTGTAGTCCAAGCTCCTTTAGTTAAATGTGTAAAGTCTGTAACAGAGTTTAACATTTTTAAAGTATACTTTTTACCTTTAGGGAATACTTCTTCTCCTAAATCATTCTGAACACCTTGAGATGTTTTACCAGAAATTAAAGTAAACAACTTGTCTATTAAACTATCTTTTAAAGATTCAAAGTCATGAGTAAATTGTGCTTCTAAAGCCTCTATTTGCTCTTTATCTCTAACTCTCTTAGATTTATCCTTAACAGCTTTCTTAAACAATTTCTTACCAATAACAACTCCTCTTAATGATGGAGAAGCTTTTAAAGAAGCATCTTTTACATCACCAGCTTTGTCTCCAAAGATAGCACGTAATAATTTTTCTTCAGGTGTTGGATCTGACTCTCCTTTAGGAGTAATCTTACCAATTAAAATATCACCAGGCTTCACTTCAGCACCAATACGAATCATTCCGTTTTCATCTAAGTCTTTTGTAGCCTCTTCAGAAACGTTAGGGATATCATTGGTTAATTCTTCTGCTCCTAATTTTGTATCTCTTACATCTAAAGAGTACTCATCAATGTGGATAGAAGTAAATATATCTTCTCTTACAACTTTTTCAGAAATCACAATCGCATCCTCAAAGTTATATCCTTGCCAAGGCATAAAGGCTACTTTCATGTTACGTCCTAAGGCTAATTCACCTTTTTGAGTAGCATATCCTTCACACAATACTTGTCCTTCTTCAACAGTATCACCAACTTTTACAATTGGCTTTAAGTTGATAGAAGTTCCTTGGTTGGTTTTTCTAAACTTAATTAAGTTGTAGCTAATTTCGTTTGAATCAAAACTTACAGAAGCTTCTTCTTCAGTTCTTTCATAACGAATGGTAATCTTGTTAGCATCTACATAAATAACCTCACCAGTTCCTTCTGCGTTGATTAAGATTCTTGAATCTTTTGCAACTCTACGCTCTAATCCAGTTCCTACAATAGGAGCTTCTGGACTTAATAAAGGTACTGCCTGACGCATCATGTTAGATCCCATCAAGGCACGGTTCGCATCATCATGTTCTAAGAAAGGAATCAACGAAGCAGAAATAGATGCAATCTGGTTTGGAGATACATCCATATAGTCAATGTCTTGTGGAGTTACAACTGGATAATCAGCCTCTTCACGAGCAATAACTTTTTCTAAGTTGATTTGTCCGTCATCTGCAATATCAATGTTTGATTGTGCAAACTTCATTCCTTCTTCTTCTTCAGCACTTAAATAGGTAGGAGCGTCAACAATATTAACTTTTCCTTCATCTACTTTGTGGTATGCTGTTTCTATAAACCCTAAATTGTTCACTTTTGCATATACTGCTAAAGATGAAATCAATCCAATGTTTGGACCTTCAGGAGTTTCAATAGGACATAAACGACCGTAGTGAGTATAGTGAACGTCACGAACCTCAAATCCTGCTCTCTCTCTAGATAAACCTCCAGGTCCTAATGCAGACAATCTACGTTTGTGAGTAATTTCAGCTAACGGGTTTGTTTGGTCCATGAACTGAGATAACTGGTTAGTTCCAAAGAAAGAGTTAATTACAGAAGATAAAGTCTTCGCGTTAATTAAGTCAATCGGTGTAAACACTTCGTTATCACGAACGTTCATTCTTTCTCTAATAGTACGAGCCATACGAGACAATCCAACTCCAAATTGAGCTGCTAATTGTTCTCCTACTGTACGTACACGTCTGTTAGATAAGTGGTCAATATCATCAATTTCTGCTTTTGAGTTAACTAACTCAATTAAGTTCTTGATAATAGTGATAATATCATTCTTAGTTAAAACTTTTTGGTCTAAAGACTCATTTAATCCTAACTTTTTGTTCATTCTAAAACGTCCTACTTCACCTAAGTTGTAACGTTGCTCAGAGAAGAATAATTTTTCAATAATTCCTCTTGCAGTTTCCTCATCTGGCGGCTCAGCATTACGTAATTGTCTATAGATATGCTCTACTGCTTCTTTTTCAGAGTTCGTAGGATCCTTTTGTAATGTGTTGTGGATAATTGCGTAATCTCCACTTTCATTATCTTCTTTATGTAATAAAATTGTTTTTACACCAGTATCAACAATCTCATCAATATGTTCTTTATCTAAAATCGTATCACGATCAAAAACGATCTCATTACGCTCAATAGATACAACTTCTCCAGTATCTTCATCAACGAAGTCCTCAAACCAAGTTCTTAATACACGAGCAGCTAATTTTCTTCCTAATACTTTCTTTAATCCAGACTTAGAAACTTTAACTTCTTCTGCAAGGTTAAAAATCTCTAAAATGTCCTTATCTCTTTCAAATCCAATTGCACGGAATAAAGTAGTAACAGGTAATTTTTTCTTTCTATCAATATAAGCATACATCACTTGATTGATATCGGTAGCAAATTCTATCCAAGATCCTTTAAAAGGAATTACTCTTGCAGAATATAATTTTGTACCGTTTGCATGGAAAGATTGTCCAAAGAATACCCCTGGTGAACGGTGTAACTGAGAAACGATTACTCGCTCAGCTCCGTTAATAATAAAGGTACCCGAATTAGTCATGTAAGGGATAGTTCCCAAATACACATCTTGTACAATAGTTTCGAAATCCTCATGTTCAGGATCTGTACAGTACAATTTTAATCTTGCCTTTAATGGTAAACTATAAGTCAAACCACGCTCAATACACTCTTCAATTGAGTATCTAGGTGGATCTACAAAATAGTCTAAAAATTCTAACACAAAGTTATTACGTGTGTCAGTAATTGGAAAATTGTCCATGAAAGTTTTATACAAACCTTCATCGCTTCTTTCGTCAGCCTTAGTTTTCAACTGGAAAAAGTCTTGGAAAGACTTAATCTGAATATCTAAAAAGTCCGGATATTCTGTACTTAGTTTGGCTGAAGCAAAGTTAACTCTTGTATTATTTTTCGTTGCCAAAGGTGAAAAAATTTAGGTGAATTAATAATTCTATTTTCTTTTTTTAAGCTCTTTTTGGGTTGCGTAAAAATAGGGACTATTTAAACGCAAAAAATGGTTTAGGTCTAACCCATGTGGGATAGACCTAAACCTATAAGGTTTTGTAGTAAAAGAATTACTTTAACTCAACTACAGCTCCAACTTCTTCTAAAGAAGCTTTGATTCCTTCTGCTTCTTCTTTAGAAACACCTTCTTTAATTGCAGATGGAGTTCCATCAACTAATTCCTTAGCTTCTTTCAATCCTAATCCAGTTAATTCTTTAACTGCTTTTACAACTTTTAATTTAGATGCTCCAGCTTCTTTTAAGATAACATCAAACTCAGTTTGAGCTTCTCCAGCGTCACCACCTTCAGCAGCTCCTCCTCCTACAACTACAGCTGCAGCTGGCTCGATACCATACTCATCTTTTAAGATAGTAGCTAATTCATTTACTTCTTTAACTGTTAAGTTAACTAATTGTTCTGCGAAATCTTTTAATTCTGCCATTTTGATTCTTTTTGTACGTTTATTAAACGTGGTGTATTATAAATTTATTTGTGCGCGTAATTATTCTGCTGCTTCTTCTGTAGATGCTTCTACAGCTTCACCAGCTCTATCTGGACGAGCCTCATTAGTCAACGCTGAAACAACGTTTTTAATAGGAGACTGTAAGATAGTGATGATATCACCAATAACTTCTTCTTTAGATTTAATAGAAACTAAAGCAGGTAATTGATTAGCTCCTACATATACTTCTTCAGCTATGTAAGCTCCTTTCAATAAAGGCTTTTCACCTTTAGATTTCTTTAAGAAATCTTGAATTACTTTTGCAGGAGCGTTAGCTACTGAAGCGTAAAACACAGATGTGTTACCTTTTAAAGTTGATGGTAAATCACCAAAGTCTTTATCAGACTTTTCCATTGCCTTTTCTAACAATGTATTTTTCACTACAGATAATTTGATATCTGCTTTAAAACAAGCTCTTCTTAAGTTAGAAGTTGCAGTAGCATCTAATCCTGAAATATCAGCTAAATAGATTACTGAATTCTCCGCTAATTGGCTTGTTAAATCTTCAATTACTTGAAATTTTTCTTCTCTTGTCATTGTTTATGAGTTTTAACAGCTAATTAAAGCGATTTAAGATCTAACTGAACTGAAGGAGACTGAGTAGAAGAGATAAATGCACTCTTAATGTAAGTTCCTTTAGCCGCAGTAGGCTTTAACTTAATAATTGTTTGAATTAATTCGTTAGCATTTTCAGTTAACTTTTGAGCATCGAAAGATACTTTTCCGATAGCAGCATGTACGATACCAGTTTTATCAACTTTAAAGTCAATTTTACCAGCTTTAACTTCTGCTACTGCCTTTTTAACATCCATAGTAACGGTTCCTGTCTTAGGGTTTGGCATTAAACCTCTTGGTCCTAAAACACGTCCTAAAGGACCTAATTTCCCCATTACAGCTGGCATAGTGATGATTACATCGACATCTGTCCAACCTGCTTTTATTTTTGCTAAGTACTCGTCTAAACCAACGTAGTCTGCACCAGCTTCTTTAGCTTCTGCTTCCTTATCTGGTGTAACTAATGCTAATACTCTTACATCTTTTCCTGTTCCGTGAGGTAATGTTACAACTCCACGTACCATTTGATTTGCTTTTCTAGGATCAACTCCTAAACGAATAGCAACATCTACAGATGCATCAAAATTAGCTAACGTAATTTCTTTTACTAAAGAAGATGCCTCATTCAAAGAATAAACTTTAGAACTGTCAATCTTAGCTTGAGCTTCTTTTTGCTTTTTTGTTAATTTTGCCATGTTTTCTTGTTTATCAATTAAAATGGAGCGTCTCCGCTTACCGTTACTCCCATAGATCTTGCAGTACCTGCAATCATCTTCATAGCCGACTCTACAGTAAATGCATTTAAGTCTGGCATTTTATCCTCTGCAATTGTTCTTACTTGATCCCAAGATACACTTGCAACTTTTTTACGGTTAGGTTCACCTGACCCGCTCTTTAGTTTAGCAGCTTCTAAAATTTGAACTGCAGCTGGAGGAGTTTTAACAACAAACTCGAAAGATTTATCAGAATATACAGTAATTGCAACTGGTAAAACTTTTCCTTGTTTGTCTTGAGTTCTAGCATTAAACTGCTTACAGAACTCCATAATGTTAACCCCGGCAGCACCTAAAGCAGGACCTACTGGTGGTGAAGGATTTGCTTGCCCTCCCTTAACCTGTAACTTTACAATCTTACTTACTTCTTTTGCCATTTTTAATATAAAATTAAATTAAACCTTATGCTTTAGTTGGAAGCTAACATAAGATTAATTTGTAACACTCTTTATTTATGATATTTTATCTACTTGCATATAGTTTAACTCCAATGGTGTTTTACGTCCAAAGATTTTAACCATAACCTCAAGTTTTCTCTTTTCTTCGTGAATGTTTTCAATCACACCATCAAAACCATTAAATGGTCCATCAATTACTTTTACAGTTTCTCCAACAGTATAAGGAATCGCGATATTATTGTCTGGTTGAACTGTTAATTCATCAACCTTTCCTAACATTCTATTAATCTCACTTTGTCTCATTGGTACAGGTTCACCTCCTTTAGTTTCACCTAAAAAACCAATAACACCAGTAACAGCTTTGATAACGTGAGGTACTTCTCCTGTTAAATTAGCTTCTACCATGATGTAACCTGGAAAATAAACACGTTCACGTGTTGACTTTTTACCGTTACGAACTTGAACAACTTTTTCTGTTGGTACCAATACCTGATCTACATAATCAGACAAACCTAAACGTGAAATTTCATTTTCAATATAACTCTTCACTTTGTTTTCCTGACCACCAATAGCCCTTACTACATACCACTTCTTTACAGAATCAGCCATAATTTACCTTTACTTTATAATATTAAAAAAACCTTCTAATGTTTTTTGAAACCCTTGATCTACTAAAAATACTGCAATAGCAAATATTATAGTAAACACAGCTACAACAACAGTAGATTTCTGAGCCTCTTCTTTAGAGATCCATGTCATTTCATCTTTTAATTCTGAAAATGACGTTTTTATGTAATTAAGAATATTCATAATATTTTCTTGAAAAGTCGTGCAAAGATATAAAATTATTCAACACGCAAATAATTTTATATCTTTTTTTGACTTGTTTGCTAAAAAAAGGAATTATAAAAAATATAATTCCTTCTATTTTGCACGGGCGGAGAGACTCGAACTCCCGACACCTGGTTTTGGAGACCAGTGCTCTACCAACTGAGCTACGCCCGTAAAAAAAGAGCCTGCTTAAAACAAGCTCTTTATATAGTAAATAATCTTACGATTATAAAATTTCAGTTACCTGACCAGCACCTACTGTTCTACCTCCTTCACGGATTGCAAAACGTAAACCTACGTTCATTGCAATTGGAGAGTGTAAATCTACAGTAATAGTTAAGTTATCACCTGGCATTACCATTTCAACTCCATCAGGTAAGTTAATAGTACCTGTTACGTCAGTTGTACGTACGTAGAACTGTGGACGGTAGTTGTTGTGGAATGGAGTGTGACGTCCACCTTCTTCTTTTTTCAAGATATAAACCTCAGCTTTGAATTTATCGTGTGGAGTTACTGAACCTGGCTTACAGATTACCATTCCTCTCTTGATATCTTCTTTTGCAATACCTCTTAATAAGATACCTACGTTATCTCCAGCTTCACCTCTATCTAAAATCTTACGGAACATTTCAACCCCAGTAATAGTAGAAGCTAACTTCTCAGCACCCATACCGATAATATCAACACTATCTCCAGTGTTAGCAACTCCAGTTTCAATACGTCCTGTAGCTACTGTACCACGTCCTGTAATAGAGAATACATCTTCAATAGGCATTAAGAAATCTTTCTCAACCTCACGAACTGGCTCTTCAATCCAAGAATCAACAGCATCCATTAATTCCATAATAGAATCAACCCACTTCTCTTCATTGTTTAATCCACCTAAAGCAGAACCTTGAATTACAGGAGTGTTATCACCATCATAGTCATAGAAAGATAATAAATCACGAACTTCCATGTCTACTAATTCTAATAACTCTTCATCATCTACCATATCAACTTTGTTTAAGAAAACAACGATACGTGGAATACCTACCTGACGTCCTAATAAGATGTGTTCACGAGTTTGTGGCATTGGTCCATCAGTAGCAGCAACCACTAATATAGCACCATCCATTTGAGCAGCACCAGTTACCATGTTCTTAACGTAATCCGCGTGACCTGGACAGTCAACGTGAGCGTAGTGACGGTTAGCTGTAGAGTACTCTACGTGAGAAGTGTTAATAGTAATACCTCTTTCTTTCTCTTCAGGAGCATTATCAATAGAAGCGAAATCTCTCAATTCAGAAAGACCTTTTGAAGCCAATACAGTTGTAATTGCAGCTGTTAAAGTAGTTTTTCCGTGATCCACGTGTCCGATAGTACCGATATTTAAGTGTGGTTTCGAACGGTCAAATGTTGCCTTTGCCATGATTATAAATTTTAATTCTTAGTTATATATTAGTGTTTATTTTAAACCTATTTAATCCTTTTTGAGCCAATGACCGGATTTGAACCGGTGACCTCATCCCTACCAAGGATGCGCTCTACCAACTGAGCTACACCGGCATGGATTTAAATTTGAGCGAAAGACCGGGTTCGAACCGGCGACATTCAGCTTGGAAGGCTGACGCTCTACCAACTGAGCTACTTTCGCATTTTACTGATTTTTTCATCAGAAGGAACATAAAAATTAATTTACGCCTTATTTGTGGTGAGAGAAGGATTCGAACCTTCGAAGACATAGTCAGCGGATTTACAGTCCGCCCTCGTTGGCCACTTGAGTATCTCACCAATCCAATAATTTAAAAGAACGCTTTCTTTTCTTTTTGAGCCGATAATAGGACTCGAACCTACGACCTGCTGATTACAAATCAGCTGCTCTAGCCAGCTGAGCTATATCGGCTTTTAGATAGTTCCCACAAAAAAGCAGCCCGCTATCTTAACGGACTGCAAATTTATAAAGTTTTAGATATCATGCAAAACATTTTAAAAATATTTTACTTTTTTTTATTGATGTACTACTCTTTCCTTTTCTTTTACCTTCATTAACTGCCTTTTCATGGCATCTGCGCACAAACTTATTCCCTCTTCAAAAGTTTTTGATTCTTTTTTCACCATCAAATCATGTCCAGGAACATTTAACTTCAATTCCGTTATTTTATTCTCCTTTTCACTGGTCTGTTGCACCTTTAAGAACACTTCTCCATCAACTATCTTATCGTGAAACTTTTCAAGCCCTTCTACTTTTTTATTTACAAATTCTACCAAATCCTTGTCGGCGTTGAAATTTACTGACTGAACAAATACCTTCATATAATTATTTTTTTTTCGCACTTCTAGGGTGTGCTTGGTTATAAACTTGTTTTAACTTGTCTAAACTATTGTGAGTATAAACTTGAGTTGCGGCCAAACTAGAGTGCCCTAGTAACTCCTTTACCGAATTCAAATCTGCTCCTTGGTTTATTAAATCCGTAGCATATGAATGCCTTAATACATGGGGACTCTTTTTTTCCTTCGTCGAGACCTTACTAAAATAGGAATTAATAACTCGATAAACAAGAGCTCCGTACAATTTTCTCCCACGTTTGGTTATAAAAAAATTAAATACCTCTGCCCCAACCGCATCTCTCTGTTCTTTATAACGTTTTAATTCTTCTAAAATTTCAGGATAAATGGGAATTATACGTTCTTTGTTTCTCTTACCTAAAACTTTAATAGTACTAGTTTCAAAATCAACATTTTGAAGTTTTAACCCTATCAATTCTGCCTGCCTAATTCCTGTGGCATATAACAAATGAATGATTAATTTATTTCTCAATTGCTCAAAAGGAGTATAAGCATCATCTTCTATCAACAAAGAGGACTCAATTTCTCTTTCTGAAAACGGAATAATTACTTTTTTTGATGTTTTTAAGCTTTTTTGACCTGATAGCGGATTCTTAACTACTGCTTCTATTTTTTGTAAGTAATTATAAAAGCTTTTTAAAGCAGTAAGTTTTCTGTTGACAGACCTATTGGCAATCCCTAAGCCATTTAAATACACAATCCATGTCCTGATATAAGAATGAGTTACAGAAGCAGGATCATCAACACTAAATTCAGATTCCAAAAAATGAAAGAAATCTTGAATATCTTTTTGATAAGCCGTAAGGGTATGTTGAGAATAATTTTTCTCTAAAGATAAATACTCTAAAAATTTATGAATCAATTCCATCCTTTGAATCTTTATACACGAAAGTTAAGACATAAAAAAACCCTATGAAAATTCATAGGGTTTTTATTGTACATTATTACAAGTATTAAGCTTGCTCTTCGTTAGTTCTTAAACGCTGAACATAAGAAGCTTTAATTCTTTGTTTACGGTTTACTACAGATGGTTTATTATACTGTTGACGCTCACGTAATTGTTTCATTGTCTTCGTACGGTCGAATTTTCTCTTGAAACGCTTTAAAGCTCTATCAATGTTTTCTCCGTCTTTAATTGGAATAATTAACATAATTTAGCACCTCCCTTCATTGTCGTAATATATTTTAAATGTTTTTAATTCAGATTTTTGGACTGCAAAGATAGTTTTTAAAACGATATAATCGCTTTATTTTAAAATATTTCTTGAAATCACAACTTTTTGTATTTCTGTAGTCCCCTCACCTATAGTACAAAGCTTACTATCTCTATAAAACTTCTCTACCGGATAATCTTTGGTGTACCCATATCCACCGTGAATTTGCACAGCTTCATTCGCTACTTTTACGCAAGTTTCAGACGCAAACATTTTGGCCATCGCCCCTATAGTAGTCATCTTTTCCCCTAATTCTTTTTTAGCAGCTGCTTTGTGAGTTAACAACTCAGAAGCTTCTATTTCAGTAGCCATATCTGCTAACTTGAATGAAACTCCTTGAAAAGATGAAATTGGCTTTCCAAACTGAATTCTTTCTTTTGAATATTTTAAAGCTGCCTCGTAAGCTCCTTTAGCAATACCAATAGACAAAGCTGCTATAGAAATTCTTCCACCATCTAACACTTTCATAGACTGGATAAAACCATCACCTACTTTTCCTAATACATTTTCTTTAGGAACTCTACACTGATCAAAAATAAGCTCTGCTGTTTCAGAAGCCCTCATTCCTAATTTATCTTCTTTTTTACCCGAACTAAACCCTGGCGTTCCTTTCTCTATCACAAAAGCTGTCATACCGTGAGAGTCTCCTTTTTCTCCAGTTCTAGCAATCACTACCGCAATATCTCCGCTAATGGCATGTGTAATAAAGTTTTTTGCTCCATTCAACACATATTCATCACCATCTAAAACAGCAGTTGTATTCATTCCTCCTGCATCAGACCCTGTATTATGCTCGGTTAATCCCCAAGCACCAATCCATTCTCCTGAAGCTAATTTTGGTAACCACTTTGCTTTTTGAGACTCATTTGCAAACTGCAAAATATGCCCTGTACAAAGCGAGTTATGAGCTGCCACAGACAATCCTATAGAAGGATCCACTTTAGAAATCTCTTCGATAACAGTAATGTATTCATGATAAGTTAAACCTGAACCTCCATAGTTTTCAGGAACTAAAACTCCCATAAATCCCATTTCACCTAACTTTCTAAATAAGTCTACTGGGAACTCCTGCGACTCATCCCACTTAGATACATTGGGAGCTATATGAATTTTTGCAAAATCTTGAATAGAAGATGCTATCATTTTTTGGGTTTCATTCGTCTCGAAATTCATTCAAAAAAGTTTTTGTGTTTTTTAGTAAGCGTGCAAATATAAGCTTATTAAGTTAAATTTATCCTTAGGAAAATCTCTTATTATTTTTAACTCCTCTAAATCTTGTATTTCTGCGACTTCTGTCCTGTAAGCTACAATCGATTTTGCTAGTGCATAATTGATATATACAATTTTAGAAAGCTGATTTACAGTAGCTGTGTTTACATTTAATTGATCAATATTGGGTTTTGATAAAACTTTAAATTCCTTTTGTAATGTTTTTAACACCTCTTTAGGAATACCCCAAACCTCTTTTAATTGTTCATCATAAGTATAACCACCTAATAATTTTCTGTACTGTATAATATTACTAGCTCTTTGCGCTCCTATTCCTTTTACCTTAACTAGCGCTTCTTGAGTTGCTGTATTGATATCTTTTACAACTATTTTTACCGTTTTTACAGCTACATTCTTTTTAGTTACCCAATCTGGAAACTTAAAATACGGAAGCATTACAGCTAGTAATGAATCTGATACTTGAGTAACCCTTTTAAAGTCTGCTGGAGAATTAATATATTTCCCTGAACTTCTAAAAGCCATCAGCCTATCTATTTGCTCAACAGTCATCCCTAACTGATAAGCTTTATAGTCTGACAAATAATTAGGATTGAACGGATTAATTTTTGTGTTTATCACTTCATCTAGCGATGCAATACTATCTAACTCTGATTGTAGATGATTTGATATTGTACTAAACTCAACTTGTTCTTGCTTATTTGCATGAACAAACCACAAGAAAATTTGAAGAACAATAACAATAGATAACAATAAAAAAATCCCATTTCGCTGACTTTTTGAGTACCGTAAATGGGATTTAATAAATTTCATAATATCACTAAGTAATAAGCTATTCTTCTACCTTGTATTTAATGGCTGTTAAATAGCGTTTGATTTCTTGTTTAACCTTTGGTGCTAAAATAACCAATCCGATGATATTTGGAAATACCATGGCAAAAATCATGGAGTCTGAAAACTCTACTACTGAGTTTAACGAAGAAGAGGCTCCCACAACAATTACAAATAAGAATAAAACCTTATAAGTAATATCTGCAATTTTACCTTTTCCAAATAAATAACTCCATCCTTGAATTCCATAATAAGACCAAGACAACATGGTTGAAAAGGCAAATAAAATAACTGCTATTGTTAATACTACTGAAAAGTGAGGAATAGAAGAATCAAAAGCTGCAGAGGTTAAATCTACCCCTCCTAAATGCTCTCCTGTTCCATTCATAATAACATTACTTCCTTCTAAATTGGCATATGTAAACAAACTATACTTTAAATTGGTGATCACAATTACCAAAGCAGTCATTGTACAAATAACAACAGTATCTACAAAAGGCCCAATACTAGCCACTATTCCCTCACTAGCAGGGAACTTTGTTTTAACTGCGGCATGGGCAATAGATGCTGACCCTACTCCAGCTTCATTTGAAAAAGCAGCACGTTGAAAACCAACAATCATCACTCCAACAAAACCACCTAACAAGGCATTATTTCCAAAAGCACCTTTCCAAATCTGAATAGCTGCATCTGGAATCATATCAAAGTTTTTAGCAATAATCACTAATGAAGCACCAACGAATAGAATTCCCATAAATGGAACGATTCTTTCTGTTACTTTTCCAATTCTTTTTATACCACCAATAATAACAACTCCTACCAAAGCGGCTAGAACAATTCCGAAAATAAATCCAGATTTCATTCCTGTTAAAGACATAAATTGTGCAGTTGCTTGGTTGGCTTGAAACATATTTCCACCTCCAAAAGAACCTCCAACAACAAAAATAGCATACATAGTTGCCAAGACTTTACCTAAACGAGCCATGTTCTTTTCTTTTAACCCTTTTCTAAGGTAATACATTGGTCCACCGTAAACATGACCCTCTGGACTTACCTCTCTATATTTAACTCCTAGAGTAGCCTCCACCAACTTGGTAGACATCCCTAAAAAACCAGCCAAGATCATCCATACAATTGCCCCAGGCCCTCCTAAAGCAATTGCCACAGCAACCCCTGCAATATTTCCTAAACCTACCGTAGCCGATAATGCAGCGGTTAAGGCTTGAAAATGTGTTACCTCACCAATAACAGGTGTCGTTTTTCTTTCTCCTGTAGATTCTGCAACATCTTTAATGGTTGCAATACTATCTCCTTCTTCAAAAGCATAGTCAAGTTCATCATAATCTCCTTTAGTTGCTTTTACAGCTACTTTAATCAAACGAATGTTTGCAAAATTAAAATACAATGTAAAAAACAACGCCCCTAACAATAAGACAATCAACACCAAAGGAACGTCCATAGGACCAATAGGCACCGAATAAAATACGATTTGTGTAACGACGTGTGAGATGGGCTGAAATTTCTCCTCAATGACTTGATCTATGGATGCAAAAGACATCGCCGGAATCATTAACAGCAATCCCCCAATTGCTTTTTGAATTGTTTTTTTAATAGCTTTACTCATAAATTTCTTTAAATTTTTTAATTTGTTCAGGTCTTCCTAATACGATTAATCGGCATTTTGGTTCTAAAATCATTTGAGATGATGGATTTACTATATACTCATCATCTGCTGTAATAAAACCAATGACGTTACAGCCTGAATTTCTGCGTACGTCTAAATCTTGAATAGATTTCATTAAATATTCTTCTGGTAACTCATCAACCCCAATTTCTTCTAAATTGGCATTGTGATCACCTTCCATATTAATTCTGTTGACAAACTCCACCAAATCTGGAGTTACTAAAAGAGAAGCCATGTGCTCTCCTCCTAACTTATCGGGCATAATGACGTGATTGGCTCCAGCAATTTTTAATTTTTTGGTAGCGTTTTCATCATTTGCTCTACTTACAATGTTTAATTTTTGATTGATTTGCCTAGATGACAATACCACATATAAATTATTAGCATCAGATGGTAAGGCAGTAATCAAGCTTGAGGCTTTTTCTATTCCTGCATTACGCAATACATCATCATTGGTGGCATCTCCTTTTACAAATTGAATATCTTGATAGGCTGGATCTTCTATAAAAGACTCACTTTTCTCTATCACAATACACTTTTTATTAAACCTTTTTAATTTTTCATAAGACTGTCTTCCATTTCTTCCAAAACCACAAATAATTGTGTGTCCTTCTAATTTGGCAATTTCTTTTAATTCCTTTTTAACACGAAAAGCTTCCATAAGTACATTGTTTGAAAAAAAATCTGAGATGACTGTTACCAAGTAACCATATACCCCAATACTCATTAATAATAATAAAATGGTAAATAGTTTACCAGAATCGTCTAAAGGTTTTACCTCTCCAAACCCCACAGTGGTGGTGGTAATAATAGTCATAAAAAAAGCATCTAACCAAGAATAGTCAAACGCTAAGAAAAAACCGAGAGTCCCAATTAGCAGAACAATGGCGAATAAAATTAAACCTTTATATATTTTGCTCAGCATAGGGTTTTATAAATCAAAAACAGATGTCCTCTTGGTCCTTATCATATCTTTTAACCTTAACAAAAAAGCCAAGGTTAAATATATAGCAAATGAAAACCCAAGAGTTACGAATGATATGTACACAAAAAACAATCGCACATTTGCGGTTCTTATCCCCAAGCGATCTGCCAATCTTGAAGAAACATCAAAACCGTGTTTCTCAAAGAAATGTCGAATATCATTAATTAAACTCATTCTTTTAATTTCAATATAGCGCAAGTTAACAAAATGTTACTACTTATAATAACTAAGTAACAACATAACTTATCTAAGTAATAAAACAGTTTTTATACAACTTGTATTAAACAGAATCTAAAATAGATGATTTATTCCAAAATAAATACAAACAATTACATTGCTCCTATTATATTTACAGTTCCTTTTTAAAATTTTTAACTGTGAGTCAAGCCATATTATCTCTACAAATAGCAAACAACACTCAATTAGCTCAAAATAACATACAAGTTGTATTGAACCTACTAAACGAGGGAGCTACCGTACCTTTTATTGCCCGTTACAGAAAAGATCAAACAGGTGGATTAGAAGATCATGAGATTTTTAAAATTCAGAAAGAAGCAAATGCTATTGAAGAATTGGTTAAAAGAAAGGAATATGTGTTAGAAACCATTAAAGAGTTAAAGGTTGATAATCCTCAACTGAAGAATAATATTGAAGCTTGTTGGGATAAAAAACAATTAGAAGATTTGTTTGCTCCTTATAAAAGTAAACGAAAAACCAAAGCTAGTGTAGCTAAGGAAAATGGTTTAGAAGGATTGGCTAAAATTATTATGTCTCAAAAAAATGACCATATTAATATTCAACCTTTTATAAAAAACAATATTAAAAGCGAAACAGACGCCATTGATGGAGCCATAGATATTATTAGCGAATGGATTGCAGAACACACTTATAGTAAAAATCAACTAAGACGATTATTTACAAGAGAAGGAATTTTAAAAAGTAAAATTAAAAAAGGAAAAGAAGCCGAAGCGCAGGTTTACAAAACCTATTTTGATTTTGAACAAAAAGCAACTAGGCTGCCCTCTCACAGAATATTAGCTATTTTAAGAGGAACTAACGAAGGTTTTTTAAGCTCTGGAATAAGCATAGACAAACAAACCGCTATTGATTTATTAGAAAGAAACTTTATTAAAAGTAAAAATCAAAGCGCAAAGATTGTAAAACAAGCCATTGCTAATACCTATGGAAAAAGTTTAAAACCATCATTAGAAAAAGAACTCCTAAACGAATTAAAGCAAAAAGCAGATGTAGAAGCCATTCAAGTTTTTTCTAAAAACCTTGAGCAATTATTGTTGGCTGCCCCTATTGGCAAAAAAAATGTTTTGGCTATTGACCCCGGCTTTAAAACAGGATGTAAAGTAGTATGCTTAAACAAACAAGGAGATTTATTAGAAGATACAGTTATATACCCACACCCACCTCAACAACAGCATAGTAAAAGCATAGATAAAGTATTAGAACTACTAAACAAACACAAAATTGAAGCTATCGCTATTGGTAATGGAACGGCAGGTAGAGAAACTGAAACTTTTATAAAATCTATGAATTTAGCCAAAGACATTGCTGTTTATTTGGTTAATGAAAACGGTGCTTCTATATACTCCGCTTCTGACATAGGAAGAGAAGAGTTTCCTAACCACGATATTACAGTACGTGGAGCTGTAAGCATTGGTCGTAGATTAATGGATCCTTTAGCTGAATTGGTTAAAATAGAACCTAAATCTATTGGAGTGGGACAATACCAACACGATGTTGATCAAACTTTACTAAAAACAGAATTAGACCATGTTGTTGAGCGTTGTGTAAATAAAATTGGAGTACAATTAAATACTGCTAGTAAATATTTACTACAATACATTGCCGGAATTGGTCCTGGTTTGGCAAAAAACATAGTAGAATACAGATCCAAAAACGGAAAATTTAATAGCTTAAACGAACTTAAAAAAGTTCCTAGATTGGGTGATAAAGCCTTTGAACAATGTGCAGGATTTTTACGAGTACAAGGAAAACAGCCTTTAGATAATACAGGAATACATCCAGAACAATACAAAGTTGTTAGTCAAATAGCCAAAGAACAAAAACTATCAGTAGACAAGCTAATTGGAAATGATGATATTTTGTCTTTGGGAGACAATATCAATCTACAAAAACAGATAGGAAAACTTACTCTGATAGATTTGTTAAACGAATTGGCAAAACCAAATATAGACCCAAGAAAACAAGAAGATCAATTAGAATTTAGTCAAAATATTACGACTATTAATGACCTACACGAGGGAATGATTTTACAAGGGCAAGTAAGTAATATCACCAATTTTGGGGCTTTTATAGATTTAGGTATTAAAGAAAATGGATTGGTGCATATTTCTCAAATCACCAATCAATTCATCAACTCCCCAAACGATGTTTTGCACTTAAACCAAATTGTAACGGTTAAAGTTATTCAGCTAGATATTGAAAATAAAAGAATTGGATTGACCATGAAACTTTAAAAACGTATAAATCTTTTAGTTATCTTTAAAAAACTTAAACGCATCTGTTAAAAATTACAACCATGATTCCTACTAAGTTATTTAACAAAAGGTTACTTATACTTTTTTTAAGATTATGGTTAATTTCTTTAGCAGTAATAATAGGAGTATCTTTTTTTATATATCATTCTAAAAAAGAGACCGAAATAAAAAACCTAAAAGAGTATGAAGTAAAGAAAACCAATCTTCAAGTAAATGAAATCATCAATGATTTTGTTGCAATAAAAAAAGATCTTTTTTTTATCGCAAGTTTAGTTTCCTCTACTCAAAAATTTAACCCTTTAAAAAGTAAAGATTATAACACTTTAAAGGAGGAAATTTCTAGTTTTTCCGAAAACAATAAATTATACGATCAAATTAGAGTCTTAACCCCTAATGGCGATGAAGTTCTTAAATGTGTATACAATCAAGGATTTCCAAGAATAGAGGTTGATTCTTTACTAAAAAACAAAGGCGATAGATATTACTTTAAAGAAATTTCTGAAATAGATCAAGGCGATATTTATTTTTCGAAATTTGACTTAAATATTGAATTTGGAAAAATAGAAATTCCCCACAAACAAGTACTTAGAGTAGGTTGTAAAGTAACCAATAGCATAGGAGAAACCACAGCTATCCTAATTATAAACTACTTGGGTATTGATTTGGTAAAAAGAATTGAAGCACTAAACGTTAATAGCCATAGCGAAATTCATTTAATAGACCCTAACGGCTACCTTTTAATATCTCCGAGAAAAGACAACAACTGGGGTTTTATGTTTGAGGATAAAAAAGATAAAAATTATCAAAGTTTTTATCCAAATGCATGGCAACAAATAAAAAACACAAGTAAGGGACAGCTTTTAACCAATAACGGACTTTTTACTTATAATACTCTTAATTTTAGAAACGTAGTAAAAACAACCAACAGTAACAGCATAAATTATTTTGCTACAGACGATTTTTGGAAAGTTGTATCTATTGTTCCTAATACATTTATAAAAAACATAAAACAAGAATTGCTCTATTCTTTATACTCGCCAATTCTCTTCTTTGTTATATTAGCTTTAATAACCTCTTATATATTTGCTTATTATTACGTTAAAAATATTCTTTCCGAAGAGGAGGTTTTTAAACTAGCGTCCGTAGTAAAAAGCAGTAGTAATAGTGTTATTATAACTGATGTTTTTGGAAATATTGAATGGATAAATGAAGCTTTTGAAAAGTATTTTGACAAGCATTTAAAAAGCATAACCGGACAAAATATTATTGAAGTACTAACAGGTAAAACAACACCTAAGCAACAACAAAAAGAGCTTAAAAAAGCTATTACAGATAAATATAATACTAAGATAGAAATTGTAAATACAAACAAACGCAATCAAGAATTTTGGCTAAACCTAAACATTAAATTTATTCATCTAGGAAAACACCAAACCGATAATAAATTTATTTTTATTGGTACCGACATCACCAATTTAAAAAACAAAGAAAAAGAAATTCTAAACCTTAATGATGAGTTAGAAAAAAAGGTAAAAAATAGAACTCAAAGACTAGAGATAGCTAATAAAGATCTTTTAAAAAACAGAGAAAAACTTAAAGTAAGTAAAGACCGTTTAGAAACTGCATTTTCTACTGGGGGATACGCATGGTGGGAATGGAATTATAAAACCGAAACAATGCTATACAGTAAGTTAATGTATAAAATGATTGGTTTTACTAAAAAAGACATCAAAACTAACTCTACCTGGTGGACAGAACGAATTCATCCTGATGATTTAGCTCCACTACATGAAAAAATAGAAAAACATATAAAAGAAAAAACAGACTCTTATAGTGCAACCTACAGAATTAAACATAAAAATGGCAACTATATATGGATAAATGTTAATGGAAAAATAGAAACGTATAACGAGGACAATACTCCTTTAAAAATGGTGGGTATTTTACAAGATATTTCTATTATTAAAAAAGCTGAAGAAGAAATTACCAAAGCTAAAAACACTGCCGAAGATGCCAACAGAGCTAAAAGTGATTTTTTAGCCAATATGAGTCATGAAATTAGAACTCCAATGAATGCCATTATTGGTTTTTCGGAGCAACTATCTAATTCACTAAAAAACAAAAAACAACTATCGCAAATCAACCTAATAAGAACTAGTGGGAAAAACCTACTTAGAATTATTAATGACATTCTTGATTTATCTAAAATTGAGGCAGGAAAAATAGATATAGATCCTACTCCAGTGAATTTAATCAAAATGGGAACTCATATTCAAAGTATTTTTGAACAGACTACCAACGACAAAGACATTACTTTTACAACCACTTATAACAAAAACATTCCTAACACAATTCTTTTAGATGAAGTTAGAACAAGACAAATTCTGTTTAACCTTGCTAGTAATGCTGTGAAATTCACAGAAAAAGGAGGCGTTAAAATTCATTTCAACACAAAAGCAAAAAATGAGTGTGTTGACCTTACCATTACTGTTGAAGACACTGGTATTGGTATTCCAAAAGATCAAATTGAACAAATATTTAGTCCTTTTATACAAAGCAGAGGTCAAAGTGTAATTAAATACGGAGGTACAGGACTTGGCCTTTCCATCACCACTAAATTGGTGGAAAAAATGAACGGAACCATTTCAGTTGAAAGTGAGGAAAACAAAGGAAGTAAGTTTACTGTTTTTATTCCAGACATCTCTGTATCAAACGAAAACATCACAATAGATAACAGAGCCTTTGACACCTCAAAAATTATTTTTAACAAAGCCAAAATATTAATTGCAGATGATGTTTCTGAAAACAGAGAACTCATTATTGATTTACTAGAAACTTCTCCCGATTTAAAAGTGATTGAAGCGAGCAATGGTGAGGAAGCTATAACATTAGCCAAAGAGCACTTACCAGACCTTATTTTAATGGATTTACGTATGCCAAAAATGATGGTATTGAGGCTACAACAACACTAAAATCATTAGACAATACCAAACACATTCCTATTGTTGCTGTTACAGCCTCTATTAAAAATAATCAAGAAAAAACAAAGCTTAAAAACCTATTTGATGAATACTTAATTAAACCTTTAGATATAGAATTATTTTTTAAAGCATTAGCCAAACAACTTAGTTACACTGAAACTGAAAAAGAAATTAATCATCCCGCTAAAAAACAATCAAATAAACTGACTCCAGAAGAGTTAGAAAAACTCCCGTTGTTTATTAAAGTTATAGATAAAGATTTCTTACCTAATTTCTCTTTACTAATAGAGAATCAAGTAATTAATGATATGGAAACTTTTGGAAAAAAGTTATTATCTGTTTCTAAAAAACACAATATATCAACAATGATAACATACGGAGAGAATATTTGTGAATATGCCGATAATTTTGAGTTTGACAAACTAATGAATAACCTAAAGAAATTCCCCAAATTAATTGAAGATTTAAAAAAACAAATACAAAACTAATTCTTATTTTCACCTAAAAAACAACCACCTTTCATCCATGGAGACTCTTGAAACTAAAAAACCAAAAATATTAATTGTTGATGACCAACAAAAAAACATTCAGGTATTAGGGAGTTTACTAAAGGCGGAGCACTACATTATTGGAGTTGCTATGGATGGGGAACAAGCCATAAATACACTATCTAAATCTACTGACTACGATCTTATTCTCTTAGACATCAATATGCCGGTTATGAATGGATATGAGGCTTGCATTCAGATAAAAGCAAATGATGCCCTAAAAGATATTCCTATCATTTTCTTAACAGCCATGGCTGATAAAGAAAGTATTCTTAAAGGTTTTGAAGTGGGTGGACAGGATTATATATCTAAACCTTTTAGCTCTCAAGAATTACTTTCTAGAGTAAAAACCCATTTAGATTTAAAAATAAGTAAAGATCAACTAAAGGATATCAACAACCACTTAGAAGAAAAAGTTAAAGCAAGAACAAAAGAGTTAGAAATAGCCAAATTAAAACTAGAAAAATCTAATCAAGAGTTAGAGAATTTAGATGCTGCTAAAAATGATTTCCTTGCCATTATTAGTCATGAAATCAACACTCCACTTAACGGAATTTTAGGATTTATTAATGTATTAAAAGATGAATTAAAAACTTCTGAACTTATTGAGTTTGTAAATCTTTTAGATGAATCTGCCAATCGCCTTTTATCATTTTCAAAATTAAGTTTAAGGATTACAGAGTTACGAACTAAAAAAAATATTTTTAAAAAAACTCCTATCCAATTAAAACAAGTTTTTGGATTAACTGAACTTAAATTATCTAAAAAACTACAAGCAAAAAATATCAACCTAAAAATAGACGGTAACGTTGATGATCTTATTATCAATGGAGATCCTGCGCTGATATTGTATGCCCTAGAAAACATTATTAAAAACGCTATTGAGTATTCAGAAAAAAGCGGTGATATCATCATAAAAACCGAAACTGAAAACAAAAAAACTATTTGTTCTATTATTGATGAAGGTAAAGGTTTTAGCGAATATGCATTAAAACATTTATTCCAATTATTTGCCTCAGGAAAAGAACATACCGATAAAAAGAAAGGTCTTGGTTTAGCCTTGGTAAAATTAATTATGGAAGTGCATAATGCCGAAATTAATGTAATTAACAACCCAGACAAAGGAGCCACAGTAAGCCTAATTTTTAACCACTAAAAAAAATTACTGTTCCTCATACTTTTTTTAAAATCATATTATTTTTTAATATACATTTATCCCAAAATTAAAATGATATGAACACCCTTAAATGAACAAGTATATTGTTGTAAATCAACCTGAAAAATGGAATTTTTCGATTGACACAATTATTGTTATTTCTCCTCAAGAATACCTTACCAACCCCAAATATGCCTTGCAAAAAAAAGCAAGAATATTTAACCTTTGTAAAGATTACAGCTATCAATCTAAAGGATATTATGTTTCTTTATTGGCAGAGGCTCGTGGACATTTGGTATCGCCAACCGTTAAAAACTTAGTAGATTTAAAAACCTTAAAAATTGTTAGAATTTTATCTGATGAATTTGATAATGTTATTCAACAAAGTTTAAAAAACATTAAATCTAGAGAGTTTACTTTAAGTATTTATTTTGGTCAAAACGTTGCTCAAAAGTACAAGGAATTAAGCAGCTTGTTTTACAAGCATTTTCAAATTCCGTTTGTGCGTGTAAACTTTGTTTTTAACAACAAGTGGCAAGTACAAAGCATTAAACCTATTTCCGAGGCAGAAATTCCTTTGGAACACATGGAAGATGTGCAAATTTTTGCCAATCAATATTTTTCTAAAAAACGTTACGATAAACCTAAACTAACCAAATACGATTTTGATTTGGCTATTTTAATAAATCCTAACGACCCTGCTCCTCCTAGCAATACCAAAGCCATTAAAAAGTTTATGGACATTGCAGAGAAAATGCATATTTATACAGAAGTTATTCAGCCTAAAGATTTGTCTAAACTCACTTCTTTTGATGCTTTGTTTATTAGACAAAGTACCGAGGTAAATAACGAGGCATATATGTTTGCTCGCAAGGCACAACAAGAATCTATGGCCATTGTAGATTATCCTGATGCTATTTTAAAATGCTGTAACAAAGTGTACATGGCAGAAGCTTTACAAAATGCCAACATTGCAACTCCAAAAACAGCTATTATACATAACGATAACAAAGAAAAAGTAATTGATACCATTGGTTTTCCTTGTGTGTTAAAAGCTCCCGATTCTACCTTTTCTTTTGGGGTTAAAAAAGCAACTTCTAAAGAAGAATACAACACCATGGTTGGTGAAATGTTAAAAGAATCTGACTTAATTATTGCTCAAGAATTTTGCCCATCAGATTACGATTGGAGAATTGGCGTTTTAGATGGTGAACCATTTTTTGCTTGTAAATATTACATGGCCAAAGGTCACTGGCAAATTTACAACTGGAAAGCCAAAAAGAAAAAGGAACAAGACGGATTATCAGAGTGTTTACCTATAGAAAAAGTCCCTAAAAAAGTCATTAACATGGCAGTTAAATCTGCCAAATTAATGGGAAAAGGGTTATATGGAATAGACATCAAAGTAATCAACAATCAACCTATGGTGATTGAAATTAACGACAACCCCAATATTGATGTAGGTGTAGAAGATGAATATTACGGAGATGTAATCTATACCAAAATTTTAACAGCACTTAAAAATCGTTTAGATTAAAAATGAAAAATGCTTATCATTTATTTGAAGTATTCGGTATTGAGCTAGAATACATGATGATTGACAAATCTACCTTTAAAATTACTCCAAAAGTTGCAGATTTACTAACTGCAAAAAACGGAGAGTTAAAAGATGATATTGATAACGGAGCCATTGCTTGGAGCAACGAGCTAGTTGCTCATGTGGTTGAAATTAAAACAAATGGCCCAACGGATGAGTTGAATGGCTTGGCTGATGCATTTCATCAAAATATTATAGAAATCAACAAGTTACTAGAACCTTTGGATAGTGAATTGTTAGGAACCGCTTGTCATCCTTTAATGAATCCTTTTACCGAAACCAAACTATGGGAACACGGTTCTAATGATATTTACGAACGTTACAACACTATTTTTGATTGCAAGGGTCACGGATGGAGCAACCTACAAAGTATGCACATCAACTTGCCTTTTGCTAATGATGAGGAGTTTGAAAAACTACATGCTGCTATTCGTATTTTGCTACCTATTCTTCCAGGATTGTGTGCTAGTTCACCCATTTTAGATGGAAAATTTACAGGTTTTAAGGATAGTAGATTAGAGAGTTATAAAACCAACCAGAAAGAAATTCCTGTAATTGCTGGTAAGGTAATCCCTGAACAAGTTTTTAGTAAAGAAGCTTATGAAATTGGAATTTATCAGCCTGTAAAAAAAGCTATTGAACCTTTTAACGAAGATGGAATTTTAGATTATCATTTTGTAAACTCAAGAGGTGCTATTGCTAGGTTTGATAGAAATGCCATCGAAATTAGAGTGATTGATATTCAAGAATGTCCAAAAGCCGATATTGCCATTGCCGTATTGGTGATTGAAGTTTTAAAATTATTGGTCTACAATCCTTTTACTTCTTTGTCATCACAAAAAGATTGGCATCAAAATGAGTTAGCTAGTATTCTTAACAGAATTATTAAAGATGGAGAGAATTATGAAATCACCAACTTTGGTTATTTAGAAGAATTAGGTTTAGGAGATCATTCTTTGGTCAAAGATGTTTGGCAACATTTATATGAACATGTAAAAAACAATATCGCTCCACATTACAGAGAAGCCATAGAAATTATTTTATCTAAAGGAACTTTAGCAACTCGTATAGAAAAAGCTTTGGGAGATGATATTACTCCTGAAAACATTTCTGTTGTTTATAAAAAATTAGCTGATTGTTTACAATCAAACATTTTATTCGATATTTAAAGCATGAAATTAATTCTTTCTTGTGAACACGGAGGAAATCAAATTCCTTTAGCCTATGACAAACTGTTTCAAAAACATGAAACAGTTTTAAAAACACATAAAGGTTACGATCCTGGAGCTTTAGATTTGTTTAAATTCTTAAGGCCTTTAGCGGTGTATTATAAAAGTAACGAAATCAGTCGTTTGTTAATAGAACTAAATAGGTCTTTACATCATCCTGCTTTGTTTTCGGAATACACAAAATCTTTAAGTAAAAAAGAAAAACAAGTTTTAATTAAACAATACTATTTGATTTACAGAAGTAAAATCACCCAGCAAATAGAAAATATTTTAGATTGTAACAAACCTGTTTTTCATTTATCTATACATACGTTCACTCCTGTTTTTAGAGGAGTTTCTCGTAAATGCGACATTGGTATTTTATACGATCCTGCTAAAGAATTAGAAAAAACCATTGCCAAACAATTAAAAGCAGAACTAAAAAAAAGAGCTCCTGAATTAAATGTACGTTTTAACTATCCTTATAAAGGAGTGAGTGATGGATTTACCAAAACCCTCAGAAAACAATTTCCGGAAAAATATGCTGGAATTGAATTGGAAATCAATCATAAGTTTGCCATTCAAAACCAAATGGGCGATGATTTAAAACAAGTGATGTATGATTCTGTACAAGAAGTCCTAAAACAAAATATTTCTAAAAGATGAAACGCTAAAGTTTCATCTTTTTTGATTTAATACCTTCTCGATACTTCGTTTGTTTTCGTTTCGCTCCAACAAACGCTACTCGAAGTGACATTAACATCCACAATGTCAGTTCGAGTAGCGTTAGCGTGTCGAGAACTTTGTCTGTTAGAATAGAAAAACTAAAATATTACAAAAGAAATCTCTCTATAAAAAACACTTCTCGATACTTCATTTGTTTCCGCTTCGCTTCAACAAACTCAACTCGAAGTGATATCAAAACTACAATTAATATTAACGTATTGAGAACCAATGTCAGTTCGAGTGATTTTATGAAGTGGAACGAAATAAAATTGTATCGAGAACCTTGTCAGTTCGAGTGGATTTCTGCAATGTAATGAAAGAAATTTGTATCGAGAACAACTATCAAGAAAATTCAGTAAATTATCATCGCTATGATTTACTACGTTTATATATTACACTGCTCAGACAACACCTATTACACAGGTATTACTAACAATTTAAACAAAAGAATTGAAGAACATCAAAGTGGAAAAAATTTTAACTCATATACTTCAAGAAGATTACCTGTACAATTAATGTTTTATTGCACATTTACCAATGTAGAAGTTGCTATATCAAAGGAAAAACAAATAAAAAAATGGTCTAAAGCTAAAAAAGAAGCATTGATTAATAATCAGTTTGACAAACTCCCTAATTTCGCTAGAAAGAAATTTCCTAATAAAAAGTAACTTCTCGATACTTCATTTGTTTCCGTTTCGCTCCTACAAACTCAACTCGAAGTGACATCATAACCTCTTTAAACACGAAACAAAAATGTCAGTTCGAGTAGCGTTAGCGTATCGAGAACTTTGTCTGTTAGAATAGAAAACTAATATATTACAAAAGAAATCTCTCTATAAAAAACACTTCTCGATACTTCGCTTGTCTCCACTTCGCTCCTACAAACTCAACTCGAAGTGACATTAACATCTCTGTTGTCAGTTCGAGTGATTTTTGAGGAACGAAAAAATTGTTCCCGAAACTTCGGGAGAGAACAAGAATCGGGTTTTTAAATTCCACAAGGAAAGTTACATTTGTAAGAACTCATTATAATATCAATGGAAAAGAACAGCAATTATCAAATTATAGAAAAAGCCATTGCTTTTATTGAGCAACATAAAAATGAACAACCAAGTTTAGAAACTATTGCCGATTTGGTAAACCTAAGCCCTTCTCATTTTCAAAAAACATTTACCCAATGGGCAGGAGTAAGTCCAAAAAAGTTTTTGCAATATTTAAACATTCAACATGCAAAAAACTTATTAAAAGAACCTAAACAAACCCTATTTGATACTGCTATAGATACTGGATTGTCTGGTACAGGAAGATTACATGACTTATTTATTAATATTGAGGGAATGACACCCGGAGAGTATAAAAACCAAGGACAAAATCTCACTATTTATTACCACGACTACCCTAGCGTTTTCGGAACTATTTTAATTGCCAATACCCACAAAGGGATTTCCCATATTTCTTTTATAGATGATTTAGAAAAAGATATTCAACTTTTAAAACACAGACTCCCAAACGCAATCTATAAAAACGAAAATCATCCGCTACAAAACCAAGCAGTCAATTTATTTAAACACCCTTTAACTAGTAAAACACCATTACAACTACATATTAAAGGAACTGATTTTCAATTAAAAGTTTGGGAAGCTTTGTTAAAAATACCTTTAGGAAAATTAAGTACTTATGGAAATATTGCCAATCAAATAGAAAAACCAAAAGCTAGTAGAGCCGTAGGAACTGCCATTGGTAATAATCCCATTGCTTTTTTAATTCCTTGCCACAGGGTGATTCAATCCACAGGTGTTTTTGGAAATTATATGTGGGGAACTGCTAGAAAAACTTCTATCATTGGCTGGGAAGCTGCTAAAACAGAACAATAAATGGATTTATTCAACCCCACACCTACCAATCTTTTACCTTTTGATGGAGAAGTATTTTATTACCCAAATATCATCAACTTGGCAAGTGCACAAAAATATTTTCAAGATTTATTAGATAACATTGATTGGAAAAATGATGAAGCCATCGTCTTTGGAAAGCATATTATTACAGATAGAAAAGTAGCTTTATACGGAGATACTGATTTTTTATACAAATATTCTAACACTACTAAAAAAGCGCTACCATGGACAAAAGAACTTTTAAACCTTAAAAAATTGGCAGAAGAAAAATGTGATATTTCTTTTAACGCTTGTTTGTTAAATTTATATCACAACGGACATGAAAGCATGGGTTGGCATTCAGACAACGAAAAAACTTTAGGCAACCAACCAGTGATAGCTTCCATTAGTTTAGGAGCAGACAGAAAATTCTCTTTTAAACACAAAATCACCAAACAAACAATTTCTTTGGTCTTAGAAAAAGGAAGTTTATTAATTATGAAAGGTGACACGCAAACAAATTGGTTACACAAACTACCTCCTAGCACTATTATTAAATCCCCTAGAATTAATTTAACTTTTAGAAACATTGTAAACTAAAATACTTCTCGATACTTCGTTTGTTTACGCCTCGCTCCTACAAACTCAACTCGAAGTGACATTAAAACTACAATTAATATTAACGTATTGAGAACCAATGTCAGTTCGAGTGATTTTATGAAGTGGAACGAAATAAAATTGTATCGAGAACCTTGTCAGTTCGAGTAGCATTAGCGTATCGAGAACTTTGTCTTTTAGAATAGAAAACTAAATCTCTCTTTAAAAAATACTTCTCGATACTTCGTTTGTTTCCGCTTCGCTCCAACAAACGCTACTCGAAGTGACATAAACTACAATTAATCTTAATGTATTGAGAACCATTGTCAGTTCGAGTGATTTTATGAAGTGGAACGAAATAAAATTGTATCGAGAACTTTGTCTGTTCGAGTAGCGTTAGCATATCGAGAACCAACTTTTAAACTTTAAATCTTAAACCTTGAACATAAAACTATAAATCTTAACTTCGTGCTTTTGCAAAAAAACACATGGCAACAAACGAGTACATAGAAGTTTTAGGAGCTAGAGCTCACAATTTAAAAAATATTGATGTTAAAATTCCACGAGACAAGCTAGTAGTTATTACTGGATTAAGCGGAAGTGGAAAATCATCTTTGGCTTTTGACACCATTTATGCTGAAGGACAACGTAGATATATTGAAACTTTTTCTGCCTATGCTCGTCAGTTTTTAGGTGGATTAGAAAGACCTGATGTTGATAAAATTGATGGACTTTCTCCTGTGATTGCCATAGAACAAAAAACCACCAACAAAAGTCCACGTTCTACTGTAGGAACCATTACAGAAATATACGATTTTTTACGTTTGTTATACGCTCGTGTTGCCGATGCTTATTCGTATAACACCAACGAAAAAATGGTGAGTTATTCTGATGAGCAAATCAAAGAATTAATTTTGCAAGATTTTGATGGTGAAAAAACGTTGATTTTAGCTCCTGTAGTAAAATCTAGAAAAGGTCATTATCGTGAATTGTTTGAGCAAATTGCCAAGCAAGGTTTTACCAAAGTTCGTGTTGATGGAGAAGTTTTAGACATCACCAAAGGCATGAAAGTAGACCGTTATAAAACTCACGATATTGAAATTGTGATTGATCGATTAGTGATTAATGATGAACAAGAAAAACGTTTAGAAGAAACCATAAAAACTGCCATGTACGCTGGTGATGGTGTTTTAATGGTGATGAAGTTTAACGAAAAAAATGCTCGTTATTTTAGTAGAGCCTTAATGTGTCCTACTTCTGGAATTTCTTACCCTTTGCCTGAACCAAATTCATTTTCTTTTAACTCGCCAAAAGGGGCTTGTCCTAAATGTAAAGGATTGGGACATTTAGCAGAAATTGAACTAAAAAAAGTAATTCCAGATAATAGTATTTCCATTAGAGAGGGTGGAATTATTCCTTTAGGAAAACAACAAAACACTTGGATTTTTAAGCAACTGCAAACCATTGCTAATGCTTATCAATTTAGTTTAGAAGATCCAATTGCCAACATTCCAGAAACAGCCATGGATATTATTCTAAATGGTGGTAAAGAATTTATACAAGTAAAAGCCAAAGTAGCCGGTGTTACCAAAAGTTACGAAATAGATTTTGAAGGAATTGTTTCTTTTATAGAAAGTCAGCATAAAAACACAGACTCTAAAAGTATTCAGCGTTGGGCTAAAGATTTTATGAATGATGTTGTTTGTAGCGAATGTAACGGAAGTCGTTTACGCAAAGAATCTCTTTATTTTAAAATTGATGGTTACGATTTAGGAGATTTAACCTCAATGGATATTAAAGAATTGGCAGATTGGTTTTCTAAAATTGATGCCAAATTAAGCAACAAGCAAAAAACCATTGGAGCAGAAATCACCAAAGAAATAAGAACTAGAATTCAATTTTTATTAGATGTTGGATTAGATTATTTAACACTAAACAGAACATCAAAATCTTTATCAGGAGGAGAAGCTCAACGTATTCGTTTGGCAACTCAAATAGGTTCTCAATTGGTTGGAGTCCTTTATATTTTAGATGAACCTAGTATTGGATTACATCAACGAGATAATGAAAAACTAATCAACTCTTTAGAACAATTACGTGATGTAGGAAATTCTGTTTTAGTTGTAGAACACGATAAAGACATTATGGAACGTTCAGATCATGTCATCGATATTGGTCCTGGTGCAGGAGTTCATGGTGGACAAATTGTAAGTCAAGGTTCTTATGATTTATTTTCTAAAGTAGAAACCTTAACGGCTGATTACCTAACAGGAAGAAAAAATATTGAAATTCCTAAAAAACGTAGAGAAGGAAACGGAAAAGAATTGGTGTTAAAAGGAGCTACAGGTAATAATTTAAAAAACGTAACCGCTCATTTACCATTAGGAAAATTGGTTTGTGTTACAGGAGTATCTGGTAGCGGAAAATCTACCTTAATTAACGGAACGCTCTACCCTATTTTAAATGCACATATTTACAACGGTGTTAAAAAACCTCAACCTTATAAAAGTATAGAAGGTTTAGAGCATATTGATAAAATTATAGATATTGATCAATCTCCTATTGGTAGAACTCCTCGTTCTAACCCAGCAACCTACACCAAAACTTTTGATGAAATTAGAAGTTTATTTGCCAAAACACCAGAAGCCATGATTCGTGGTTACAAACCTGGTCGTTTTTCTTTTAACGTAAAAGGAGGTAGATGCGAAACTTGTGAAGGTGGTGGAATGAGAGTGATAGAAATGAACTTTTTACCCGATGTACATGTAGAATGTGAAACCTGTCAGGGAAAAAGATTCAATAGAGAAACCTTGGAAATTCGTTACAAAGGAAAATCTATTTCTGATATTTTAGAAATGACCATTAACGAAGCTGTGACCTTTTTTGAGCATATTCCAAAAATTTACAGAAAAATTAAAACCATCAAAGAAGTTGGTTTGGGTTATATTACCCTTGGACAGCAATCTACCACTCTATCTGGTGGAGAAGCACAACGTATTAAACTAGCTGCAGAATTATCTAAAAGAGATACCGGAAACACTTTTTACATTTTAGATGAACCTACTACAGGATTACATTTTGAAGATATTAGAGTTTTAATGAATGTGATTCAAAAATTAGTAGATAAAGGAAATTCTGTATTGGTCATAGAGCACAATATGGATGTGATAAAACTCGCCGATCATATTATTGATATTGGTCCCGAAGGTGGTAAAGGTGGAGGTAAAATTATTTGTACCGGAACCCCAGAAGAAATAGCACAACATAAAAAAAGCTATACGGCTCGATTCTTGAAGAAAGAACTATAACTCATGTACTATTTTTCGTATCTTAACATGAGTTAACTTATTAAAAATATTACAGAATGACCGAGAAGGAAAAAGAAGACGAAAGAATCTATAATAAATTTGAACAAAAAGACTGGAACGAAATAAAATCTAACGACTCTTGGGCAGTATTTAAAATTATGTCTGAATTTGTTGATGGTTACGAAAAACTAGGAAGAATAGGCCCTTGTGTATCTATATTTGGATCTGCAAGAACAAAACCAGGAGATAAAAATTATTTACTTGCCGAAGAAGTTGCTTTTAAATTAACCAAAAGTGGTTTTGGAGTAATTACAGGTGGTGGACCAGGTATTATGGAAGCTGGTAACAAAGGAGCTAACAAAGGAAATGGAGTTTCTGTTGGATTAAACATAGACTTACCTTTTGAACAACATAACAACCCTTGGATAGATAAAGACAAAAGCCTTTATTTTGATTACTTTTTTGTTAGAAAAGTAATGTTTGTAAAATATTCTCAAGGATTTATAGTTATGCCTGGTGGATTTGGAACTTTAGATGAATTGTTTGAGGCCATCACTTTAATCCAAACTAAAAAAATTGGACGTTTCCCTATTGTTCTCGTAGGTACTTCATATTGGAGTGGATTACTGGACTGGATAAAAGAACGATTGTTAGAAGACTACAAAACCATTTCTCCAGAAGATTTAAACTTATTTAGATTGGTAGATACCGCTGATGAAGCCGTAAATCACCTAAACAAATTCTACGAGAAATATCATTTAAAACCAAACTTTTAATGTTGAGATTTTTTTTCTGCATTTTTACTTTATTTACAACATTGAGCATTTACAGCCAAAACAACAAAGTGGCTATAGATGCTCAATTATTTGCTGAAAAAAACATTTTAAACATCAACCAAAAAATTACCTATTACAATACTAGTAAAGATACCCTACACGAAATTGTATTAAGAAATTGGGCTAATAGTTACAAGGACAGTGAAACTCCTTTAGCCAAAAGATTACTAGAAGATTACAAGACTGATTTTTATTTTTCTAAAGATGAGGACAGAGGATATTCGCAAATCAACAGTATTAAATCAAAAAAAGAAAACCTTACCTATCATTCTCCTCATCATCAAAAAGATATAATTTACGTTAACTTAAAAAAATCACTTAAACCAAAAGACAGCGTAACCATTGCTTTAAAATATGTGATTAAAATTCCCAACGCTAAATTTACAGGAAGCGGTAAAAAAGATATGGATTACTATTTGCAAGATTGGTACATATCACCTGCTCCTTACGAAAACAATTGGGTGTTAGATTCTCACAACAATTTAAATTACCAATACAACACTCCTACCAATTATCACATCAAACTTAAAGTACCTATTGGCTATCAAGTTCACAGTGCTTTTCATCAACAAAAAGAAATAGGAAGTGATTTTTTAAACTACAAACTAACAGGTAAAAACTTTGTAAAAGCTAATATTAGCATTACTTTTTTAAAATCTTATTTAAAAGTACAAACAGATAAAGTTAACGTCATTACCGATTTTGTTTCAGAAGATTTTGATACTACTATTCAGGAAGAAAAAATGCATCAAATGATTAGCTTTTTAGAAAATCATTTAGGAGAACTCCCTCACAAACAAATTCTTATAGAAAAAGAAACTTATAATCAAAACCCAATATACGAACTAAAGTATTTACCCAAAATACTACATCCTTACAAGGAACAATTTACCTGGGAACTTAAATTTTTTAAAACTTTAAGTGCTGAATATATCAATCAAATGATTTTAAACGATAAGTATAAATACTATTGTTTTACCGAAGGATTGGAAGTTTATTTGTTTACCAAATACGTTGAAGAAAACTATCCTGATTCTAAATTAGTAGGTAGATTGGCAAATATTTGGGGATTAAAATCTATGAATATTGCCAAAAGTAAATTCACCGATAAATTTTCTATAGTACATCAAATTACGGCTAGAGAAAACTTAGACCAAAGTTTAGACACCCCTTTAAAAGACTTGTCTAATTATAACAAAAAAGTCATCACTCCATACAAAGCAGGACTTAGTTTTATTTTTTTAGAAAACTATATTGGGCAAGAAATTCTACAAGATGCCATAAAAGAATACATCCATCAAAACTTAAACAAAATCAGTGACCCAAATGATTTGATGACTATTTTACAAAAAAATAGTACTAAAGATATTTCTTGGTTTATGGAAGAATGGGTAGAATCTAATAAAAAAATAGATCATAAAATTAGTAAAGCTACTTTTAAAAAAGATAGTGTTTATATCACATTAAAAAACAAGAGGAGTATTAAAACTCCAGTGTCTATTTACGGTTTAAAAAACAATGAAATTAAAAGTAAAACTTGGACTGATGGATTTGATGACACCAAAAAAATTGCCATTAAAAACGATAACCTAGATAAGGTTATTTTAAACTATGAAAACGATTATCCTGAAATTAACAATCGTAACAACTGGAAAAATGCCAAACCAAAATTGTTTGAACGTCCTTTAAAAGTAAAACTCTTAAAAGATTTAAACGACCCAAATGCACATCAAGTTTTTTTAAATCCGGAGTTTGCTTATAATTTTTATGATGGGGTTATTTTGGGGGTTGGAATTCAAAACAAAGCCTTTATTCGCAAAAACTTTGAATACAAACTAAAACCAACCTACAGTACCGCTAGTGGAACTTTAACTGGTGGATTTAATTTTTCCTACACTGTTTACCCTGAAAAAACCAACATTTTTGATGTTAGTTTTGGAATGAGCGGAAGTAATTACCACTATACCAAAGACCTTAATTACAATGTATTTTCTCCATATTTCTCTATTGATTTTAAACAAAAAAATATGAGAGCACTGGGAACTAATAGAATAACTGCTCGTTTTTTAGGCATTCATAAAGAGGTAGCAAAAGGTACAGAACAAACAGATGAAGACAAATATCAACTACTAAAAGTAGCCTATGATTACAGAAAAAATCAACTGATTAACGATTATAAATTAAACATTAGCACCGAGGTTGCTACTAAGTTCTCTAAATTAACTACCGATTTTAGATATCGACATTTAACCAATACCAAACGACCTGTTGAATTTAGATTTTATGGAGGAGTATTTTTAAGAAACACCTCTACTTCTGATTATTTTAGTTTTAATCAACATACAGCCAACGATTATTTATTTGAACTTCCTTACTTAGGAAGATCGGAAACTTCTGGACTGTTAACCCAACAATACATTAGATCTCAAGGAGGATTTGTTACCCAAAACGAGCCTGGTTTTTCTAACCAATGGCTTACGAGTATCAACACTAGTATTGGAATTATTAGATGGGTAGAAGCCTTTAACAATATCTCATTATCCAAAAGTAAAAACGAATCTGCTTTTTTTGATTATGAAGGAGGAATAAGACTAAACTTTATACCTGATATTTTAGAATTTTATTTACCTATCTACAACAAAGAAGGACTTTTAACCAAAGACGGCCAGTACTTTAAAAACATCAGATTTACAGTTACTTTAAAAGCTCAACCACTAATTAAGTTCTTTAAACAGCAGCTGTTTTAAATCACTAAAACGCTATCTTTTTGTTAAGCTTTATTATCCCAGTAGAAATACCTAACTTTACGGCCTAAAACAGCTATAAAAACATGTCTATTACTGTTGATTCAAAAAACGAGCAAGAACTTACATTCAACCAATTTAGAGAGGAAATTTTAAATGATTATTACATTGCCGTTCTAAGTCGCGAATGTAGTTTGCTAGGTAGAAAAGAAGTCTTAACAGGAAAAGCAAAATTTGGAATTTTTGGTGATGGTAAAGAATTACCACAAATAGCCATGGCCAAAGCTTTTGAAAAAGGAGACTGGCGCTCTGGTTACTACAGAGACCAAACTTTTATGTTGGCTTTAGGAGAGTTAACTCCACAACAATTCTTTGCTGGACTATATGCCCACACAGATATTAAACACGAACCTTTTGCTGCTGGTAGGCAGATGGGAGGACATTTTGCATCGCATAGTTTAGATGAAAATGGAGCGTGGAAAAATTTAACCGAGCAGTATAACACCGCTTCGGATGTTTCTTGTACAGCAGCACAAATGCCAAGATTAGTAGGTCTTGCTTATGCATCTAAATTATATAGACAAGAAGCCTCGGTACAAAAAGGATATGAGAAATTTAGTAAAAAAGGAAATGAAGTCGCTTGGGGAACTATCGGTAACGCTAGTACCAGTGAAGGTCATTTTTTTGAAGCTATAAATGCTGCAGGAGTTTTACAAATTCCAATGGTGGCTAGTATTTGGGATGATGAATACGGAATTTCTGTTCATCAAAAACACCATACTACTAAAGAAAATATTTCTGAAGTTTTAAAAGGTTTTCAAAGAGATGATGAAAACAAAGGGATAGAAATTTTTAATGTAAAAGGTTGGGATTACTCTAGTTTGATTGATGCATACACCAAAGCATCACAAATTGCAAGAGAAGAACATGTTCCTGTAATGATTCATGTTTCTGAAGTAACACAACCTCAAGGACACTCAACTTCTGGATCTCACGAACGATATAAAAGTGAAGAACGTTTACAATGGGAAAAAGATTTTGATTGTAACAAAAAAATGCGCGAGTGGATTTTAGATTTTGATCTATCTACCGAAGACAGAATATTAAAAATAGTTGAAAACGAAGACGAATTAATTGCTATTGAAAAAAGAGCTAAGCAAGAAGTTTCTGCTGCTAAAAGAGCTGCGTGGCAAGCTTTTCTTAAGCCTTTAAAAGTAGAAGAAAATAGTCTTTTAACCATTTTAGATAAAGTTTGCGAAGAAAGCATCAACAAAAACTTTATTCAAAAACTTAGAAACGAACTTGAAGCCATGGCAGAAGTTCACCGTAAAGATATTTATGGTACTGCCAGAAAAGTTTTAAGTTATATACGTGAAGAAAACATACCGAGTAAAGCCATCTTGCAAAAATGGTTGCAAAAAAACTTGCCAATTGCTCAAGAAAAATACAGTTCAAAATTATTAAATGATTTTGGTAAAGGTGCTTCTAGTATTCAAGAAGTCCCTCCTACCTATAATAATGAAAAAGAAATTGTAGATGCAAGAATTATTATTCGTGATAATTTTGAAGCATTATTAAAAAAACACGACAACCTATTTATTTTTGGTGAAGATGCAGGTAAAATTGGTGATGTAAATCAAGGATTAGAAAGTTTACAAGATAAATTTGGAGAATTACGTGTTGCAGATACTGGTATTAGAGAAGCAACTATTATGGGGCAAGGAATTGGAATGGCTTTAAGAGGTTTACGCCCTATTGCCGAAATTCAATACCTAGATTATATTTTATATGCTGTTCAAACTTTAAGTGATGACTTGGCTTGTTTACGTTACAGAACTTACGGTAAACAAACAGCTCCATTAATTGTTAGAACAAGAGGACATAGATTAGAAGGTATTTGGCATTCTGGTTCTCCAATGGCTTTAATTTTAAGTTGTTTAAGAGGAATGCATTTATTGGTTCCAAGAAACATGACCAAAGCCGCAGGTTTTTACAACACCTTATTACAAACTGATGAACCTGCCATTGTAATTGAAAACTTAAATGGTTACCGTTTAAAAGAAGAAAAGCCTAACAACTTAGGAGAATACTTAACTCCTATTGGATATTCTGAAACTATTAAAGAAGGAACAGACATCACTTTAGTTTCTTATGGTTCTACCTTAAAAATAGTGATGGAAGTTGCTCAAAAAGAATTGGCTCAAGTAGGAATTAATGCAGAAGTTGTAGATGTACAAAGTTTAATGCCTTTTGATTTAGATCACAATATTTCTTACAGTGTTTCTAAAACTAACCGCTTAGCAATTATTGATGAAGATGTTCCGGGAGGAGCTTCGGCCTATATTTTACAAAAAGTAATAGATGAACAAAATGCTTATCAATATTTAGATAGCAAACCTATTTGTATTTCTGCCCAAGAGCACAGACCTGCCTATGGTAGTGATGGAGATTATTTTTCTAAACCTTCACATGATGATGTTTTTGAAAGAGTATATGCTATTTTTCATGAGGCAAATCCAAGTAAGTTTCCTAAATTGTATTAACTGATTTTTGAGTATTTATAAATAATTATCAACTTTTCATCAACTCAATACCAACAGTACATTCGGCACAACGCTCTTTGTCACAATATTCTTTTTTAAGGGTCAACAAAGCCTGTGTTTGCAATGCCGAATTGGTTTTAATACCTAATTGATTAAACTTACTGATGATATTGTTTTTTTCTGGCGGAATTTCATACATCAATTCTAACAAAAAAGAATCATCTTCTCCTTGGGTTTTAGCATGTAAAAATAAAACCGGAATCACCACATTCATCAATAACAAATCAACAAAACCTTTACTTATTTGTTTAGGCGATTTTTTTGAAGGCTTATCAAAATGATAATGCTCTTGCCAATAATCATCAATCTTAACCTTAAACAAATCTTTATAATCATTAAGTTTATTGCCTAAGCTTAAAATTTTATCAAATACAGCAAGATGTTCTTCGTAAAAAGCAATTAATTGAGCCAGTCTAATTGTTGGAAAGTTTTGAGGTCTACAACCATAAAAATGCAATTGAAATTTTTTTAAATCATCTAACCTATATTTTTGTTTTTGATAAGCAAACTCCTTTTGTAAACTTTGATAATAAGCGTCTTCTACTTTATTACTTTCTAACAACCCTAACAATCCATATAAAAAAGAATGAGTGGTTTTATTTACCATTTGTTTTCTAATCACGGAAAAATCTACCTGAGCAAAAGCTCCTAAAAACAATTGTCCATTTAGGTTTCCTCCAAAATATTTTGCCAAAGTTAAAAACAAAGTTGCCTCCCAATCTTTACCGCATTTTTTATAAACACTAGCAACATCATCAACCTTTCTTTCCAAACGCTCTACATAAACACGTTCTAGCCAATTGTTAATTTTAAAAGCATCTATTTTCTTTAGTTTATGTTCGCAAAAAATCCATTGTTGCGGAACTTCCATCAAACTTCTGTAGTTTTTCAAAATATTTTTAACAATACAATCTTTTAACTCTAAAGTGGGAATTTCATTGCTGTGCTCATCAAAAACCTCAACATCATGCTCATAAACCACATGTAGAATTACGTTGTTATAATTTTTATCTTTTTGATGTTGATGCGCATACCAATCAGAAGATTTTACATGAACTTCAATATTTCCTGCCCATTTTTGCTCCTCAATTTCAATTAGTGCATTGCTAAAATCTGGACCTTGTAATTTATTTAAAAATCCTGTTTTGTGAATTTTTAATTTTTCTCCCTTTACAGTACATAACTCTATACTGTTTAACAACTGTTGTTGCCAAACCAAATGTAAAAAAGACTCTTTCATAGCATTTTAGAATCTAAAGTTTTGAACGTTAAGTTAAAAAATAAATAGCTTATTTTTGCAACGGAATTAAGACACAAAACATGAATATTATTGAAAGCCTAGAATGGCGATATGCAACCAAAAAATTTGATAACACCAAAAAGTTATCAAAGGAGCAATTACAAACCATCAAGAAAGCTTTTAATTTAACAGCAACTTCTTACGGATTACAAACTTTAAGTTTGGTTATTGTAGAAACTCCAGAAATTAGAGAGCAATTATTGCCTCATGCTTTTAATCAAAAACAAATAATAGACGCCTCTCATTTATTGGTATTATGTTACCCTAATGATTTTGATGGAGCCAATGTAGAAGAATATTTTAATCGCGTAAAAAAGAAAAGAAATACGCCTGATGAAATTTTAAAACCATTTAGAGATTTTTTAATGAATGATTTTGATAGTAAATCAGAATTAGACAAGCACAAAACATTCATCCATCAAACCTACATTGCCTTAGGAAATTTATTAACCGTTTGCGCTTTAGAAAAAATTGATTCTTGCCCAATGGAAGGTTTTAACCCAGCTAAATTTGATGAAGTGTTAAAATTAAAAGAGAAAAATTTAAAATCGGCACTTTTATTGCCGGTAGGTTTTAGAGCCAAAGATGATTTTATGGCAAAAGAAAAAAAGGTAAGAAAATCATTATCAGAAATAATTATAGAAATCTAATGAATAACCCATTACAACATATAGAGCCCAAAGAAATTTGGGCTCATTTTAATTTAATCAATGCCATTCCAAGAGCTTCTAAAAAAGAACAAGCCATTTCTGATTTTATGGTTTCTTTTGGACAAAAACTTGGCCTAGAAACCAAACAAGACAAAGCACTAAATGTATTGATTAAAAAACCTGCAACTGTTGGATATGAAAACAGAAAAAAGGTGACTTTACAATCGCATTTAGACATGGTACATCAAAAAAACAACGATACTGTTTTTGATTTTGATACTCAAGGAATTGAAATGTTTGTTGATGGTGATTGGGTAAAAGCCAAAGGAACCACTTTAGGTGCCGATAATGGTTTAGGAGTAGCAGCCATTATGAGTATTTTGGCCGATAAAAATATTGAGCATTCTGAATTAGAAGCCCTATTTACCATAGATGAAGAAACAGGAATGACTGGCGCTTTTGAATTAGAACCTGGCTTTATTTCTGGTGATATTTTATTAAACCTAGATACCGAAGAAGATGATGAAATTACTATAGGATGTGCTGGAGGAATTGATGTAACTGCTACAAAATCTTACCATCCTACGTCTGTAAAGCCAAATAACACCTATTATCAAATTGTATTAAACGGTTTAAAAGGCGGGCATTCTGGAATGGATATTATTAAAGGTTTAGGAAATGCCAACAAACTACTAACCCGTGTTTTATTTGAGCTTCAAAAACACACGAATTTTCAATTGATTTCTCTACAAGGGGGAAACTTAAGAAATGCTATTCCACGAGAAGCTATTTGTATTATTGCTGTACAAAACACAGAATTATTTCAACAAAAGTTTAAAGAAATTTCAAAAATTATCAAAACGGAATGGTTGGTAAAAGAACCAAATTTAACCATAGATAATAAAGAAATAAACACAACAGAAAAGGGATTAAATAGTACAGATCAAACTCTTTTATTGCAAACTTTATACGCTTGTCATAATGGTGTTTATACCATGGATGCTAATATTACCGATTTGGTTGCAACATCAAACAATTTAGCCTCTGTTAAAGTAGAAAATGGAAATATGACCATTGCTTGTTTAACACGTTCTTCTATAGAAAGTGAAAAAGAAGATTTAAGCAATAAGCTAACCGCTACTTTTCAATTAGGTGGTTTTACTGTAACAACAGATGGTGCTTACCCTGGTTGGCAGCCCAACCCAAATGCAAGTATTTTACAGACTATGGAAAATATTTATCATCGTCTTTTTAACAACAAGCCTCATGTAAATGCTTGTCATGCTGGATTGGAATGTGGTATTATTGGAGAACATTACCCAAATATGGAAATGATTTCTTTTGGCCCAACCATTCGTGGAGCTCACTCCCCTGATGAAAGAGCAAGTATTAGTTCAACTCAAAAGTTTTGGCGTTTTTTAATAGAGATTTTAAAAAATATTCCAAACAAATAAACACTCATAAGAAACATTGGCAATTAATAATGACATTTATTTATTCCACATCCGCAATATTAATTGTTGATATCTTAACTTTCATCAACTCACAAATAATTGTACTTTTACGTACATTATAAACAGCATCTATTACATGGGAAAAATTATTGCTATTGCTAATCAAAAAGGAGGTGTTGGTAAAACAACTACCTCAGTAAACTTAGCTGCCTCTTTAGGAGTTTTAGAAAAAAAGGTTTTGATTATTGATGCTGACCCTCAAGCCAATGCATCATCTGGTTTGGGTATTGATATTGAAAGTATAGAAAAAGGAACCTACGAACTTTTAGAACATTCTTGTACAGCTGCCGAAGCTATTGTACCAACCAACTCACCTAATGTAGATATTATTCCTGCACATATTGATTTGGTTGCCATAGAAATTGAATTGGTAGATAAAGAAAATAGAGAATACATGTTAAAAGAGGCCTTAAAGCCTGTTGTTGATTTGTATGATTTTATTATTATTGACTGTGCTCCTTCTTTAGGTTTAATTACCTTAAACTCATTAACCGCTGCAAACTCTGTAATTATTCCAATTCAGTGTGAATATTTTGCTTTAGAAGGTTTAGGAAAATTATTAAACACCATTAAAAGTGTTCAAAAAATACACAATCCTTCTTTAGATATTGAAGGACTTTTACTAACTATGTACGATTCTCGTTTGCGTTTATCAAATCAAGTTGTAGAAGAAGTAAAGAAACACTTTAGTGATATGGTTTTTGAAACCATTATACAACGTAACATTCGTTTAGGAGAAGCTCCAAGTTATGGAGAAAGTATTATAGCTTATGATGCCACTAGTAGAGGGGCTGTAAACTATATTAACCTTGCTCACGAAGTGATTACAAAGAATTAAAACACATGGCAAAAGCAACAAAAAAACAAGCTTTAGGTAGAGGCCTTTCTGCATTATTGAAAGAAAACGACATGACTGTTCGCTCTGCCAATCATGAAAAAGCGACCGAAATTATTGGAAATATTATTGAATTAGATTTAAATCAAATTGAAGTAAATCCTTTTCAACCTAGAACTTATTTTGACGAAGAAGCTTTAAAAGAATTAGCAGATTCTATTAAGATTTTAGGAGTTATACAACCTATTACTGTTCGTAGAATAGACGATAAATTCCAATTGGTTTCGGGAGAAAGAAGGTTTAGAGCTTCTAAGTTAATCGGAAACAAAACCATTCCTGCATACATTCGTTTGGCTAACGACCAAGAGATGTTAGAAATGGCCTTGGTAGAAAATATTCAACGTAAAAACTTAGATCCTATTGAAGTTGCTTTGTCTTATCAACGTTTAATTGATGAAATCAACCTAACTCAAGAAGAATTAGGAGGTCGTGTTGGTAAAAAAAGATCAACTGTAACCAATTACCTACGTTTGTTAAAATTAGATCCTATTATTCAAACAGGAATGAGAGATGGTTTTGTTAGCATGGGACATGGTAGAGCATTAATTAACATAGACAATACCTTAACTCAGCTAGAGGTTTACGAAAAAATCTTAAAAGATGGATTATCTGTAAGACAAACAGAAGCATTGGTTGCTGACATGAAACAAGAAAAACCAAAAAAATCCGTTTCAAATACAACTCCTACTTTTGTAAATGAAAGTCAAGATAAATTTAATCGTTTCTTTGGGCAAAAAGTAGCCATTAGCGCCAATGCCAAAGGAAAAGGGAAAATTGCCATTTCATTTGGATCAGAAGAAGAATTTAACAAAATTAAAGCTTTATTAAACTTAGGTGATTCGTAACAAACTCATAATCGTCATATTTATTTTTACGACACAATTTTCTTTTTCGCAAGATCAAGAAGGTCAATTGTCTGTAGACAGTCAAGCCTTTTTAGAAGACACGGACAGTTACGACCCTTTAACTCCTGCAAAAGCGGCATTTTACTCTGCTGTTTTGCCAGGATTAGGTCAAGCCTATAACAAACGTTATTGGAAAATCCCTATAGTTTACGGTGCTTTAATAACACCACTTTATTATTACAGCATTAACGCTAAAGCCTATAACAAAACAAGAAAAGCTTTTAAACAAAGAGCTGCTGGCGAAAAAGATATATATTTCAATCTTTATTCTGACCAGAGTTTAGAAAATGCACAACAAGTTTATAGAAGAAATAGAGACACCTCTTTATTAACTTTTGTAGGTTTGTATGCTTTACAAATTTTAGAAGCCAGTATAGATGCACATTTGTTGCAATTTAACATATCAGATAAAATAACATTCGACCCTAAATTGATGAGAGACAATGTTTCTAATGACAATTATCTAGGGTTATCTTTAAATCTTAACTTTTAAGAATGAAAATAGCATTATTAGGATACGGAAAAATGGGACAGACTATTGAAAAAATAGCTGTTAGTAGAGGACATGAAATTGTTGTTGTTGTTGATGAAAACACCAAAGAATACGATATTACTTTAGCCGATGTTGCTATTGATTTTAGTATCCCTTCTGTTGCTGTAAACAACATATCAAACTGTTTTAACAATAATGTACCAGTGGTTTCTGGTACTACAGGTTGGTTGGCAGATTACCAAAAAATGGTGGATTTGTGTAACGAAAAAAATGGTGGATTTATCTACGCATCAAACTATAGTTTGGGAGTAAATATCTTTTTTGAATTAAATCAACATTTGGCAAAAATGATGAAAAACTTATCTCAGTACAATGTTACTATGGAAGAAATTCATCACAAACAAAAATTAGACGAACCTAGTGGAACAGCTATCACATTAGCCGAAGGAGTTATAGAACACACCAAATACAACGGGTGGGAAGTTGATAAAGCTACAGAAGAATTAAACATACCTATCAAAGCGATTCGTAGTCCTGAAGTTCCTGGAACTCACACGGTAGATTACACATCTGAAGTAGATAGTATAGAAATTAAACACACCGCTCATAACCGTCAAGGATTTGCTTTAGGAGCTGTTATTGCTGCTGAATGGTTAGTAGGAAAACACGGAGTATTTTCTATGAGAGATGTATTAGGTTTATAATAAAAAAACAAAAAAATGAGCTGGATTTTATTCTTTATAGTAGTACAGGTACTACACTTTGCAGGAACTTGGAAACTATATCAAAAAGCAGGTAGAAAATCGTGGGAAGCTGCTATTCCTGTTTACAATGCAATAGTGCTAATGGGAATTATTAACCGACCTAAATGGTGGGTAATCCTTTTGTTTATTCCTGTAATCAACCTATTAATATTTCCAGTGATTTGGGTAGAAATTGCTCGTAGTTTTAGAAAATTTGATACTAAGGACACTTGGTTAGCTATTTTATCTTTAGGTTTTTATAATTTCTATTTAAACTATGTTGTATTTGATCAATTAAAATACAATGCCAATAGAAGTATTAAACCGCCTAGTAAAACTGGAGAATGGGTTAGCTCTATTACATTTGCTGTAGTTGCTGCTACACTTGTACACACGTACATTATGCAACCTTTTACTATTCCAACTTCATCTTTAGAAAAATCTTTACTTATTGGAGATTTTTTATTTGTAAGTAAGTTCCACTACGGGGCAAGAGTACCTATTAGTCCTATATCATTACCAATGGTACACGACTCTATTCCTAAAACTAAATTACGTTCTTATGTAGAAGGAATTGAGTTTCCATACATGAGGCTTCCTGGTTTACAAAAAGTAAAAAGAAACGAAATTGTTGTTTTTAACTGGCCATCAGATTCTTTAGCGTTGATGTGGGGAGATACCTCGGACAAATTCACTTACAAACCTATTGATAAAAAAACCAATTATGTAAAACGTTGTGTAGGAGTTCCTGGTGATAGTTTAGAAATTAAAAACGGATACATCTACATTAATGGAGAGAGAACTGTTTTGCCAGACCGAGCAAAGCCTCAGTTTAATTATTACGTAGAAACCAATGCTCCTTTTACTGCTGATGAAATTATACATGGTTACAATGTAAATCCTTCTGAAGCTTCTGTAATGAATCAAGAAGGAACAAAGTACTTTATCAATTTAGATAAAGAACATGCTTTAATGATGCAAAAGGATCCTAAAGTAACTTCTATCAAAAGAAGTATAGATCCTAAAGGAGTTTATGATCCTAGTATTTTTCCTCACGATCCTCAATATGCTTGGAGTCAAGATAATTACGGACCAATTTATATTCCTGCCAAAGGAGATAAAGTTGTTCTAGATAAAAAATCACTTCCTTTTTACAAAAGAATTATTTCTGAATACGAGAAAAATAATTTTGAAATTAAAAGCAATGGAGATATTTACATCAACGGAATAAAAACCAATGAATATACTTTTAAACAAGATTATTTTTGGATGATGGGAGACAACCGTCAGCGTTCTTTAGATGCACGTTATTGGGGATACACTCCTTTTGATCATGTTGTTGGTAAACCTGTATTTATTTGGATGAGTTTAGATCAAAATGAATCGGCTATTAACAAAAAAATACGTTGGAATAGATTATTTACTACCGTTGGTGGCGAGGGAGAACCTAAGTCTTATTTTGTATATTTCTTAGTAGCAATAGGACTTTATTATGTTGGTAAAGAAGTCATCAAACGAAGAAAAAAATAAATATGATTCCTAAACTTTTAGTACAACCTGCATACTTTGCTCCTATAGCACAGTATGCAGCCATATTACAGGCAAAAACTACTGAGTTTGAAACACATGATAATTTTGTGAAACAAACTTATAGAACGCGCTGTTATATATATGGTGCTAATGGAAAACTACTTTTAAACGTACCAGTAAGCAAAGCCAAAGGACAAAAAACGTTAACCACAGAGGTTGAATTAAATTACGAAGAAGATTGGCAAAAATTGCATTTAAAATCTTTGCAATCTGCGTATAGAACATCGCCTTTTTACGAATATTACGAAGCTGATTTAACAGGTATTTTTACAACAAAGCATAAATACTTGTGGGAATTACATCAAAAAGTACATGCTTTTGTGATGGATGCTTTACAAGAAGAAAAACCTTCTTCTGAAACTACCGAATACTTTAACGATTATACAGACAAAACAGATTTAAGAAGTTGGATTGAAGCTAAAAAGAAATTAAATATTGATTTTCCTAAATATGTACAAATGTTTGACGACAAACATGGATTTTTAGAAAACTTAAGTATTTTGGATTTGATTTTTATGGAAGGTCCTAATGCTAGTTTGTATTTAGAAAATTTAAATATCAACAATGCTCTCACTTAAATTTTGTATCCATTATGGATTACATTTTTTATTTCCAGGACTCATTGCCTATGTATATAATCCTAAAAAATGGAAACGAAATTGGTTGATATTAATTTCAACCATGTTAATAGATCTTGATCACTTATTAGCAAGCCCAATTTTTGATCCTAATAGATGTAGTATTGGATTTCATCCATTACATTCTTACATCGCTATTTTTGTTTACATTATTTTGTTATTCTACAAAAAAACAAACTTAATTGCCATTGGCTTTTTATTTCATTTATTCACGGATTTCGTGGATTGTTACTTAAAATAATTTACATTTGTTAAGAATAGATTTCTTAACATTTTTTATAAATATGGAGACATTTTTAAAATTTATTAACAACATACACCCCTTACCCGAAGAAATTCTCAAAGCATTTTTCGACTTAGCAAAAGTAAAATCATATAAATCAGGAGAGCATTTATGCGAAATTGGTAACGTAAACAATAAATTGTTTTTTGTAATTGAAGGTATTACTAGAACTTACATGAAAACAAGTTCTGATTCAAGAGAAATAAACAAGTCTATTGCAGCTCCTGGACAATTAGCTGGTTCTTTAAAATCTGCTATACAAAAATCTCCAGCATTAATTGCTTGTCAAGCTTTGACTGATGCTGTAGTAATGGAAATTAGTGTTGACGATTTAGCAACCTTAAGAAAAATATATCCAGAATTTGGGGAATTTATGTATAAAACAGTAGAAAGAGAATACACACAGTTAGAAGAATCTTTAATTGATTTACTTTCTAAAAACGCTACTGAACGCTATCTTATTTTAAGAAAAAACATTAAAAACATAGACCAATTAATTCCACAATTTCACATTGCTTCGCATTTAGGAATCACCCCTATACAGCTAAGTAGAATTAGGAAAAAATTATTAAAACAATAAAAAAAAAGAGAAGCTAATAGCTTCTCTTTTTTTTTATTGTTTATTGAAATGATTTTAAATATTTCATTTTCTTTTTAGCCAAGACTAATTTTTCTTTTTCAGTAGCTATAGACTTCATTACAGTATCAAATAAAGGGTTTCCTTTTTTACTGTTAGAAAAGAATCCTAAATTATTTTCTAGCTGCTTTAAATCTTTAGTAACAGTATCAACTTCTTTACGCAACTGATCGTACTCCGTATATAGTTTTTTACTATCAATTGCTAATAAGTAAGCTATCTTTAATTGATATTTTATAAACTCCGCCTCTACCTTATCTTTTGGTAAAGCAAGTTCTTTGGTAATCAAATGTAAAATATCTTGATCTATTTTATTTTTTTGTGATGGTACCAAACCATAAGCAATCCACTCTTTAAGCAAATCTTTGTAAGAATCTACATTAATTTCAACCTCAGCTAATTTTGCTAAAAAAGCTTCTTTTTTAACTAAGTTCTCTTGTTCTTCGGCAGTACCTTCTTTTTTAACATTATTTAGTCTATCAAAATAAGCATCGCAAACTCCTTTAAACTCTTTCCATAAAATATCTGCTTGTTTTCTAGGTACAAAACCTACTCTTTTCCAAGCGGCTTGAATTCTTTTAAAAACCTCTGTTGCAGCTTCAAAATCATCAGAATCTTTCCAAGCCAAAGCTTCTTCTATCAAAGCTTTTTTACTTGCAATTGCCTCGTTTTGCGAAGCTTTTATTTCTTTAAAGAAATTGTTCTTAGCACTATTAAATTCTCTTGTTGATTCTTTAAAAACATCCCAAACTTCTTTGTTTTTGTTTTTAGGAATTTTACCAATAGCTAAAAATTCTTCTTTTAAAACTTCAAAAGCATCTATGCTTTTTTTCCAATCTCCAAAAGTTTTATTTTTAGAAAAATCAAAAGTTTTAATTTCTTGAATTTTCGCTAATTTTTGTTCGTAATTTTTCTCTTCAACATTTCTTAACTCCTCTAACAACACAGCTCTTTTATCGTGAATGGCATTAGATAAAGCTGAAAATTCTTCCCAAACTGGCTCTCTAAACTCTTTGGCTACAGGTCCAGTTTCTTCCTTCCAAATTTTATGTAAAACCTGTAATTCATTAAAAGCAAACTGAACATCACTATGCTCTAACAATTCTTTAGCTTTTTCTATAATTTGATTTTTAGCTTCTAAATTGTGTTTAAAATCAATCGCTCTTAAATCATTATTGATGTGCAATAAATCATAATACTGCTCTACATACAAGTGATAATTTCCCCAAGTTTCTTGATATTTATCTGAACTTACAGGGCCAACTTCTTTCCAATCAGAAACCAATTGTTGAAATTCTTTATAAGTATTTGATACCTCACCTTTTTCTACTAAAGCTTTTATAGATGATATAATTTCTTCTCTTTTAGCTAAATTAGTAGTAAGCTCTTTTGCTATTTTTTGATAGTGATTGTTCTTTTTCTCTACATAAGACTTCCATAAATCTTTAAACTCGGTCTGAATAGGTTGAGAATACTCAAAATCTATTTCATTACCTCCTTCTTGTACAAATGCATCCTTGGCTTTATCCAACTGCTCATTATATTGATAATAAAAAGAAGCTCTAATAGCACTTGCTTGTTCTTTTATGTCCTGTATAGGATTTTCATCAATTAACTTCTTTAAGGTAGCAACCAAAACTTCTAGAGACATTGTTTTATAGTCTATTGATTGAGTTTCTTTTTCCATATCTATGGTAATCATTATATTTTAATTTTCTCTTAACTAATTCCAAAACTAACTAATTTTAATTAAAGCCTTGACTTTGTGGGGTAATATAGTTGATGAAATTTAGGTTTCCAGACGGTTTTACCTCAAATTCCTTTGCTACAGTCTCCCCATTGTTTGTTTTTACTTGGACTTTAACCTTATTCTCAGTTTGATTTAATGGTATTCTTGTATAATATATTTTATTAGGTAAGGTTTGCCAGTTTCTGGTATCCGTTTTTTCTGTTAAAGCATTAATCAACCCTAACACCGCTCCTAAATTCTCATTTTGATTTCTTACTATGTTTTCTGATAGTTTTTTGGTTGCCACACGTATGGCAATCTTTCCAATCTCTCTTATAGTTCTATCTTTTAATGTTTGAAAAGCAATAGTTTTATAATCTTCTACCAACTCTAATTTATATTCTTCGGAAACATTATTGTTTAAAATAACTTTACCGTTGGTAAAATATGGAGCTCTATCTTCATATTTAGGAAAAGCAATATTAAAAACATTAAGATCGGAAAAGCCTCCATTACTATTATGATTACCTGTTGGTACAGGAAAACTAATTCCTAATTCTTCATTTGCAATACTTACAAATCCATTATTATTTCCTGGCAACGAGGTAAAAGTAAAATACGTTTGTGATTTATATGGAACCAATCCACTTTCCCAAAACACAACCAAATCTCCTTTAAAATCATTAGGTTTTGCTTCGTATTTGATTTGAAATAATTCTGAATACCTCAACTCTTCGTCCTTAAATCCTAAACGATGTGCGGAGTTTATCAAATCTTTTTTTAACTGTGTAGGAATATTAACACCGAAATAAGTTCCTTCATTTTCTTGATAAAGTTCAACAGCATTTCTATAAGATATAAAAGCATCGTTTAAATTTCCTGTAACTTCATACAACAAACCTTGTAAATTAAGTGCAAAAGCATCTGTAGTATAACGGTTCTTTTTTCCTGCAGGGTAAGCATCGTTAATTTCCTGAAGTTGAAGATTAATTCTTTTGGCTTCAACCAAAGCTTCATCATAAGAATTTAAAAAAATATAATTCAGTGCTTTGTAATAATGAATGGCTACTTTCTCAAAGTCTTCACTTTTATAAGTTGTTTTTTCTGGGTTAGACAAAACCGCTAAAGCCTCGCCAACCTTGCTTACTTTATGATCTTCAATCAATAAATCTGCCTTGTTAAAAAGCTCGTTACTCAGTTTATAATCTCCTTTTAAATAGGCTATTTTTCCTTTTTCTAAGCAGTATAACAACTCATTTCTATCTTTGGTAAGAAACTTATTATTATCAATACTTTTCATGGCAACATCAAATTCACCACTTAATACTTCATGCTGATATTTTGCGCTTAACTGATGGTAAGTAGCACATCCGAATGTACTTAAAGCTAATACTGCAACAAGTACATATTTTATTATAAAAACGATTTTTTTCATATCAATCATGAATAAAAAAACTGTTTAGAATTCAAAAAATAATTCCTAAACAGTTTTTTCTCAAATAAAAATCAAGACTAATTTTTAACGTATTTCTTGATTTTTTTATCTCCGAACCAAACTTTTTCGTTTGTTTCAATATTGGTTAACTCTAAATCTATTTGGTAGTAAACCACTTTTTGTTTTTTTAAGGCATCAACCACAGAGTTTATAGACCCTTGCAACATAAAATCCGCTCCGGTTTCTAAACCAAACTTTTTCATAGTAGATACTGATGCGTTTGTTTGTTGATCGGCTTTTTCTGCTCTTAGTTCATTTCTCATTTCTCCACCTTGAACCACTTTTGCTTTTTGATATTTAACCAAAGCTTTTTCTACCTCAACAGTAAAAATCTCCGCATCAATATGTTCATGAGACTTGTTACGAATTAAACCAACTATAACTGCTGGTTTTTTTCCTTTTTCAATCATAAACTCATTAATCCAATCTCCCATGACGATTTGAGCACTTAACGCTTCGGCACTTAACCTAGCATCTGTATCGTTCCATCTACCACTAATATCAATTTGTTCATTGGTATCTATTCTAGTTACTTTTCTAGAACATGAGGTTGTAGCTATTAATGTAACTACACTCATAACTGCAATTAACAATCCTTTTCTCATTTTTTATTTGTTTTATGTTTCTGTATTATTTTTAAAATCTACTTCTTCCTATAAAATATCCAAAACCAATACCTCTGTAAAAAGGATTTCCAATCACACTATTATAAGAATAACGATATGGATTAGATAAAACATATTGTGTGTTTTTTGCTCTTTCCATACGTTCTTCATGCCTCCATAAAGACCTCATTGCTCTATGGTCTTTATGTATTTTTTTTCTAATTCTCTTTTCTTCCATAGGATCAATAGCTACATATGTTTCTTGAGCTGTTGTTCCTTGTTGTAAAGTATATTCATCAGCAATTTTAGCATATTTTTCATATGCTGCTTGTGCGTTTTTGTTTTGATCAGTCTCTAAATGAGCATTTTCTTGTGCATATAAAGCAGAACTCATCACCAGTATAAATACAATTAAAATATTTTTCATGATTTCTATTTTTTTAAATTAACACTTAACTAAGATAATAATTTAAATACAAAAAGCGTTCCGTTATATAATCAAGTTATTGTTTTAAACAGATGATTTTTAACTATTCCAAATACTCCAGGATTTTTCTGCCTGTAGTTCTAACATCTCCAAACCATTTTTAATAGTGGCTCCTTGCTCTTTTCCTAAACGTAAAAAAGTAGTTTCTGATGGATTGTAAATTAAATCAAATAACAAGTGATTCGCATTTAAAAATTGATAAGGAATCTCTGGCTTTAATTCAATATCTGGAGAAGTTCCCAAAGGTGAACAGTTTACTATAACAGTATATTCTTTTATAATTTGTTCATTTAATTGATCGTAACTCCATCTATCTTCCGAAGCTGTTCTAGAAACAAACTTATAAGTAATTCCTAATTTTTGAAAAGCATAAGCTACTGCTTTAGAAGCCCCACCTGTTCCTAAAATTAAAGCTTTTGTGTGATGTGATTTTAACAAAGGTTCTAATGCTTTCTGAAATCCGTAAACATCTGTATTATATCCAACCACAGTTCCATCATCATTGAATTTTATAGTATTTACAGCTCCTATTTCTTTTGCATCTGCATCTATACTATTTAAAAAAGGTTGTACATCTTGTTTATAAGGAATGGTTACATTTAATCCTTTTAAACCATTTTCTCTAGCCTTTATAATTTCTCCTAAAACTGATATTTCTTGTAAATCAAAATTTACATATTGATGATTATCTAAACCTAATTTTTGAAATTTTTCTCCAAAATATCCTCTAGAAAAAGAATACGAAATATTTTTACCTACCAATCCAAAAGTCACCTTATCCATTAACTAATTTGTTTTTGAAAAACGATCTACAACCAGTACTAACATCACACCAACAACCACAAACAAAAGTGCTATCCAAGTTTGTTCTGTTGAGAAATCAGGTAAGTACTTATGAAAACCTACTACTATTTTACGATTAAAATTATCTGTTAAAAATACGCCATTTTGCTGCGCATATATTTTTTCTTTCCAAGGCCAAACAGTTCCTAAAGAACCTAAAATAAAACCAATGATAACGGCATTTACAATTTTACCCCATCTGTCTAAAACAAAAGCTAATATTTGCGATAAAAATATCAAACCAAAAACAGACCCTAATGTAAATACGGCTATTATGATTAAATATTTTTGATTACTAGCATCATAAAGAACCGCTGTATTTCCAGTAAATACTCCAACTATTACATCGTTTAAAACATTTACAGCATCTACCAATAAAAAAACATAATTCCCTAACAACATTAAGATATATGAACCGGAAAGTCCAGGTATGGTCATCCCTGAAACACCAATAACCCCACAAATAAATACAAACCAAAGATTGTTATTTTCACCGCTTGGGTGAATAAAAGTAATGGCAAAACCAACTGCAATTCCTAGAGCTAAAGAAACATAACTTTTAAATTCCCAGCCTTCGTATTTTTTAATTAAGTAAATACTAGAACCTATAATCATTCCAAAAAACAAAGACCAAACTTGTAATTCATTATGTTGTAAAAAATAATCTAAAAGTTTAGAAACGGTAAAATAACTAAATACCATTCCTCCAACAATGAAAATTAAAAACTTTGCATTAATGTAATTGTACAAACTTTTAAATCGACCATTAATCAACAGTATAAAAGCTTTTCCATTGATTTTTTGAAAAGAGTAAATTAACTCATTATAGAAATCTAACACATAAGCCACCGCTCCTCCAGAAACCCCAGGCACCTTATTGGCTACCCCCATGAGCATTCCTTTTAAAAAGAGTAATAGATTATAAAGTAAACTTCCTTTTGGAAACATATTTAAGATTTATAACTAGCCAACTTTTCTAGTCCTAGAATTAATGCAAAACCAGCCAAAGCTAGTAATAATGCAATAGTTAACTGAGCATCGCCATTATAATTAACTGGCAATATACTATTTTGTAATACTGGTACCTCAATACCTTTTGAATTAATTCTTGTGGTAATGGTTTCTTTCCAAGGCCATATTTTATTTAAAGATCCTAAAATAAAACCTGTTAAACCTGCTAAGGTTGTGTTTTTATAATGAACAAACATCCATTTTAATACTCTTGAAAAACTTAGTAATCCTACAATAGCACCTAAACCAACAATAGCAATTATTTGTATATCTCTTGAATGTACTGCTGTTAAAATAGCTTCGTAAGCTCCTAGCAATACTAATATAAACGCTCCAGAAATCCCAGGTAATATCATAGCACAAATAGCTAATGCTCCTGCTAAAAACAGAAATAAAGAAGATGCATCATCACTCACCATAGGTTCTGCAATGGTAATACAGTAAGCCAAAGCCCCTGCTAATACTAAAGCAATTATTTCTTGAACTCTCCATTTGTCTATTTGCTTACCAACATAGATTACACTTGCCACAACCAAACCAAAAAAGAAAGACCAAACCAAAATAGGTTTTGTAGCCAATAATAAAGAAATTCCTTTTGCTAAGGAAACTACGCTAATAGCTACCCCTAAAAGTAAAGCCAATATAAAATTTGCATTTGCTTTTTTCCAAGCCGCTTTAATTCCGTCTTGTTTTAAAACAGTTAATAATGATAAATTGATATTACTAATGGTTGTTAGCAACTCCTCGTATATACCAGAAATAAAAGCTATGGTTCCTCCCGATACTCCTGGCACTACGTCTGCAGCCCCCATTGCCATTCCTTTTAAAGAAATAATAGCGTAATCCTTAAATGTTCTTTTCATTAAAAAGTGTTTTAGAGCAAATGTAATTTTAAATACTAATTCTCCAAAAAGTTTAAAACCATTCTTTTCACTTTTGCATCTTCAAAAACCGTTGGATACAATTCTTGCATTACCAAATGATATTCGTAATCTAAACTCAATGCTGTTTTTAAGTGCAAGTATGCTTCTTTAGTTTGATTGGTAATAAAGAACAAACATCCTAATCTATATTCTATTTCTGCAAAATTATGATGTTGTTTTTTTGCTCTAATCAAAGTATTTAATGATCTAGAGAAATCACCCGTAAACACCCAAATATCTGCCAAAGTAATCCAAACATCAACTCCTGAATCATCTAATTCAATACATCTTTCAAAAGCCTCGGCAGCCTCTTCGTAGAATTTTAGGCGTAAATTAATTTCACCATTATATCTCCAATAAGTTACATTGGTTTCATCCAAAGCAATGGCTTTGTTTAAGTAATGTAAAGCCTTATCATAAGCTTTTTCTTCATTACAAACAATTGCCAACAGCATCCAACCTTTATCTAATAAAGGATCTTCATGCAAAGCTTTTTTATAATAATAAATTGCCTTAGTGGCATTGTTTTTCTTTTTGTAACACTCTCCTATTTGTAAATAAGCAAAAGCCGTAGGATCATCTAACTCTAAAGTAATTTGATAATTCTCTATAGCCTCATCATACCTATCTAACTTTTCTAAAGTCTTGGCTTTTTCTACATATCCACCAATAAAAGCCTCATCAATAACCACAGCATAATCAAATGCTTTTAAAGCTTTTTGATAATCTTTTAACACAAAGTACTGACGTCCTAATTGATGCCAAGCCACTTCGCAGTACGGATTTTTATTGATGTAATCTTCTAAAAAAGTAATGGCTTCTGTATGACTAGATTCCATTTCAAAACAATAAATAATATTGTATAAAGCCTGGTAATCTTCAATATCATACTCTAAACAAACCGAAAAATGTTCTCTAGATTTTTCGTAATCATCTAAATACAAATATTCCATTCCCAATAAAGCAGAAACATCGGCCAAATCATCAGTATATTCTTTAGCTCTAATTAAATAATCAATAGCTTCTTTATGCTTGTCGTCTTTAGAAAGCATGTTGGCTATTTGAATGTATACCTCATCATTATATGGGTAAATAGCCATTAAGTTGTCTAACAAAAGTCTTGCTTCTTCTAATTTGTCTTCAAAAACCATAATTTCTGCCTGTATCAATTTGATATCTGCAGAATCTGGATGTTGTTCCAACGCTAAAAAAACCGCCTTTTTTGCCATAGAAGTATTTCCATCATCTAAATAGTAATGGATAATCTCCTCAAACTCAGTTGTATCAAAAAAATACACATCATTTGTTTTAAGCATTTCCTCAAATTTCGATAATGACATCATCCTCTTTTTCTTTTTAGTAGAGCAAACTCTATTAGTCTTACATAAATATAAAGCACATTACTCAATTATCATGCCCTTGTAACTAAATGTTTTTAACAAATTAATCAACAAAAAACCTATATTTGTACTACTAATTTACTTAGATCTTATGAGTGACAAAATACTTCTAAACTCAAAAAAAATTCAAATCATTCTTCAACGATTGGCTTGCCAGCTAATTGAAAATCACGGTGATTTTTCTAATACCGTTTTAATTGGTTTACAGCCTAGAGGAACTTATTTTGCTGAGAGAATTGCTTCTATTTTAAGAGATGATTACCATATTAAAAACATTAAACTAGGAAAATTAGACATTACTTTTTACCGTGATGATTTTAGACGTAGAGACGAACCTTTAAGTGCAAATTCTACCGAAATTAACTTTTTAGTAGAAGGACAAAAAGTAGTTTTTATTGATGATGTTTTATTTTCTGGAAGAAGCATTAACGCTGCTTTAACTGCCATTCAGTCATACGGAAGGCCTGCCGAAGTAGAGCTTTTAGTATTGATTGACAGACGTTTTAGTAGACACCTACCTATTCAACCAGATTATAAAGGTGCTACGGTAGATGTAATTAACGAAGAAGTAGTAGTAGTAAATTGGAGCAACGACACCTTATCGGATGCTGTATATATAACCAACAAGAAAAAGAAATAGATGAAGACCTTAAGTGTTCCAAACCTATTAGGAATTAAGCACCTAGTTAAAGAAGATATTGATTTAATTTTTGAAACTGCAGATCATTTTAAAGAAGTGATTAACAGACCTATTAAAAAAGTTCCTTCTTTAAGAGATATTACCATTGCCAATTTGTTTTTTGAAAACAGTACTCGCACAAAACTTTCTTTTGAGTTGGCCGAAAAACGTTTATCTGCAGATGTAATTAACTTTTCTGCTTCGGGTTCCTCTGTAAAAAAAGGAGAAACTTTAATTGATACCGTTAACAATATTTTGTCTATGAAAGTAGATATTGTGGTTATGCGTCACCCTGATGTTGGTGCTCATGAATTTTTAGCTAGACATGTAAATACTCGTATAATTAATGCTGGAGATGGAACTCACGAACACCCAACACAAGCCTTGTTAGATTCTTTTTCTATTAGAGAACACTTAGGAGATGTTGCAGGAAAAAAAGTTGTTATTGTAGGAGATATTCTTCACTCTCGTGTAGCTTTATCAAATATTTATGCTTTAAAATTACAAGGTGCAGAGGTTAAAGTTTGCGGACCAGTGACTTTAATTCCTAAATACATTGAAAGTTTAGGTGTTGGTGTAGAAACCGATTTAAGAAAAGCTTTAGAATGGGCCGATGTTGCCAATATGTTACGTGTACAAAATGAACGTATGGATATTAAATATTTTCCATCAACTAGAGAATACACACAATTATACGGAGTTGATAAAAAGTTATTAAATTCTTTAGATTCCGAAATTACCATTATGCACCCAGGACCTATAAACCGTGGAGTAGAAATTACTTCTGATGTTGCAGATTCTGACCAAGCCATTATTTTAAATCAGGTAGAAAACGGAGTAGCTATCCGTATGGCCTGTATTTATTTATTAGCATCACAAATTAAACAATAGGTTTTATGAAAGTTACAACCTCTGACAAATACACTCTTTTTAAAACAGAAACTGATTTTGATACTTTTTTTGATGAAGTTTCAAAAGTATTAGCCAAATATAAAAACAGAAACATCATTCTTGATGTTTCTAGTATTGATACTACAGAAAGCCAAATAAAATCTTTAAGTGGATTTGCAGAAACTCAAGCCGAAAACGAAAAGTCTTTTGCCGTTATTCTTACAGATTTTGATGCAGATGCTTTTGATGAAGAATTAAATGTAGTCCCTACTTTGGTAGAAGCCATTGATATTATTGACATGGATGAAATGACTCGTGACTTAGGGTTTTAATGGGGATTCAACTCACCATATTAGGCTGTCACTCGGCCACCCCAAGAACTAATGCACATCCAACTGCTCAATATTTAAAAATAAACGAAAGGCATATTTTAATTGATTGCGGAGAAGGAACCCAAGTTTTATTAAGACAACAAAAAGTTCCCTTTGCAAAAATCAAACACATCTTTATTTCACATTTACACGGAGATCATTTTTTTGGTTTGGTAGGATTAATTTCTACTTTTGGATTGTTAGATCGTAGAACAGAACTACACATTTACGGCCCTAAAGGAATTAAAGAAATTATTACCCTTCAACTTAAATTATCAAAATCTTGGACTTCATTTCCATTGTTGTTTCACGAATTAGAAAGCAAAGAAAGTGAAGTGATTTTTGAGGATAAAAAACTAAAAATATCCACCATTCCTTTAGACCACAGAGTCTACACCAATGGATTTCTTTTTGAAGAAAAGCCAAGTTTAAGAAAGTTAAATATGGAAAATGTTGCCATGGAACCCGAAATTGAAATTTGTGATTATCACAATTTAAAAAACGGAAAAGACTTTGTAAAACAAGATGGAACTATTTTAGAAAACAAAGATTTAACTTTACCTCCAAAAGATACTCATAGTTATGCATTTTGTAGCGATACTGCATACAAACCAGATATTGTTCCAATTATTAAAAACGCTACATTATTGTACCACGAATCAACCTTTTTAGAAGATAAAAAGAGTTTAACAGAAAGGACCAAACACAGTACTGCAAAAGAAGCTGGAAAAATAGCTAAACAAGCCAATGTACAAAAGCTTATACTTGGACATTATTCTAGTAGATATAGCAATCTAGAGGATTTTAGAACAGAAGCAAAAACCGAGTTTACCAATGTTGAATTAGCAGAAAGCGGGAAGGTTTTTATTATTTAAAAAAATCTCAATTCCGATTGACAACCATAAGGTGTTCAAACGGAATCGAGAACTTAGAATTTTATCTTTTAAACTTATTCAATATTCATTTCAAAAGGAATTCTTGCTTGAGCTCCTTTCGTTTTCATTAATTCTTTAGTATTAGCCAACCACTGCAAATTGTATTGAGACAAAAACTCATCTACATTACTTTTAGCTAAAGGATTTAAGCTAAACATTTCCTTAAAATCAACTTCGTAACTTGGTAATTCTTTTAGAGTATAATCTGTTACTCCTGCAATTTTAGCAGCATAACTAATAGCAGCATCTAAGCCTCCTATTTCATCAACCAAACCTACTTCAATTGCTTTACTTCCTGTCCATACCCTACCTTGCGCAACAGCATCAACTTCTTCTACAGACATATTTCTACCTAAGGCTACACGATGTAAAAATTCATCATAAATATTTTCAATTCCTTCTTTTACAACACTTTTAAAACGGTCATCAATTGGCTTCACTACACTGTAATAAGCTCCGTTATTATGAGTGCTAACAACTTCTGAATTAACTCCAATTTCTTTAGCCAATTCCGATGCATTAGGCAACATACCAAAAACACCTATAGACCCCGTAATTGTTGTTGGTTCAGCAAAAATTCTATCAGCTCCACAAGCAATATAATATCCTCCTGATGCTGCATAATTCCCCATAGAAACAACCAATGGCTTTTCTTTTTTTGCTTCCTCTACTGCTCGCCAAATTAAATCCGAAGCCATAGCGCTACCTCCAGGAGAATTTACCCTAAAAACTATCGCTTTTACATCATCATCTTTTGCAGCTTTATTTAAAGCTTCAACCATTTTTTTCTGACCAATAATATCTATATCTCCTTGTCCATATTGGATTTCTCCTTGTGCATAAATTACTGCAACTTGCTTTTCACTTTCCATCAAACTCAATAAAGACATATTATTCATATAATCCCCTATAGACACTTTTCTTAACTTATCCTCTCCTAATTTATTTTTTAGCATGTCATTATAAGCATCTTCATAAATTAATCCATCAACCAAATGATTGATTAAAGATGACTTTGCAGATTTACCTAAATATCTATTAACCGCAAATTCAACATCAATATTTCTTGAAGATTGTATAGCCGTACCTACTTCATTCCAAACCCCATCAATCAAAGCTCCAATTTGCTCTCTGTTAGCATCACTCATTTCATTTGCAATAAAAGGCTCTACTGCGCTTTTGTATTTTCCATGCCTAATGATTTCCATTTTAACACCATATTTTTCTTGAAAATCTTTATAAAACATCACTTCAGAATGCAATCCTTTTAACTCTACATAACCTACTGGAGACATAAAAACAGAATCTGCAACCGAACTTAAATAATATTTTTTTTGAGCATATAAATCATCATAAGCATATACAAACTTTCCTTTGTTTTTAAAAGTTTCTAACATTTTTCTCATGGCAGTTAACTGTGCCAACCCCATGTTTTCAGGAATATTTCTTAAACTAATTCCTTTGATATTATCATCATAAGTTGCTTTTTCTAGCGCTTTACAAAGATTATTAAATCCAACGGTTTGTTCTTTTAATCCTAATATTTCTGTAATAGGATCCAAGCCAAAAGGACTATAATCATTCATTTCTCCCAACAAATCAATCTCTAATACAGAATTTGGTTTTACTTCTTTAACCATATCATTACTTACAGAAACAGCTACTCCAACCCCAATTAAAACAACAATTACTACTGCTATCCAGATAGCTAATAATGATGACAGTACATTTTTTATAAAATTCATGCTCTATTTTTTTTTAGTAAAACAAATATAAATGATTTCTTTGCCAAAAGAGATTTACACTCATGAACATTGCTCATTTATCATTAGGAACTAATTTAGGAAACAAACTAGAAAACCTAAACAATGCTATTAAAAAAATAACCTCATTGGGTAAAATTTTAAAAGTATCTTCTGTTTACCAAACACCACCTTGGGGATTTAAAAGTGATGATTTTTTTAATATTGCGTTAACCCTACAAACATCTTTAAATGCTGATGAACTCATTAAACATTTATTGAATTTTGAACTAGAATTAGGAAGAACTAGGGTTTCTGAGAACATAGGCTACCAAGCAAGACCTTTAGATATTGATATTGTTTTTTTTAATGATGAAATAATCAATACCGAAAACTTGACTATTCCACATCCAAGAATGCATGAGCGTAATTTTGTTTTGATTCCTTTAATTGAAATTGTTTCTGATTTTAATCACCCAGTACTAAACAAAACACTAGAAACTTTGTTTGATGAATGTGATGACAAGAGTGAAATTACTAGAACAAAACATCAATTAATTTCTATCAGCAAGTAAATCTTAGTTCAAAAACTCAAGTTCTCAACTTCGCTCGAACGCCCTTAAACAATCATAAGAAAAAGTCTAGACACATATTTATCAACATAAAAAAAGCCTCACAATTGTGAGGCTTTTAACTGTAAACACTTTGTGTTTAGTATCTGTAATATTCTGGTTTAAAAGGTCCTTCTACCTCTACTCCAATATATTTTGCTTGATCTTCTGTTAAAGTATCCAACTCAACACCAATTTTAGCTAAGTGCAAACGAGCTACTTTTTCATCTAAATGTTTTGGTAAAGTATAAACATCATTTCCATAAGCATCTGCATTGTTCCACAACTCTAATTGAGCCAACACTTGGTTTGTAAAAGAGTTAGACATTACAAAACTTGGGTGACCTGTAGCACATCCTAAGTTTACCAAACGTCCTTCTGCTAACACTAAAAATTCCTTTCCATCAATTGTATATTGATCTACTTGAGGTTTAATTTCTACTTTAGTATCACCGTAATTTCCGTTTAACCAAGCCATGTCTATTTCATTATCAAAGTGACCAATGTTACAAACAATTGCTTTGTCTTTTAACGCTTTAAAGTGACGTCCTACAATAATATCTTTGTTACCAGTAGTAGTAATTACAATATCTGCACGCTTAATAGCATCGTCCATTTTCTTTACTTCAAAACCATCCATAGCTGCTTGTAATGCACAAATAGGATCAATTTCTGTAACAATTACTCTTGCTCCTGCTCCTTGTAAAGATGCAGCAGAACCTTTACCTACATCACCATAACCTGCAACTACAGCAACTTTACCTGCCATCATTACATCAGTAGCTCTACGAATAGCATCTACCGCTGATTCTTTACATCCGTATTTGTTATCAAATTTAGATTTTGTTACAGAATCGTTTACGTTAATAGCTGGCATTGGTAATGTACCTGCTTTTACACGCTCTACCAAACGGTGAACTCCTGTAGTTGTTTCTTCTGACAATCCTTTAATCCCAGGAACCAATTCTGGGTATTTATCTAAAACCATGTTGGTTAAATCACCACCATCATCTAAAATTAAGTTCAAAGGTTTTTTATCCTCTCCAAAGAAAAGAGTTTGTTCAATACACCAATCAAACTCCTCTTCGTTTAAACCTTTCCAAGCATAAACAGGAATTCCTGCAGCCGCAATTGCAGCAGCAGCTTGATCTTGTGTAGAAAAAATATTACAAGATGACCAAGTAACTTCAGCACCCAAATCTACTAATGTTTCAATTAAAACAGCTGTTTGAATAGTCATGTGTAAACATCCGGCAATTCTAGCCCCAGCTAAAGGTTTTTGCCCTTTAAACTCTTCACGAATACTCATTAAACCTGGCATTTCAGCTTCAGCTAAATGGATTTCTTTTCTACCCCAATCTGCTAATGAGATATCCTTTACTTTATAAGGAACGTATGTTGTTTCTAAACTCATATTACTATATTTGTTGCTTTTAGACTGCAAATTTACAAAATCCTTACTATAATAAATGCCTTTATTTAAAACAATCCAAATCAACTCAACCACCACTATTTTCATTTGGAAAATTAGTGAGAGTATTGATGTTTTAAGGAATATCTATTTAGCTAAAAACAGCCTAGATAGAGTAAGTACAATGAAATCAGTCCAACATCAAAAAGGTTTTTTAAGCATACGTCATTTATTAAAGCACATCAATTTAAACGATGATGATTTATACTATAATGAGTTTGGAAAACCTCTGTTAAAAAATCATCAAAATATTTCTATTACACATTCTTTTGATTTTTCTGCCATTGTTATTTCTGATGAAATGATAGGAATTGATATCGAAAAAAATAGAGATAAAATTAAAGTCATCAAACATCGTTTTACCGATATAGCTCAAAATGATTTAAGTGATGATGAATACATTAAACAATTAACTTTTATTTGGGGAGGAAAAGAAGCCATGTTTAAAATTCATCCTTGTGGTGGAATGAACTTTAAAAATGATTTGATGATTGACAAAATCAATCCAACAAACGCTAAAGGCTTTATTAACACCCCAGAATTAAAACAAAATTGCGATATTTATTTTTTTCAAATAGAAAATTATTCTTTAGCCATAGCTACAACCACTCATGAACTTTCTTAACACCTTACAAACTGCAAAAAAAGAAAACAAAAAATTAATTGCAGTCCTAGTAGACCCTGATAAAGTTACTGTAGCTGATGTAAAAAACATTTGCCATAGAATTAACAATGCTCCTGTAGATTATTTGTTTTTAGGAGGTAGTACTGTTTGTAACAATCAAACAGAAATAATTGCTAAAGAAATAAAGAAACACATATCAAAACCAGTTGTTCTTTTTCCTGGTGATTACAAACACTTAACCAATTGTGCTGATGCCTTGTTGTTTTTAAACTTAATTTCTGGCGACAATCCAGAGTATTTAATTCATCAACAAGTAAAAGCAGTTCCGTTCTTATTAAAAAGTAAATTAGAAGTTATACCTACAAGCTATATTTTAATTGATGGAAAAAAAGAAACCAGCACTATTAAAGTTTCTAAAACAACACCTATCCCTCCTACTAATCAAAACTTGATAAAAGACACAGCGTTAGCAGGGCAATACATGGGGCACCAACTTGTATATTTAGAAGCTGGAAGTGGAGCTCACCTACCGGTAGGAAAACCTGTTGTTAACGCAGTCTATAATTCAGTAAATATTCCTATTATTGTAGGAGGTGGAATTAGCACCCAACAAAAAATTAATGAAGTACATAATGCAGGGGCAACACTAGTGGTTGTAGGTACTGCTTTTGAACTTAATAGTATTTTTTAACCATCAATCAGCATGAGACTAGAAAGAAAACTAAAAGAAGAAATTGATAAAAGAGGAATATCTAGTGAAAAACTAACAAGACAATTAATTGCTTTTGTTAAAGGAACACCAACACTAGAACTAGACAGAATAGCTACTATTAACGATGGTATCAAAACTATTGAAAGTATTGAAAGAAGTAAATTAATGAACATCTATAACATCAAACAACAAGATTTGGTGATTTATAAATTTATTCCTGCTTCTGGGTTAGCATCTAGAATGTTTAAAGGATTGTCTGAGTTTTACAACACAAAAACCAGCAACCCTATGTCTCAATATTTCTTTAACAACTTACATAAATTTCCTTTTTATAAAGACATTATTATTGAGTTTAACAAAGTTTATCCACAAATAAAAAAGCTTGACAACTTAACCAACAAACTTTCTTTCTTAAATTTTATTCTTAGTAGTGAGCATTTAAATTATCAAAATACTCCTAAAGGATTGATTAGATTTCATCAGTACGACATTGATAACAAATCAGCTTTAGAAGAACAAATTGATGAAAGTGTACATTATTGTGTAAGTAAAGATCAAACAGTAAATATTCACTTTACGGTAAGTCCTAATTATCTTAAAAAATTTGAAAGTTCTGTAAAAGAATATATAGAATCTAATTATATAGATTCTGGTATCACTTTTAACATTTCTTTTTCTATTCAAAAATCAAATACCGATACTATTGCGGTAAATTATGACAATACCCCTTTTAAAGACGATAATGGAAACTATGTTTTTAGGGCAGGTGGACATGGTGCTTTGATTGAGAATTTAAATGATTTGGATGCTGATATTGTATTTATTAAAAACATAGACAATGTTAGCCACCAAAACCACATGGAAGAAACCATTAAATACAAACAAATACTTGGTGGAAAACTATTGTCTTTACAAGCTAAAATACATGAGTTTTTAAAACTGATTAAAGACAAATCTCCCGAATTAAACATCCAAGAAATTCGTTTTTTCTTAATAGAAAACTTTTTTATTAATCTTAGTGACGAAGACTGCAACGAGGAGTATTTATTCAGCCTTTTAAACAGACCTATTAGAGTTTGTGGAATGATAAAAAACCAAGGTGATGCCGGTGGTGGACCTTTTTGGATAAAGAAAAACTGCACTGAATCTACCTTACAAATTATAGAAGGAGCTCAAATAGACAAAAACAATAAAGAACAATTAGAAATTTTATATCAGTCTACGCACTTTAACCCTGTTGATATTGTTTGCTCTATTAAAAACTTTGAAGGAGACAAATTTGATTTAACGCAATTTGTAGATCACGATGCTGTTTTTGTTACCGATAAAAGTATTGGAGGAAGACCCGTTAAAGGATTAGAATTACCTGGTTTATGGAACGGTGGAATGGCTGATTGGTTATCAGTTTTTATTGAAGTTCCTATTGAAACTTTTAATCCAGTAAAAACAGTTACAGATTTATTATCTCCTATGCACCAAGCATAAAAATATTAAATGTTGGCTTGACCAATATAATTGGTCAAGTCTTCATTCCTATCTAATTTTCCGGTTTTAAAATATGTTACTGCATCATTGTTATTAATAAAGAATTTTTGAGATCCTAATTTATCAACAATACCACTTTTAGTTAACATATCTCTTACAGGCCCTTTTACATTAGAAAAGAAAACTTCTATACCTTTATCTTTATAAAAATCGATATCAGAATCTATCATTTGAATTGCTGTACTATCTACGCCATTAATACATTCACAATCCAATAAAATTAATTTTAAATCAACTCCTTTTTGCTTTGCTTTAGTTTGCAATACTTCGCTAAAATAATTGGCATTGGCAAAATAAACACGAGCATCAAATCTTAAAATTAAAATCTCTTTATCAACTTCTACTTCTTCAAACCTGTTAATATTTCTAAAAATATTAGTGTTTGGAATTCTCCCCAATACTGCTACATGAGGTCTAGAAGTTCTAGCAATCAACATGGTTAGCGAGAGTATAACCCCTATAATAATTCCTTCTTTAATTCCTAAAAAAACCGTTCCAGAAAAAGTAGCAATCAACATCCAGAAATCACTCTTGTTCAATTCCCATAATCTTATTGCTTCTTTATAATCTATTAGTTTTATTACTGAAACCATAATAATTCCAGCCAAAACTGCTTTAGGTAAATAATAAAAATATGGAGTTAAAAAAAGCAACACAGACACGATAACCAACATAGAAAACAACGCTGCAAATCCTGTTTTTGATCCTGCATCTTCGTTTACAGCCGATCTAGAAAAACTTGCCGTAGATGGATAAGACTTAAACATGGATCCAAAAATATTCATCATCCCCAGAGCAATTAATTCTTTATTAGGAGAAATAAGAACATTATCCGAACTTTTTTCCAGAGCCTTCCCTATAGAAATGGTTTCTAAAAAACCAATAATAGCTAAAGTCATTGCTATTGGTAAAATTTCTAAAACTAATTTATATGTTATGATAGGAAACTCAAAAGTTGGCAATCCTGATGGAATATCTTTTAAAACTGAAACATTTGGTAATAAATTATGAAAAAAATAGAGCCCTAAAATCCCTAAAACAACTACTAATAAAGGGCCTGGGATTTTAGACTTTGTCCACTTAATCGTTAGCAAAATAGTTACGGTAACTATACCTACAATAAAAGTTTGTATATCAATCTTTTCTATTTGACTTATTAAAGATTGTATAATTTCTTGCAACCTATTACTTTTTACAACAGGAATTCCAGTTAAATTTTTTATTTGATTAATCCCAATCACAATGGCTGCAGCCGAACTAAATCCGCTAATCACAGGTTTTGATAAAAAATTAACGATAAACCCCAATCTACCTAAACCCAATAACAGCTGAATTACTCCCACACAAAAAGCCAATAAAATAGCTAATGTAATGTATGCATCAGTTCCAGAAACAGCCAATACCGAAATTCCCGCTGCTACAATTAAAGAATCCATCGCTACTGGTCCAACAGCAACTCTTTGTGAAGTTCCAAAAAGTAAATACATCAACTGTGGCAACAAGGCTGTATACAAACCATAAATTGGCGGTAAGCCTGCAATTAAAGCATAAGCAATTCCTTGTGGAATTAAAACAATTCCTACTGTAAGACCTCCAATTACATCCGCTTTTAAATTTTCTTTTACGTTGTATTTAGGCAACCACTCTAATATAGGAATCCACTTTTTCATATTGATTTTGCTTTAAAACAATTCGCCTTGATTTCTAGGTTTAGATATTTCTAAATGTTTATAGGCTAAATCTGTAACTTCTCTACCCCTTGGGGTTCTAATAATAAACCCTTGTTGAATTAAAAAAGGTTCGTAAACTTCTTCAATCGTTTCGGCATTTTCACTTACAGCAGTTGCCAATGTACTAATTCCTACGGGTCCTCCTTTAAATTTTTGAATAATTGTGGTTAAAATTTTATTATCCATTTCATCCAATCCAAAAGCATCTACATTTAAAGCTTTTAATCCGTACTTAGCAATTTCTACAGAAATAGTTCCATTTCCTTTAATCTGAGCAAAATCTCTAACCCTACGCAATAACGCATTGGCTATACGAGGAGTCCCTCTACTTCTTCCTGCTATTTCTATAGCAGCTTCCATACTAATAGGTACTTTTAAAATTTGCGCACTACGTTGTACAATGGTGCTTAATAACTCAGTATCATAATATTGTAATCTACTAGATATTCCAAATCTAGCTCGCATAGGAGCTGTTAATAAACCTGAACGAGTAGTAGCTCCAATTAAAGTAAAAGGTTCTAAATTAATTTGAACAGTTCTGGCATTGGGTCCAGACTCAATCATAATATCAATCTTAAAATCTTCCATTGCAGAATATAAATACTCTTCTACAATAGGACTTAATCGATGGATTTCATCTATAAACAACACATCACGCTCATCTAAACCTGTTAACAAACCCGCCAAATCTCCAGGCTTATCTAATACGGGCCCTGAGGTAACTTTTATACCTGCATTTAACTCATTAGCCAATATATGAGCCAATGTTGTTTTCCCTAGTCCTGGAGGCCCATGAAACAAAGTATGATCTAAAGCCTCTCCTCGGATATTTGCTGCTTCTACAAAAATTTTAAGATTTTCTATTGCTTGTTCTTGACCTGTAAAATCATCAAAAGACAGTGGTCTTAATTTCTTTTCTACATCAAGTTCATCACTCGAAAAATTTATATTATCAGGATTTAGATTTTCATTCATATTTTGCTATTCTAAAAGCAAATATAAGCTTTCAGTAGCAATTAAATAAATGTATAAAGTAAGTATAGTATTACTATAGAATATTTAAAAATCTCTATATATTTTACTGTTTGCTTCTCTACCATTCTACCAATAGACACTAATGTAACCAACATATAAAAAGTCATTACCTCTAAACCAAACTTAGGAATTTCAGTAATTTTATAAGACATGGTACACAGTACCAAGGCCACCAAAACAATATTACCTATAATACTTATTTTTTCTACCAAAGAATAGGTTTTATATTGATAAGAACCTTTTTCTACATACAACGGCAAATGCTCTAATTCGCCTGTAGTTGGTACCCAATCTGGCCCTTTAAATAAAACTTTTAATTTTCCTCCTACAGTAGGCATTTGTCTCATTAAGTGAACCAAATTAGCATAATAATGAAAAACACCTGTAACAAAATCTCTTGAATTAATATCCATTGTAATTCCATACTTCACCTCTGCATCTTCTCTCTTAAACGTACCAAACAATCGATCCCAAACAATAAATATCCCTCCATAATTTTTATCTAAATACTCTGGATTACTACCATGATGTACTCTGTGATGGGATGGAGTAACCATAAACTCTTCTATAATTCCAAGTTTAGGAATTAAAGGAGTATGTAATAAAAACTGATACAATCCTAAAACAGCATGAGTTCCTAAAACCACTTCCGCAGAAAAACCAATGATAGGCATAATAGACCAAAACATAATTCTAATAAAAACCTGAAATGGCGTTAAATTAAAAGCCACACTGTAATTATAGTCCTCACTCTGATGATGGATAATATGAGAACCCCAGAAAAGATTAATTCGATGTCCTGATAAATGATAAAAATACCAAACAATATCAGAAACTAAAACAGCTACTAAAAACCACGAAGTAGTTTGTGGAATTTCAAAAATGGCAAAATACTCATGTAAATAATGATAGAAAAAAAAGATAATAGGCACCATAAAAACCCCTGCAATTCTATCAAAAATACCCATAGAAATATTAGCAATGGTATTTTCGAACCTAAAGATTTTTTTACCTTTTCTTCTTGCAACAATGTATTCTGTTGCCAAAACAAACATTACAACAGAAATTACAATAAATAACACCGCATTATCACTCTTTGGCATTAAAGAAATTTCATCTTTCATTTTTTTCCTTTTTTATGACAAAAATAAAAAACTAATACCGAATAGCTAGCTAAATATATGTTTAGGATTTTTTTGAAATCAAATTTAAAGGGTATTTTAAATCTTATCTGTTTTTTAATACTTCAATATAATTAAGCATAAAAAAAGCCATCACTTTACAGTGATGGCTTTTTGCTCCCCCTCTAGGACTCGAACCTAGGACCCTCTGATTAACAGTCAGATGCTCTAACCAACTGAGCTAAGGAGGAATTTCCATTTTGAAAAAATATGCCTTAATGCTTACTTAGAAATTCTAAATCTAATTAGTGTTGCTTGCTCCCCCTCTAGGACTCGAACCTAGGACCCTCTGATTAACAGTCAGATGCTCTAACCAACTGAGCTAAGGAGGATTTTGCTTTAAGCAGCAACATTTCCGTTTTGCGGTTGCAAATATAATTATAAAATTAAATCTTGCAACATGAGAGCTATAATTTTTATCATATATCTCTATATTTTTTATTTTACATTATTTTAACCTAAAAAACTAAAAATTCATAACTACAACCATCAATCATTATTAATATATCATTTTAACCCATAGTTTCCTATTTTACATATATTTGTAACCTTTCCAGAACAACCTAGAATTGCTTACTAAATATGAACAAATACATTTCTTGTTTATTTATTATAATAGGTATTGCTTGTAGTAAAAAAAACTACGAAGAACCTACAATTGACTTAAGCTCTTATCAAATTGAAAAAGATTTTGAGTTAAAAGCTGTAACAAGCGAACCTTTTATTGAAGCTCCTGTTACTATGGATTTTGACAATAAAGGTAGAATATGGGTGGTAGAGATGAGAGGTTATATGCAAAACCTAGACGGAACAGGAGAAAATATGCCCAATGGTAGAATTGTAATTCTTGAAGATTTAGACAATGATGGTATTACAGATCACAGTAAAGTTTTTCTAGATAGTTTAATTTTACCTCGTGCCTTGGCTCATGTATATGGAGGATTGTTATATGCAGAACCACCTAACTTATGGTTTGTAGAAATTAAAGATGATAAACCCCTTAACAAAGTACTTGTTGATGATAAGTATGTCACTAGCGGAAACGTAGAGCATCAACCTAACGGGTTAATGATGCATATTGACAATTGGATTTACAATGCAAAATCTAGTTATCGTTATCAAAGAAAATTTGGAAAATGGTATAAAGAAAGAACATATTTTAGAGGACAATGGGGAATTAGCAAAGATAATTTTGGAAGACTGTATCATAATCATAACTCAGTTATTTTAAGAGGAGATTTGGTACTACCTAACACCTACAGAAAAAACCCTAATTTTATCCCAGAGGTAGCTCTTGGTAAAACACTTAATAAAAATCAACGAGTATATCCTTTACACGCCACTTCTGTTAATAGAGGCTATATAAAAGGTAATTTAGACAAAGACAGTCTTTTAGTAAACGTTACTGCTGCATGTGCTCCACTAATATATAGAGGCGATCAATTTCCATCTAATTATATGGAGAATGCTTTTATATGTGCTCCCGAAGCAAATGTTGTGAAAAGAAACGTTTTAAATTTTTCTAACAATGATATAAACGCAATTCATCCCACAGCCAACAAAGAATTTTTAGCTTCTACTGATGAAGGTTTTAGACCTGTAAATTTGTTTAACGGACCTGATGGAAATATTTATGTTGTTGATATGCATAGAGGAATTTTACAAGACAAAGCTTATTTAACTCCTTACCTTAAAAAACACTATAAAAACAAACAGTTAGATACAGTTATAGGAATGGGGCGTATTTTAAAAATACAACACAAAGATTACAAGCCTAAAGAAATAACAAACCTAACAAAATCTAATACCAAAGATTTAGTTACTTACTTAGACCACCCTAACGGATGGTACAGAGACAGAGCACAACAACTTTTAATACAAAGAAAGGATTACCATATAATTAACGATTTAAAAAAACTTATTTCAAACACAAATAATCCCATCACACAAATTCACGCATTACACACATTAAATGGTTTAGATGCTTTAAGTTTTAATTTTTTATATCAGCTTACAAAGCAAAAAGAGATATCATCAAAAACACTCTCTCATATTATTGTGCTTATAGAGCAAAAAGCACATACTGTATATATATCTGATGCAAAAGATTGTTTAGAACACTTAGTGACTAAAAACAACATGGATGTAGACATTTACTTAGCATCATCATTAGGTAAATGGATACAATTATCTCCAAAAAGTTTTTACCCTGTTTTACTAAAAATTGCTAATCGCCATAAAAATAAAAACATAATCCAAGAAGGAGTCTTAAGTAGTATTAGCCAACAAGAAGAAAACTTTTTAGCTTACATTAACAATCAACAAATAGACAATCCTTTACTTATCTCTTATATTGATGAAGTTATAAAAACAAAGGAGGCTAAAGCCATCAAAAAAAACATCATCATAAAAAAACAAAACGAACTTTCCATCAACGCAGGAAAAAGCATTTTTAATAATTTATGTGCTAATTGTCACGGAGATCAAGGAGAAGGAATCACAAATTTAGCACCACCTTTTATTAATTCAGAGTATATTTCAGAATCTTCAAACAGACTAGCACTGGTTTTATTACATGGACTTTCAGGACCTATAAAAGTTAATGGAAAATCTTACAACTTAACAGCCACTATGCCTGGATTAATAAACAACCCTGAATATTCTGATAAAGATATCCAAAACATCATTGCTTATTTACAGCATACATTTTCTGATGATCCTAAGCCTATCTCTACAAACAAAATAAAAAAACTAAGAAATTTAAAACCTAAAAGTGGAGTATTCTCAGAAGAGGAATTATTAAAAATAAAGTAAACTCCCATACTCATCTTTCCTAGTAGAAGATTAAAGACATAAAAAAAAGCGTTACTTTATCAGTAACGCTTTTTTGCTCCCCCTCTAGGACTCGAACCTAGGACCCTCTGATTAACAGTCAGATGCTCTAACCAACTGAGCTAAGGAGGAAGTTGCCTATAGCTACAAAAAATCTTTTTGCGGTTGCAAAGATATGTCTTTTTATAATTCTCACATAATTTTTTTTAAAAAAAACAAAAAAAAACAATTTGTTAGAATATTACTCATTTGCTACATTATATGAAATAAAGATTTGTGAAAGCAACAATTTAATTATTTTTGCTTATTCGATAACGAATATCAAAATATAAGACAACACATAGAACATGGATAAATTTTCTTTTCTTAATGCTGCTCACACAGGGTTTATTGCTGACCTATATGAGCAATATCAAAAAAGTCCAGACAGTATTGAGCCTAGTTGGAAAAGTTTTTTTCAAGGGTATGATTTAGCAAATGAGTTATACGAAGATGAAACCAATATAGAAATACCACAAGAGGTTAAAAAAGAATTTTTAGTTCTTGAATTAATCAATGGATATAGAACAAGAGGTCACTTGTTTACCAAAACAAACCCTGTAAGAGAACGTAGACATTACGAGCCTACTCTTGAGATTGAAAACTTTGGTCTATCTAAAGAAGATTTAAAAACTGTTTTTAATGCTGGACAAGTTTTAGGACTTGGTTCTGCAACTCTAGAAACTATTATTGATCGATTAAAAGAAATTTACTGCGATTCTATCGGTATCGAATATATGTACATTCGTCAGCCAGAAGAAATCAAATGGTGGCAAGACAGATTAAACAAAAATGCCAATCATGCAGATTTTAATGTAGATCAAAAAAAATATATTCTTAAAAAATTAACACAAGCTGTTGGTTTCGAAAGTTTCTTACAAACAAAATATGTTGGTCAAAAACGTTTTTCTGTAGAAGGTGGAGAAACTGTAATCCCAGCTTTGGCTACTGCTTTAAAAACAGCTGCCGAAAAATACAATGTTAAAGAATGTGTACTAGGTATGGCTCACCGTGGTCGTTTAAACACCTTAACAAACATCTTTAAAAAACCTGTTCGTGATTTATTCTCAGAATTTGAAGGAAAAGATTTTGATGAAGAAAATATTGATGGGGATGTTAAATACCATATGGGATTAACTCGTAGTAAAACCTATCAAGATGGTTCAGAAATGAGAATGAACCTATTGCCAAACCCATCTCACTTAGAAACTGTTGGACCAGTTGCTCAAGGAGTTGCTCGTGCTAAAATTGATACACTTTACAACGGTAACGAAAATGCAATCTTACCAATCATTATTCATGGTGATGCTGCCGTTGCAGGACAAGGTGTTGTATATGAAGTTATCCAAATGAGTAAACTAAATGGATACAAAACAGGGGGGACTTTACACTTAGTAATCAACAACCAAGTTGGTTTTACTACTAACTATTTAGATGCACGTTCTAGTACTTATTGTACAGATGTTGCCAAAGTAACTTTATCACCAGTATTACACGTAAATGCTGATGATGTAGAAGCTGTTTGTCATGCTATTGAATTGGCATTAGAATTCAGAATGACTTTTAAACGTGATATTTTTATTGATTTATTAGGGTACCGTAAATATGGTCATAACGAAGGTGATGAACCTAGATTTACTCAACCTCAATTATATAAGAACATCTCTAAGCATAAAAATCCAAGAGATATTTATGTAGATCAATTGATTAAAGAAAATAGTATTGATGCTTCTTACGCTCAAAACTTGCAAGATGAATACAAAAATTTATTAGAAGATAAATTTTTACAAGCTAAAAGTGATGAAACCTCTAGAGTAATTCCTTTTATGGAAGAAACTTGGGAAGGTTTTGTAAGAGAAGGATTGTCAGAAATGTTAAATCCAATAGATACTACTTATCCAAAAAACAAACTAGAAGATATTACTAGAGTAGTATCTCAAAATCCTGAAGGAGTTAAGTTTGTACGTAAAGCACAACGTATTATCGAAGGTCGTGCTAAAATGGTCTTTGAAGATAATAAATTAGACTGGGGATTAGCCGAAACATTAGCTTACGGTTCTTTATTAGAAGAAGGATTTAACGTTCGTATTTCTGGACAAGATGTAGAACGTGGTACATTTAGCCACCGTCACGCTATTTTAAGAGATGAAGTTTCAGAAGAACGCATCAACTTATTAAACACTAATAAAAATAACAAAGGAGTAATGACTATTTACAACTCTTTGTTATCAGAATATGGAGTTTTAGGTTTTGACTATGGTTATGCCATGGCTCACCCTAATACTTTAACTATTTGGGAAGCTCAATTTGGAGACTTTGGAAACGGAGCTCAAATTATGTTCGACCAATACATTTGTGCTGCAGAAGACAAGTGGAAGTTACAAAACGGAATTGTAATGTTATTACCTCATGGATACGAAGGACAAGGATCTGAGCATTCATCTGCAAGAATCGAAAGATACTTACAGTTATGTGACTATGATAACATGACTATTGCAAACTGTACAGAACCTGCAAACATGTATCACTTATTACGTCGTCACATGAAACGTAATCACCGTAAGCCTTTAGTTGTATTTACACCTAAGAGTTTATTACGTCATCCTAAAGCTGTAAACACTATAGAAGAGTTAGCAGAAGGAGGTTTCCAAGAAGTAATAGATGATACAATCATCAACAAAGCAAACGTTAAAAAAGTAGTTTTCTGTTCTGGTAAATTCTACTACGATATGTTAGAAGAAAGAGAAAATTTAGGAAACGAAACTGTTGCTTTAGTTCGTATAGAACAATTATTCCCATTACACGAAGAAAAAATTCAAGCTGTAATAGATTCATATCCTAGTGATGTCGAATTTGTATGGGCACAAGAAGAACCAGAAAACATGGGAGCATGGTCATATATGCTACAACGTTTTAAATTGGTACCTTTAAGCGTAGCCTCACTTAGATTCTTCTCTGTTCCTGCTGCAGGATCTAGTGCTAGATTTAAAAAGAGACACCAAGAAATACTAAATAAAGTATTTCAATCATAAACAAAGAACACACTAAATAAACAAATAACATCAAAAATATTATCTAATGGTTTTAGAAATGAAAGTCCCTTCTCCGGGAGAATCAATCACAGAAGTAGAAATCGCAACTTGGTTAGTTGAGGATGGTGATTATGTAGAAAAAGACCAACCAATTGCTGAAGTAGATTCTGATAAAGCAACTTTAGAATTACCTGCAGAAGAAAGTGGAATTATTACTTTAAAAGCAGAAGAAGGTGATGCTGTAGCCGTTGGTGCTGTAGTATGTTTAATTGATATGGATGCTGCAAGACCTGATGGTTCTGCTGCTCCAGAGAAAAAAGAGGCAGCTCCTGCTAAAGAAGAAGCGGCTCCAGTAAAAGAAGCTCCAGCTGCTCCAAAAGCAGAAAACGCTACTTATGCTACAGGAAGCGCATCTCCAGCAGCTAAAAAAATATTAGACGAAAAAGGAATCGACGCTGGTGCTATTCAAGGTACTGGTAAAGATGGTAGAGTTACTAAAGAAGATGCTATTAATGCAGTACCTGCAATGGGAACAGCTACAGGTAGTCGTGCTTCAGAAAGTAAAAAAATGTCTATGCTACGTAGAAAAGTAGCTCAACGTTTGGTTTCTGTTAAAAACGAAACTGCTATGTTAACTACTTTTAACGAAGTAAACATGCAACCTGTTTTTGACTTACGTAACCAATACAAAGAAGAATTTAAAGCGAAACACGGAGTTGGTTTAGGATTTATGTCTTTCTTTACTTTAGCAGTTACTAGAGCTTTAGAATTATACCCAGATGTTAACTCTATGATCGATGGTGATTACCAAATCAAAAACGATTTTGCTGATATTTCTATCGCTGTTTCTGGACCTAAAGGTTTAATGGTTCCTGTAATCAGAAATGCAGAAAACTTATCTTTTAGAGGAGTTGAAGCAGAAGTAAAGCGTTTGGCTTTAAGAGCTCGTGACGGTCAAATTACTGTTGATGAAATGACAGGAGGTACTTTTACCATTACTAACGGTGGAGTATTCGGATCTATGTTATCTACACCTATCATTAACCCTCCTCAGTCTGCAATTTTAGGTATGCACAACATTGTAGAGCGTCCTATGGCTGTTAACGGACAAGTGGTTATTCAACCAATTATGTATGTAGCATTATCTTACGATCACCGTATTGTAGATGGTCGTGAATCAGTTGGTTTCTTAGTAGCAATTAAAGAAGCTATAGAAAACCCAATTGAATTGTTAATGAACAACAATCCTAAAAAAGCGTTAGAGTTATAATCTAATCCTTTTTAAATATTAAAAGAGCATCTTATTCATTTAAGGTGCTCTTTCTTTTTGGGCGTTACCCAAAGGGTCGGGCTTTCGTTACTCGCTTTTTTTAGCTTGTTTAACTAAGGCTTTTACACTTCTTGTAATAACATTCTAAATTCCAGCTCCTACATTCTAAATAAACACTAAAAAAGAGCTCAAACAAACCACTCAATCCCTAACGCAAAGAATCCTATATAAATTATATTACTTTTATATATACAATTTATCATCATATGAGACTTACACATACCCATTCATTACAAGAAATATTAACCAATCACAACTCCAACGTAAAAAAGAAAGTCTTTATAGAAAAAGGAGAAATTCCTCAACTAATGAATTTTGGATCTGCTACTTTCAAACCTGGGGACAAAGTAGAAGCACACATCCATAAAACCATGTACGAAGTATTTTATATCCAATCTGGTAAAATAGACTTTATTGTTAACGGAAATAAGATTACAGTCACTTCAGGAGACTGTATTATCATAGAACCAGGTGAAAGTCATGCACAAGAAAACAACTACTCAGAAGACGTTATATGGATCTATTTTGGTATTGCTACAGATTGAGTATCACCTACCAAACAAGAGAACTTCTATCTTATGTAGTTCATATCAAGCAGTAAACTAAAAGCCGATTCTAAATAAATAGTAGAATCGGCTTTTTTATTGGTTATTGTTTTTGTTTATGATAGGTTATAAAACAAAAAATCCTCATTCAAATAAATGAATGAGGATTTAAAAAAAGGCGATGACATACTCTCCCACCAATGGCAGTACCATCTGCGCTAATAGGCTTAACTTCTCTGTTCGGAATGGGAAGAGGTGAGCCCTATTGCAATAATCACCTTAAGGTCTTATCAGTTATAAAGCTTTCAAGTTTATAAAATTCTAAAGTATTTAAACCTTTTAACTTTATTCTTTCTAACTTTTAACTAACAGTATATGTTAACATATTGATATCAATATTGTTTGTTTATTTTTCTTACTTGAGTTCTAAAACTTAATAATTAAAGCCCGCAGTACATAAGCCTATGGGTTATTAGTAATACTCGGCTATGACATTACTGCCTTTACACCTATATCCTATCAAGGTCGTGATCTACAACCACCCTTTAAAGAAATCTCATCTTGTGGTGGGTTTCGCGCTTATATGCTTTCAGCGCTTATCCCTTCCCAACGTAGCTACTCTGCAATGCTCCTGGCGGAACAACAGATACACCAGAGGTTAGTTCAATTCGGTCCTCTCGTACTAGAATCAAATCCACGCAAATTTCTAACGCCCGCTACAGATAGAGACCGAACTGTCTCACGACGTTCTGAACCCAGCTCGCGTGCCACTTTAATGGGCGAACAGCCCAACCCTTGGGACCTTCTCCAGCCCCAGGATGTGACGAGCCGACATCGAGGTGCCAAACCCCCCCGTCGATGTGAGCTCTTGGGGGAGATCAGCCTGTTATCCCCGGAGTACCTTTTATCCTTTGAGCGATGGCCCTTCCATGCGGAACCACCGGATCACTATGCTCTTGTTTCCAACCTGATCGACTTGTAGGTCTCGCAGTCAAGCACCCTTATGCCATTGCACTCTACGTACGGTTACCAAGCGTACTGAGGGTACCTTTAGAAGCCTCCGTTACTCTTTTGGAGGCGACCACCCCAGTCAAACTACCCACCAAGCACTGTCCCCATCGCTGGGTTAGACTCTAGATAAGCAAAGGGTCGTATTTCAACAATGACTCCAAAACACCTGGCGATGCTCCTTCAAAGTCTCCGACCTATCCTACACATTACTTATCCAAAGCCAATACTAAGCTATAGTAAAGGTTCACGGGGTCTTTTCGTCCCGTAGCGGGTAATCGGCATCTTCACCGATACTACAATTTCACCGAGCTCATGGCTGAGACAGTGTCCAGATCGTTGCACCATTCGTGCAGGTCGGAACTTACCCGACAAGGAATTTCGCTACCTTAGGACCGTTATAGTTACGGCCGCCGTTTACTGGGGCTTCATTTCAGATCTTCGCCGAAGCTAAACCCTCCACTTAACCTTCCAGCACCGGGCAGGTGTCAGGCCCTATACATCAACTTTCGTTTTAGCAGAGCCCTGTGTTTTTGATAAACAGTCGCCTGGACCTTTTCACTGCGGCCCCACATAAAGTGGGGCGACCCTTCTCCCGAAGTTACGGGTCTATTTTGCCTAGTTCCTTAGCCATGAATCACTCGAGCTCCTTAGAATACTCATCCCAACTACCTGTGTCGGTTTACGGTACAGGACGCAGCCCTCGCTTTTCTTGGAACCGCTTACTTCTTTTCGCTTCAACCGAAGTTTAGGCTCAACGTACTATTCCGTCAGTACGTAAAGATCTGGGCAATCCGTCACTTTTAATGGGTGCGTGTACAGGAATATTAACCTGTTGTCCATCGACTACCCCTTTCGGGTTCGCCTTAGGCCCTGACTAACCCACAGCTGATTAGCATCGCTGTGGAAACCTTAGTCTTTCGGAGGGCGGGTTTCTCACCCGCCTTATCGTTACTTATGCCTACATTTTCTTTTCTAGCCGTTCCAGCATCCCTTACAGAACACCTTCAGCACAACTAGAATGCTCCCCTACCACGTATAGTAAACTATACATCCATAGCTTCGGTAATATGTTTATGCCCGATTATTATCCATGCTCGTCCGCTCGACTAGTGAGCTGTTACGCACTCTTTAAATGAATGGCTGCTTCCAAGCCAACATCCTAGCTGTCTGGGCAGACAAACCTCGTTTATTCAACTTAACATATATTTGGGGACCTTAGCTGATGGTCTGGGTTCTTTCCCTCTCGGACATGGACCTTAGCACCCATGCCCTCACTGCTGTAAATCATTATATAGCATTCGGAGTTTGTCAGGAATTGGTAGGCGATGAAGCCCCCGCATCCAATCAGTAGCTCTACCTCTATATAACTAATACAACGCTGCACCTAAATGCATTTCGGGGAGTACGAGCTATTTCCTGGTTTGATTGGCCTTTCACCCCTACCCACAGGTCATCCCAAGACTTTTCAACGTCAACGGGTTCGGTCCTCCACTGTATGTTACTACAGCTTCAACCTGCCCATGGGTAGATCACCAGGTTTCGCGTCTACTCAACCTAACTAAAGCGCCCTATTCAGACTCGCTTTCGCTACGGCTCCGGATCTTAAATCCTTAACCTTGCTAGATAAAGTAACTCGTAGGCTCATTATGCAAAAGGCACGCCGTCACCCAGTTAATGGGCTCCGACCGCTTGTAGGTGTACGGTTTCAGGATCTATTTCACTCCCTTACTTAGGGTTCTTTTCACCTTTCCCTCACGGTACTAGTTCACTATCGGTCTCTCAGGAGTATTTAGCCTTACCGGATGGTCCCGGCAGATTCAGACAGGGTTCCTCGTGCCCCGCCCTACTCAGGAATCTGATACAATCACTTCTCTTACTTATACGGGACTATCACCCTCTTTGGTTAACCTTTCCAGGTTATTCTAATTCGATTGTTTCTTGATATTTCAGTCCTACAACCCCGATCTTGCCGTAACAAAATCGGTTTGGGCTCTTTCGCGTTCGCTCGCCACTACTAACGAAATCATTATTATTTTCTCTTCCTCCGGTTACTTAGATGTTTCAGTTCACCGGGTTTGCCCCTTTCGGTACTATGCCTTCAACATAGTGGGTTGCCCCATTCGGAAATCTACGGATATAACTCTTATGTGCAAATCCCCGTAGCTTATCGCAGCTTATCACGTCCTTCTTCGCCTCTGAGAGCCTAGGCATCCGCCATACACCCTTAATTAGCTTATTGTACTTTTGCGTCTTTAATCATTAATGGTCGAAACCATTCTGTTTTTACAACTTGCGTTGTTATTTTTATTATAATTCTATCATTGCTGATAGATTCTAATGTCTACTCAAGTAATATTATTTTTTAAACAATATTATTATCAATATGTCAATGAACTTTTACAATGAACAATTTTCAATTTACAATGAACAACAAATAATATCGCTTATTGTTAATTGTCAATTGCTAATTGACTTGTGGAGAATATCGGAGTCGAACCGATGACCTCTTGCGTGCAAGGCAAGCGCTCTAGCCAGCTGAGCTAATCCCCCATTACTAGTAGTTAGTAATTAGTTTATTAGTCATTAGTAATTACTAATTCGTAATTCGTAATTATTTCTGCTTCTAGAATTTCCTGTATGATACAATCTATCTTGTTACTTGTTTAGTGTTTTAGTCATTCGTCTTTTCTCAAAAACTTTCAACTTTAAAACCTTTAACTTTGAACTCTTTTGTAGTCTCGGGCAGACTCGAACTGCCGACCTCTACATTATCAGTGTAGCGCTCTAACCAGCTGAGCTACGAGACTCAATATGTGATTGTATATATTTTATAAAAATTAACAGCTAATTAAAAAGTAAAAAGATTCCTCATAACATTCATCTCTTTTCTCTAGAAAGGAGGTGTTCCAGCCGCACCTTCCGGTACGGCTACCTTGTTACGACTTAGCCCTAGTTACCAGTTTTACCCTAGGCGGCTCCTTGCGGTGACCGACTTCAGGCACCCCCAGCTTCCATGGCTTGACGGGCGGTGTGTACAAGGCCCGGGAACGTATTCACCGGATCATGGCTGATATCCGATTACTAGCGATTCCAGCTTCATGGAGTCGAGTTGCAGACTCCAATCCGAACTGTGATAATGTTTAAAGATTTGCATCTAGTCGCCTAGTAGCTGCCCTCTGTCATTACCATTGTAGCACGTGTGTAGCCCAGGACGTAAGGGCCGTGATGATTTGACGTCATCCCCACCTTCCTCACGGTTTGCACCGGCAGTCTCTCTAGAGTCCTCAGCTTAACCTGTTAGCAACTAAAGATAGGGGTTGCGCTCGTTATAGGACTTAACCTGACACCTCACGGCACGAGCTGACGACAACCATGCAGCACCTTGTAAGAAGTCCGAAGAAATATCTATCTCTAAATAATGCATCCTACATTTAAGCCCTGGTAAGGTTCCTCGCGTATCATCGAATTAAACCACATGCTCCACCGCTTGTGCGGGCCCCCGTCAATTCCTTTGAGTTTCAATCTTGCGACCGTACTCCCCAGGTGGGACACTTATCACTTTCGCTTAGTCACTGAACCTAAATCCAACAACTAGTGTCCATCGTTTACGGCGTGGACTACCGGGGTATCTAATCCCGTTCGCTCCCCACGCTTTCGTTCATCAGCGTCAGTACATACGTAGTAGACTGCCTTCGCAATCGGTATTCTATGTAATATCTATGCATTTCACCGCTACACTACATATTCTATCTACTTCCATATGACTCAAGACTGACAGTATCAAAGGCAGTTCAACAGTTAAGCTGCTGGATTTCACCTCTGACTGATCAGCCCGCCTACGAACCCTTTAAACCCAATGATTCCGGATAACGCTTGGACCCTCCGTATTACCGCGGCTGCTGGCACGGAGTTAGCCGGTCCTTATTCGTAGAGTACCGTCAAACAAATACACGTATCTGCAGTTCTTCCTCTATAAAAGAAGTTTACAACCCATAGGGCAGTCATCCTTCACGCGGCATGGCTGGTTCAGAGTTGCCTCCATTGACCAATATTCCTCACTGCTGCCTCCCGTAGGAGTCTGGTCCGTGTCTCAGTACCAGTGTGGGGGATCTCCCTCTCAGGACCCCTACCTATCGATGTCTTGGTAAGCCGTTACCTTACCAACTAACTAATAGGACGCATAGCCATCTTAAACCGATAAATCTTTAATTGTAAAATGATGCCATTCTACAACACTATGGGATATTAGTCCACGTTTCCATGGGGTATCCCCCTGTTTAAGGTAGGTTCTATACGCGTTACGCACCCGTGCGCCGGTCGTCAGCAAATTGCAAGCAATTCCTGTTACCCCTCGACTTGCATGTGTTAAGCCTGCCGCTAGCGTTCATCCTGAGCCAGGATCAAACTCTTCATCGTTAATATTTTAATATTTTGATGATGCTCAAAAAAATCTCATGATATAATCATGTAATTTTACTTTCTAATTTTACGCTGTCAATTTCAATATTCTCAATGAACTTAACCACTATGTGGTTTTTTTTAACACCAACTCTTTTACAAGTTAGTCACTTAGCTGCTTCGCTAAGCGGTTGCAAATATAAGAACTTTATTTCTTCTAAAACAAATAAAATTTAAAATATTTTTTAAATCTTTTTTTACCCTAAAATAGTGACCTAAACCACTCATAAAACCCTTAATGTATCTGAACTTTTTCGCCCCTCTTAGCAGTTACCTGCTCGCTGTTGCGGCTGCAAAGATACGCACCTTTTAACTTTATTTCCTAATCTTTTGTAAACTATTTTTTACATTATTTTTACACTAACACTTAACATCCTTATTTATCGATTATTACATCTTAATTTATTTTTAACTCAACCCTATTTTTAACGCATACAACCTCTAAAAACTGTACTAATTCGGTATCTCTTTATACATCTATATCAATATCATCATATGCATAAACAACAAAGAGATCTACTTTTTCTAGATCTCCTTCTTTATATTATACAACTGCCTGGCGAATGTAATCCTCATACTCGTACCAAAACAACTCGAATTGGGACATTGTCTCGTTGAAAAAAGCATAACATTCTCCCCAAGTGTCTTTATTATGTATGCTAAACTTTTTTGAGTGTACTATATATATACGACTAATCAACTTGCCATTTTCTAAAACATACTCCTTATCAAAAATAACTTCAGGAAGATACTCAGACTCCAATATGTTTTTTAACGACAAGATTTGATCAAACAACAACTCTCTTTGTTCTTCATCTGCAGATTCTATATCTAAAGTAACTTCGGCAGTTTTTCTATCAGCAACAAATTTGAATCCAAAATCTTTTATTTTGGTATTGTACAAAAGCCATTTTCTTGGAAAAGACTTTCCATAACTTACCCAAAACTCTTTTCTAATTCTTGCAGATTCTTCTCTACTAAACATATTAACCGTGAATAGATTCTTTATTCCCTAAATTTTTCATCAACTTGGCTTCGTATTCTAACAACTCTTGCCATTTTTGATCTACTTCTGTTCTGTTTCCATATTGACGTGCAAAATTTAGAAACAATGTATAATGATTTGCCTCGGATACCATTAGGTCTCTATAAAACTTTGCCAACTCTTTATCTTCTAAGTTTTCGGATAGCAAACGAAATCTTTCACAACTTCTTGCTTCAATCAATGCTGCATATAAAAGACGGTGTACTAATTGCATGGTTCTACTTCCTCCTTTAGGAAAGAATTTTATCAAATCCATTACGTACTCATCTTTTCTATCTCTTCCTAAAACAACTCCTTTTTTAATAAGTCTATCGTGTACTAATTTAAAATGACTCATTTCTTCTTTAACCAAAGCAATCATCTCTGTAACCAAATCTGTATATTCTGGAAAACTAACAATTAAAGAAATAGCTGTTGAAGCAGCCTTTTGTTCACAGTGCGCATGATCTATTAAAATTTCATCAATATTTTTTTCTGCAATATTTACCCATCTTGGGTCTGTTGGTAATTTAAGCCCTAACATATATACTTTATTATATTGTAATTATTAATTACGTGTCTTTAAATATCTAATCCGAATTTTGTTTTTAATAACATTACGTCTGGATTAGACTCTACTAATTTTTGAAATTTTTCTTGAGGAGTATAAATGTATTTTTTTACCTCTTCTTGAACAACTTCAGTTTTAACCACGATACCATAATTATTTAATTCTTCTCTTAAATAATTTAACAACTTACCTCTAACAAGCCCAAACTGATCTTCCATTAACTTATTAGGTAATGCAAAAATAATTTGATTGTTTTTTAGTACCGGTTTATTGGCATTAATAATAGATGCCATATTTAATTCTCCTTCGGATTGCAATAGTTTTCCAAAGGCAGACCATTTATCTATCAAGGTAAATTCTGAAAAAGGCGTTTTAGGTTTACTACTCAAATCTTCATCTGTAGATTTGTAATCTAAATCAGTTAATTTTGAGTGTATATTTTTTAAAGATAATGCTGAAGCTCTTCTTCGTCTTGCTGCTGCAGCGGCAATAGTTGGAGCTGGTTTAGTAGCAACAGATTCTTTTTTAAGTTCTACCTGTTTTTGCTGAACGGATATAACTTGTGCTTTTTCTTCTTTTTTTGGAGTACTAACTGGAATATGACTTCTAAAAAAAGTAGCGGGTATTATGAAGTTACTGCTTTTTTTTTTACATCACTAAAAGTAATTGAAGCCAATTGCATTAAGCAAAGTTCTACTAAAAGTCTTTGATTTTTGCTAGCTCTATATTGTAAATCACAACTATTAGCTTTATCAATAGCAGCCATTAAAAAAGACAAGTCGGCTTTGTTGGCCTGGTCTAAATATTGTCTTTTTGCATTATCACCTACTTCAAGTAAAGAAACAGTAGTATTGTCTTTAGCAACTAATAAATCTCTAAAATGAGAAGCCAAACCGTTAATAAAATGTTGCCCATCAAAACCTTTTGACAAAACATTGTTAAACTCTACAAGTACTTCTGGAATTTTATTATCTATAATTAAATCTGTTACCTTAAAATAAATGTCGTAATCTAAAACATTTAAATTTTCGGTAACTGCCAATCTGGTTAAATCTTTTCCTGCAAAACTGATTACTCTATCATAAATAGACAATGCATCACGCATAGCCCCGTCAGCTTTTTGAGCAATAATATGTAAAGCATCGTCTTCGGCTGTAACATCTTCTTGATCCGCAATCCTTTTTAAATGCTCTTTTGCATCTAAAACTGTGATTCTTTTAAAATCAAAAATTTGACAACGTGATAAAATTGTTGGAATGATTTTATGTTTTTCTGTAGTTGCTAAAATAAATATAGCATGAGCAGGTGGCTCTTCTAATGTTTTTAAAAAAGCATTAAAAGCAGCTTGAGATAACATATGTACCTCATCAATAATATAAACTTTAAATTTTCCTACTTGTGGAGGAATACGAACCTGGTCTATTAAAGACCTAATATCATCTACCGAATTGTTAGATGCTGCATCTAATTCAAAAACATTAAACGCAAAATCATCTTCAACCTCTGCTCCAGTAGCTTGTTCATTTATTTTTTTTGCCAAAATACGAGCACAAGTTGTTTTACCAACACCTCTTGGCCCTGTGAACAACAATGCTTGAGCTAAATGATCATTTTTTATAGCATTTTCTAGCGTATTGGTAATTGCTTTTTGACCAACAACATCCTCAAAAGTAAGAGGTCTGTATTTTCGTGCAGATACTATAAATGGATTCATAAACGTTTTTTGATGTTAGCAAATATACCTATTTGATATTTTGTAGACAAAGTAGATAATAAAGAAAAGTTATAAAAAGAAAAAACCCAGCCATAAGACTAACAAACTTATGAACTGGGTTAACTGTTTAAACATCATTTGTTATTTAAAACAACATTTTAATTTCTACCCCTAAAAATTAATATGTATAATGTAATTATAAATACCTACCCCTAAATATTTATGTTTCAAATATACAAAGCATTATTTTTATAGCAATGAAAAAATTAAAAAAAGTTAAAATTTAATCTAAAAAGGTTTGTTTATTCACAAAACCTTATTTTTAAAGGCTTCTAAGCTAGGTTTAGGGACGAACTGGCTCACCATATAAATCAAAATCTCCTGCTTCTGATATTTTCACATCTACAAACTCTCCTGTTTTAATATAGAATTTACTCGCTTCGACCAACACCTCATTATCAACATCTGGTGAATCATGTTCTGTTCTACCAATAAAATACTCTCCTTCTTTTCTATCAAAAATACATCGATAAGTATTCCCTACTTTTTCTTGATTTAACTCCCAAGAAATTTGAGCTTGTAATTCCATGATTTCGGCAACTCTTTCTTCCTTTACTTCTTCAGGAACATCATCTACTAAAGTAGCTGCATGCGTATCTTCTTCATGAGAATAAGCAAAAACTCCTAAACGCTCAAAACGCATTTCTTGAACCCAAGCTTTTAATTCTTGAAATATTTCTTCTGTTTCTCCTGGATACCCCACAATTAAAGTAGTTCTAATCGCCATTTCTGGTACATGATTTCTAAACTCCTTTAATAATTTATTGGTTTTTTCATAAGTAGTACCTCTACGCATAGATTTTAAAATCTCCGTATTGATATGCTGTAAAGGAATATCTAAATAATTACAAACCTTAGGTTCTGATTTCATTACATCTAAAACATCCAAAGGAAAACCAGCTGGAAAAGCATAATGCAAACGAATCCATTCTATTCCTTCAACCTTTACCAATTCTTTTAACAAATCAGCTAAATTTCTTTTCCCATATAAATCTAAACCATAGTAAGTTAAATCTTGTGCTATTAGGATTAATTCTTTTATTCCGTTAGCAGCTAATTTACCAGCTTCAGTTACCAAATCCTCTATAGGAGTTGAGCGATGTTTTCCCCTCATTAAAGGAATTGCACAAAACGAACAAGGTCTATCACAACCTTCTGCAATTTTTAAATAAGCATAATGCTTAGGAGTAGTGGTTAAACGTTCCCCAATTAATTCATGTTTATAATCTGCCTCTAATACTTTTAATAAATTAGGTAAATCTTGCGTACCAAAATATTGATCTACATTACTAATTTCAGCTTCTAAATCTGGTTTATATCTTTCAGACAAACAACCTGTAACATATACTTTATCAACCAATCCTTGTTCTTTTTGATTAGCATAATGTAAAATAGTATTTACAGACTCTTCTTTGGCCTTACCAATGAATCCACAAGTATTAATCACAACAATATTCCCATCATCATTTTCATCTTCGTGAACAACATCTTTACCACTAGCCTTAAGTTGCCCCATTAAGACTTCAGAATCATAAACGTTTTTAGAACACCCTAGCGTTACCACGTTTATTTTATTTTGCTTTATTGTTTTTGTACGCATTTTATAGTATCAAGTATTCAGTACAAAGTATCTAGTACTGTACACATAAAAAAGACAGACTACATTCATAAAATAGCCTCTTTTTATATGTTCTGTTTTTTATTATTTAAAGAAAGAATCTACAAACTCAATTTTATTAAAAACCTGTAAATCATCTATTCCCTCACCTACTCCAATATACTTTACAGGAATTTTAAATTGATCTGAAATTCCTATAACCACACCACCTTTTGCAGTTCCATCTAATTTTGTTACCGCTAAAGCAGTTACCTCTGTTGCTAGTGTAAATTGTTTAGCTTGTTCAAATGCATTTTGACCAGTAGAACCATCTAAAACCAATAACACATCATGAGGAGCATCTGCTACCACTTTTTGCATCACTCGTTTTATCTTTGTTAACTCGGTCATTAAATTGATTTTATTATGCAAACGTCCTGCTGTATCAATAATTACTACATCTGCATTTTTTGCTACTGCAGATTTTAAAGTATCAAAAGCAACTGAAGCTGGATCAGAACCCATATCTTGTCTAACAAGAGGCACATCAACTCTATCTGCCCAAACTTGTAATTGATCAATTGCAGCCGCTCTAAAAGTATCCGCTGCACCAAGAACTACATTCAATCCTTTCTTTTTAAATTGCGCAGCAAGTTTACCAATAGTAGTAGTTTTTCCTACACCATTAACCCCTACAACCATTAATACATATGGTTTTTTATCAGCAGGGATTTCAAAGTCTACTGCATCTTCTCCACTAGTCTCAGACAATAAACCAGCAATTTCTTCTCTAAGAATCAAGTTCAATTCATCTGTACCTAAGTACTTATCCCTATCTACTCTTTCTTCTATTCTTTTGATAATTTTTAAAGTGGTATCTACACCAACATCCGAAGAAATTAACACTTCTTCTAAATCATCTAAAACATCATCATCAACTTTTGATTTTCCTGCAACTGCTTTAGACAGTTTTGAAAAAAAACTAGTTTTAGATTTTTCTAACCCTTTATCTAAGGTCTCTTTTTTGTCAGAAGAAAAAATTTTCTTAAAAAAACTCATATTTTATTAATTTACACTTATTACAACACGAAAGCGTTAAAATACAAAAAAAGCTACTCTCATGAATGAAAGTAGCCTTTGTATATAAATTTTACAAAAAATTATTTTTTTGCAAAAAAGTCTTTTACTTGTGCTGGGTCCATAATAGCTTCAACAAAAGTATAAGCTCCAGATTTTGGAGATTTTACCATTTTGATAGCTTTAGACAATCTCTTAGAACCTGTCTGTAACGATGCTACTGATTTCTTTGCCATATCCTATATTATTTAATTTCTTTGTGAACTGTCATTTTCTTTAAGATAGGATTAAATTTCTTAATCTCTAATCTATCTGGAGTATTCTTTTTGTTTTTAGTAGTAATGTACCTAGACGTACCTGGTTGCCCAGAAGCCTTATGCTCAGTACACTCTAAAATAACCTGTACTCTGTTTCCTTTTTTTGCCATCTCTATATATGCTTTTTATAAGAAAAAATTATTTAACTAAAAATCCTTTTTCTTTTGCTTCTTTAATTACAGCAGAAATACCTTTTTTATTGATATTTTTTAACGCAGCAGTAGATAACTTTAAAGTAATCCACTTATCCTCTTCAGGGATATAGAAACGCTTTGTAATTAGGTTAGCGTTAAATTTTCTTTTTGTTCTATTTAATGCGTGAGAAACATTGTTCCCAACCATTGCTTTTTTACCAGTAAGTTCACAAACTTTAGACATCTCGTAACAGTTTTAATTTAATTCTAAACGGAGTGCAAATTTAACAACAATAAATGGTACAAACAAAATTAATTTACTGATTTTTTAATATTTCTTTACTCAACATCTCAAAAGCCTTATTTTTCGCCTGTTCTACAACTTTTTCTCTTGGCTGACCAAAGTTAAATTGTTCTACAATTACTTGATTTTGTGTAGCAATTGCTATAAAAACCACCCCAACTTCTTCATCTGTATCGTCTGTTGACGGACCTGCATTTCCTGTAGTAGCAATAGCGTATTTAGAACCTGTTAACCTTTGTATTCCTAAAACCATTTCTTGAGCCACTTCTTTAGATACTACGCTAAACTTAGCAATCGTGTTTTTAGAAACCCCTAAAATATTCTGCTTTAATAAAGCATTATAAGCTACAACACCTCCTAAGAAAAAGGTTGATGCCCCACTTTTTTCGGTTAAATCACTCGCTATTCTCCCTCCTGTACAACTTTCTGCTACAGACAAGGTTTCTTTATGCTCTGTTAAATATTGATGAAGAAAATCTACATAACTTAGATCTCCCTGTATAATGCTTTCATCTTTAAAAACCAGCATTAATTCTTTTCCTAATTGTTGAATAGATTTTTCCAACAAAAATTTATCTTGATGAACCCCTGTTAGTCTTAACCTTAAACGTCCTGGGCTCGGTAGATAAGCCAATTTAATGAAGCTTGGCAAGTTATTCTCAAAATGAGAAAGCATATCTGCAGCATTACTTTCTCCAACCCCGTACAACACGTAGGTTTCGTATACCTGCGAAGGAAATCCTCCTATTTTTTTTAATCTAGGTAACACCTCAGCATCTATCAATCCTTTCATTTCAAAAGGAACTCCAGGTAGACTAATCACAATTTTTCCATTTTCTTCAAACCACATTCCTGCCGCTGTTCCTAACTTATTAGGTAAAATAGTTGCCTTTTTGGGCAACATGGCTTGTGTTTTATTTAATTCCGAAAAATGGATTCCTCTTTTTTTAAATCGAGCTTTGATATCTTCTAAAACTTCTGAATGCAACACCAGCTCATCATTAAAATAATCTACCAAAGTATATTTGGTAATATCATCTTTTGTAGGTCCTAAACCACCAGTAACAATAATTAAATCTGCAACAGAAAGCGCATGGTCTATTCCGTTGACTATAGCTTCTTGAGTATCAGAGATAGAAACTGTTTCTACCAACTCTACTCCCAACACATGTAATTTATTGGCTATCCACTGGCTATTGGTATCTAATACCTGACCAATTAAAATTTCATCTCCTATGGTAATGACACTTGCTTTCATATATACAAAAACAGAGGCAAAAGCCTCTGTTGAAATTATTTTACTTTAATATCTATTACTTTTTCGTCTTCTAAAAACCCCGTAAGTACATCATCTTTAGCAACTGCTCCTACTCCTACAGGCGTTCCTGTAAAAATAATATCTCCTTTTTTTAGAGTAAAGAATTGAGAAACATATGCTATCAATTCATCTATCTTAAAAATCATGTCTTTGGTATTTCCTATTTGTACCTTTTCATCATTTTTAGCTAAAGAAAAATTGATATCATTTAAGTCAGAAAAGTTTTCTTTTGAAAAAAAAGGACTAATCACAGCGCTACCATCAAATCCTTTTGCTTTTTCCCAAGGATGACCTGCTTTTTTTAATTTGGCTTGTAAATCTCTTGCAGTAAAGTCAATACCCAAACCAATTTCATCATAATATTTATGAGCAAATCTTTTACCTATAAATTTTCCTACTTTATTGATTTTTACCAAAACCTCAACTTCGTAATGTACTTCATTAGAAAAAGGCGGAATGATAAATGGATTTTTTTTAGGTAAAACTGAAGAATCTGGTTTTAAAAAAATCAATGGTTCTTCTGGTCTTTTGGATCCTAATTCTTTTATATGGTCTTCGTAATTTTGACCAATGCAAATGATTTTCATGCTATTAAGTATTAAGTACTGAGTACCGAGTATTTAGTACTATAGCTACGCTAACTATGTACTTCGTACTTTTTACTTTGTACTATTTAAATTTTATTCTCCCGTTTCTGGAAATACAATCGCTTTATTGTTATCTACAATTATTTGATTGTTTAAATGACATTTAACCGCTCTAGCCAACACCATCGTTTCTATATCAGCTCCTATAGCTTTTAACGTAGCTGGGGTACTCTCATGAGTTACACGCTCTACATCTTGCTCAATAATTGGCCCTTCATCTAAATCTTGTGTAGCGTAATGTGCAGTAGCACCTATTAACTTTACTCCTCTTTCATAAGCTCTCATATAAGGATTTGCTCCTTGAAAAGCAGGTAAAAAAGAATGGTGAATGTTGATGATTTTATTTGGGTAATGATTGATGAAATCATTAGATAAAATTTGCATATAACGAGCCATTACAATTAAATCAATATCATTAGAATCAAATAAATCTATCAATTGTTGTTCCTGCTCCTTTTTAGTTTCCTTAGTTACCGGTAAATGATAAAAAGGAATACCAAACATATCTGCAATTGGCTTTAACTTGGTGTGATTACTTACCACCATTTTTACATCGCAGTGCAATTTTTGCTCTTTATTACGCTGTAATAAATCGTATAAATTATGGGTGGTATGAGAAACCATTATGGCCACCTTTTGTTTTTTATTTCCGTAATCTACGCTCCAAACAATATCATATGCCGGTGCCAAACGAGCAAAACGCTCTTCTAATTGTTCTTTTGAAATAAGAACAGTATCATCTGACTCAATTCGTAAACGCATAAAAAACATTCCGTCAATTGAATTGGTATATTGTTGTGCACTTACCAAATTAAACCCTTCCTGATAAAAAAAATGGGTTAATTTAGATACAATCCCTTTTTGATCGGGACACTTTATTAAAAAAGTTATGATTTGTGGTTTCATTCTTTAAGTTTGTAAAGTCATCATGTTGGAAAGTCTATAAAGTTCTTAGTTCTACCTTAAATTATAAAACCTTTGATCTTGATAACTTTTCAACTTTAAACTTATTTATACTATATATTTTTTATCAAAATTTGGTTTACGCTTTTCTAAAAAGGCGTTTCTTCCTTCTTTAGCTTCATCTGTCATATAAGCCAAACGTGTTGCTTCTCCTGCAAAAACTTGTTGCCCTACCATTCCATCATCCGTTAAGTTCATTGCAAACTTTAACATTTTTATTGATAAAGGAGATTTTCCTAAAACCTCTTGAGCCCATTCGTAAGCAGTATCTTCTAACTCATCATGAGGAATAACAGCATTTACCATTCCCATTTCAAAAGCTTCTTGAGCAGAATAATTTCTACCTAAAAAGAAAATTTCTCTGGCTTTTTTCTGCCCTACCATTTTAGCCAAATAAGCAGAACCATAACCACCATCAAAACTAGTTACATCAGCATCTGTTTGTTTAAAAATAGCGTGTTCTTTACTCGCCAAAGTCATATCACATACTACATGTAAACTATGCCCGCCACCAACAGCCCAACCTGGTACAACAGCAATCACTACTTTAGGCATAAAACGAATTAATCGTTGTACTTCTAAAATGTTTAAACGATGCATTCCATCTTCACCCACATATCCTTGATGACCTCTTGCTTTTTGATCTCCTCCTGAACAGAAAGAATACACTCCATCTTTACTACTAGGCCCTTCTGCAGACAATAAAATGACTCCAATAGAAGTATCTTCTTGTGCATCGTAAAAAGCATCATATAATTCCGAAGTTGTTTTAGGTCTAAAAGCATTCCTAACATCAGGTCTATTAAAAGCAATTCTTGCTACCCCATTGCATTTTTTATAAGTAATATCTTCGTATTCCTTAGCTGTTTTCCAGTTGATTGTTGACATGCGCTCTATGTTTCTTTTTGTTTTTAATAACAGCTGGTAAAGTTATCATTTTAATTTTATTTCATTCTCTGTTTTCATCAATCTACAAAGCAAAGAGAAAATCATCTTAAACCTTTGATTATTAATTATTTTACCAACTAAAAATAGTAACTTTGCAGTCCCCAATTTTTAAAACAAATAACATTCTATGTCTAATCCTTTGATAAAAAGCATTTTATCGCACAAGTACAGAGGTACTAAGGAATAGCTAAAGAATTTATACTACTTATGAAAAAAAAGGTTGAAATTTTAGCACCTGCCAAAAATCTTATTCAAGGAATGGCAGCCATTAATGCAGGAGCAGATGCAGTTTATATTGGAGCTCCTCAGTTTGGAGCAAGAACAAATGCAAACAATTCGGTGGCAGATATTGCCGAAATGGTTAGATATGCTCACTTGTTTAAAGCACAAGTTTTTGTAGTTATCAACACCATTTTATATGATGATGAACTTGAAACTTGTGAAAAATTAATTCACGAATTATACCACATAGGTGTTGATGCTTTAATTGTGCAAGACATGGCCATTTTTGAAATGAACTTGCCTCCTATCGTAATTCACGCAAGCACACAAGCCAACAACAGAGAACCTAAACAAGTAGAGTTTTTACGAAAAGCTGGAATGAAGCGTGTGGTTTTGGCTAGAGAATTAAATCTAGATCAGATAAAAGAGATTAACGAAGCTTGTGATGTTGAGTTAGAATTCTTTGTATCCGGTGCTTTATGTGTTTCTTTTAGTGGAAACTGTTATATGAGTGTTGCTGGTGGAGAACGTAGTGCCAACCGTGGTTCATGCGCACAAAACTGTAGATTACCCTACAAACTTACTGATGGAAACAACGAAACTTTAATAGAAAGCAGTCATTTACTATCTATCAAAGATTTAGATTTAAGTGATCAATTACCTCAAATGATTGAAGCTGGGGTAATGTCTTTTAAAATTGAAGGTCGTTTAAAAGATGTTGTTTATGTTAAAAACAATGTGTCTTACCTAAGAAAGAGATTAGATGATTTCTTAAATGGTGATGGAAAAGAAAGATTTCAAAAAGCTTCTTCGGGTAGAACTTTCTACACTTTTGATGCCGAAATGGACAGAAGTTTTAACCGTGGATATACAGACTATTTTGTAAACAAACGTATTGCAAAAATAGGATCATGGGAAAGTCCTAAATCTAAAGGGCAAATTATAGGTAAAGTAGTTGAAGTTAAAAACGGAAAATATCTGATTGAAAATGCTGAAAAGCTAAACAACGGTGATGGACTTTACTTTATTAATGAGGAAAACGAAGCTGATGGAGTACAAATCAACACTGTAGAAAACGGGTGGATTACTCCAAACAACTATAAAAACATTCCTGTAGGAACCTTAATTTCTAGAAACTCTGATGCTAACTTTAACAAGCAAGTTGAAAAAGACAACAGTGCTATCAGAAAAATTGGAGTGGAACTAAAGTTTGAAGAAACTCAATATGGATTTTTATTAACCGCTACCGATGAAGATGGTCATGTTAGCTCCGAAGGATTTAAAATCACCAAAGAATTAGCTAAAAAAGAAGGTTTCTTAAAAGGTAACCTAGAAAAAAACTTAGTTAAAACAGGAAACACTCCTTTTATTGTTGATGATATTACTATTGATGTAAAAGACAATTGGTTTGTGCCTATCTCTAAAATTAATGAGATTAGAAGAACAGTTTTAGACAAACTAATAGATATTCGAATTGAGGAATACCATAGAGATGAGCAAGCTATTGTAAAAACAGATCATCCTTATCCTGAAAAAACATTAGACTTTACATACAACGTATCTAATAAATTAGCAAGACAATTTTACAAAAGACATGGTGTAGAGGAAATTGAAAAAGCTTTTGAATTACAGTGGGAACCTGGAAAAGCAAGAGTTATGACTACCAAGTATTGTGTAAAATACGAATTGGGTAAATGCGCAAGATTCCAACGTGCTACTATGGGAGAAAAACTAAAAGAACCATTAACTCTTTCTCATGGTGAAACAGAATACAAACTAAAATTTAACTGCAAACCTTGTGAAATGGAAATTTGGGAAAAAGATGCAGAACTTAAATATGAAGAAGATGAATTTGAATGGGAGAAGTTTGATTAAATAATTACCTATTTTAAATTTTATAGTCACTAAAAAACTCTATCATTAAAGTAATATAAAAAACCATCTGATCATTTTCAGATGGTTTTTGTTTATATAGATATTGTTTATTTTTTTATAATCTTTTGAGTATATACTCCTGAGATATTTGAAACTTTAACAATATAATTTCCTGAAAACAAACTACTAAAATCAACAGGTGTAGTTTTCCCTATTAAATGACCTGAAAGTACTGTTTGACCTTTAAAATTAATAACCTCATAAGTTGTTTCTAAATGATCTCTAGTACCTATCAACAGTTCATTTTCTACTGGATTTGGATAAATATTACATTCTAAATCTCCTACATTTGAGATTTCATTTATAAACACCCCTTGACTAGTATCCAATACACTCTTCGGATCTTTTTTCATAGAAGAATTTACAATATTTTTAAAAACTTGAACCTCTGCTAAAGCTAAGGGTTTAGTAGTATCATTTTGCCTAATTCTTACTCTTTTTACATTCATCCCTCCTAAGTTAAGAGTTACTGAAGGGTTTGGATAAGATGTAAATGTCTGATAAAAAATTCTAGTATTGCTAGCATCGTAAATTAATACTGTAAAATTTGACAAAGAAGCTTGATGAACACTATCCATCCTACCATATATATTAATATCCCCAATACTATACTCCGCTCCTAAATCTACTTCCCACCATGCTTTATTTGATGATGCATTAGCAAAACTTACAGATCCATTAGCCCAATATCCATCCGTATTACCATCAATAGCCCTAGAGGCAACCCCTCCTGCCCCTGTACTCGATTGACTAGCAGTACCAGACAAGGCTAGGTTGGTAGTAGAACCCCATATGATAGAAGAAGTTTTATTTTCTAAATCCACCGTTACTGATGCATTTTCGAATGTTCTCGTATAGACATAACCATTTACTGTTGCTTTTCCTAGTGGAGCCCCAATATTTTTACCAAAGTCTTCATGCCAATAAGTAAGTGCATTTGAACTATAATCAATTCCTTCTTGATCTACGTAACGATAAAAACTTCTATTATTTGCTATAATAAGATAACAAGCCAAACTAAACTTATGATCTGTTGAATTCCATGCTGGTTCATGCTCTGAATTTGCAATAATATATTTTTCTCCTGGAACTAATAGCAATTCATCAAGTAAAACTTTTCCTTTCTCCTTTGTATCGCAAGTACTATTCATAAATTTCTCCACAAATACACCATCCGCATGATTTAGAGTTGATAAACCCGCTAACAAACTTCCTCCATTAACCGGTGTATAAAACCCATTATAGATAACAAGCCCTGGTAATTGATCCATCATATTCTCCAACTCCGACAGTGCTGTCGCTCCTTGTATACCTACTACATTAGGAACAGCATCTACAAAAACTCCCTCATGCCAAGCATTATTTACTTGATCCTCTGCAATACTTACCCACCAGTTTCTAAAATTTGAATTTGTATAATCCCATCTATCATCAGGTCTTACCCATGAAGGATTACTGGTAACGGCATCTTGAACAGTAGCATAAATATCATCAAATATTTTTGACGAATTCCAATAAAACAAAGGTTTACAGACTGAGTTATTTGTATTAATCTGTTGAGCTGCTAGATTGGACGCAAATTCCGATGTTGGATTTCCGTAAATATTTCTCGCGTGACGTTTTTCAATAGTAAACAAAAAGTTGTGATTGGCTATCCAGCTATATTCAGCTTGACTAAAACCATCTTGATTATAAGCATGTCCATACAACCTTACCGAGGACCAATCTCCTGTACCTACAACCTGAGCATAACTCTGGCTTGACATTACGATTAGCAAAACAGTTAAACACTTAAAACAAATGGAATAAAAATTTGTTTTGAGAAAATAGTCCTTTAATAATTTTAGTTTATTCATCATAAATATGATTTTTAGTTAGAAATTAAGTTTACACATTTAAAAAAATGCCTTAACAATGTAATTTCTTTTCTTAAAATCAATTTGCTGATTTAATGCATTAAAAAATAAAAATGACTTTTCCCATACAGTAAAGGCTCACTCCACAAAACACTCATACTCTAATTTAACTAACACATGAATAGAGTATAAAAAAACACTTAAGAACCTAAAAAAACTACCAATAATACATTATTAACTACCTAAAAAAACTAATTTCATAAAAAAAACACTTAAAATTAATAAAACAAAAAAGCCCTTGCTTTCACAAGGGCTTTTAAACTTAAAGTTTTATCTCTTAAATTTCTGCACTACTTCTAGCTACAGATCTATCAATTTTTGCAAATAAACCTTGTAATACTTTACCTGGTCCAACTTCAATAACTTCTGTTGCTCCATCAGCAATCATAGCTTGTGCACATTGTGTCCACTTAACAGCTCCTGTTAATTGAGCAATTAAGTTTTCTTTAATTTCCGCTGGGTTAGTAACTGCTTTTGCTACCACATTTTGATATACTGGGCAAGAAGGCTCATTAAACTGAGTAGCTTCTATAGCCGCGGCCAACTCTTCTTTTGCTGGTGCCATTAATGGTGAGTGAAATGCTCCACCTACAGGCAATAATAATGCTCTACGAGCTCCTTTTTCTGTAGCCAATTCGCAAGCTGCTTTTACTGCTTCTAATTCACCAGAAATCACTAATTGTCCTGGGCAGTTATAATTTGCTGCTACCACATCTCCATCAATTGCTGCACAAATTTCTTCTACCACTGCATCTTCTAATCCTAAAACAGCAGCCATGGTCCCTGCTTGTAATTCACAAGCTTTTTGCATAGCATCAGCACGTTTAGCAACTAATTTTAATCCATCTTCAAAAGATAAAGTTCCGTTAGCAACCAAGGCAGATAATTCTCCTAAAGAATGTCCTGCTACCATATCAGCTTTAAAATCATCTCCTAAAACTTTTGCTAAAATTACAGAATGTAAAAATACTGCTGGTTGAGTTACGTTGGTTTGCTTTAAATCATCTGCAGAACCTTCAAACATAATTTTAGTAATTTCAAATCCTAAAATCTCATTTGCTTGTTCAAATAATTCTTTAGCCAATGGAGAGTTATCATATAAATCTTTCCCCATTCCTGTAAACTGTGCTCCTTGTCCAGGAAATACATATGCTTTCATAAAAATTAGTTTTTCTAAATTTTGTGGGGCAAAAATAACAAAAAAGCCCTAAAAGAATCTTTGTTTTGTGTAAAGTGTAGTATTTTTAAGGAAGATAACATAAATACTGTATGATTACAAAAAAAGAGAAACTAGCAACCTTTATTTATTTAATTCTCGCAACCCTATTTATTACTTCGTTGGTGGTTTCTAATTTAATATTTCAAAAGTTTTTTTATTGGGAACCTTTTGGATGGTATCGATTTGAAATTTCTGTAGGAATTTTACCTTACCCCATTACTTTTTTAATTACAGATACTATTTCTGAAATTTACGGAAAGAAAAAAGCCAATCAAGTGGTGATTGTCGGGATTTTTGCTTCCGTATTTTCCATGTTTATTATCTATATAGCTAGTCAAGTACCCGCTATTGAAAGTTCTGCTATTAACGACAATACTTTTAATAAAGTTTTTGGTTTATCTCCCTTAGGTGTATTGGCTTCTATGTTGGCCTATTTAACTGCTCAATTTATTGATATCAAAATTTATCATTTTTGGAAAAACTACACCAAAGGAAAACATTTATGGTTACGTAATAATTTTTCGACTTTTACCTCTCAATTAATAGACACCTCCTTAGTTGTTGGTTTACTTTGCCTCTTTAAAGTTTTCCCATGGAGTTCTTTTATACCTTTTGTAATTAGTGGATTTTTATTTAAAATAATCATCGCTTTATTAGATACGCCAATACTTTATTTAATTGTTTACTACATGAGAAGAAAATTTAATTTAGACGAGAATCAAGAAATAAAAAAATTAGTTCTGTAATGATTTAAGGTAACGCTCAACTAAGCTACTGTCTAATTATTCTCATTTAACTTTTATGAAACAAATAATACTCCTTTTTATCTTATTTATCAGTTTTACTAGCTTTTCTCAATCAACCCTGTGGAATCAATTATTACAAAAACACGTTGATCAAAAAGGATGGGTAAACTATGATGGTTTTAAAAATGATAACATCAAACTAAATCAATATTTATCTTATTTAGCAAACACACAACCGGATGATCATTGGAGTGATAGTAAACAAAAAGCTTTTTGGATAAATGCTTACAACGCTTACACGATTAAGCTAATCCTAAAGCATTACCCATTAAAATCTATTTTAGAAATTAAAAAAGATGATAAAAACGCTTGGGAAATTCCTTTTGTAAAAATTGGAAGTAAAACCTATACTTTAAATGATGTTGAACATAAAATTCTTAGAAAAAAATATAAAGATCCTAGAATTCATGTAGGAGTAAATTGTGCTTCTATATCTTGCCCACAACTCCCTAACATTGCTTTTACTGAAAAAAATATAGACTCGCTATTGACCACACAAATGAATAGTTTTATCAACGATAGTAACCGAAACAATATATCCTTAAACAAAGTAGAATTATCTCAAATTTTTAACTGGTTTAAAGATGATTTTACCCAACAAACCGATTTAATTACTTTTATCAACCAATACAGCAACATTACCATAAATAATGGTGCAACTATTGATTATAAAGAATATAACTGGAACTTAAACAATCAAAAATAACAAGCATGCAAAAAACATATTACGATCCAAAAGACTTAAAAGATTTTGGAAAAATTAGCGAATGGGATCAAGAATTAGGAGATAAGTTTTTTGAATACTACGGAAAAGTATTTGAAGAAGGAGCCCTAACTGCTCGTGAAAAATCTTTAATAGCCTTAGCTGTATCTCACACCGTACAATGTGCTTACTGCATTGATGCTTATACATCAGACGGATTAAAACGTGGATTGGAAAGAGAAGAAATGATGGAAGCCGTACATGTAGCTGCTGCTATAAAATCTGGAGCAACTTTGGTTCACGGTGTTCAAATGATGAAAAAATACGATAAACTATCGTTTTAGTACAGAGTACAAAGTAACGAGTACAGAGCTAAAAGTAGCTCCTGTAAAACTCAACACTCAATACTTACTACTTAATACTATTAAAAATGAAATCACTTGCAAAAAGAAAAGATAGTTTAGCAAATCCAAAAAATCAATTAGCCTTATTTAATAATGGGATTTTTGCCAATGGAGAGCTTCCTACTTTTAAACAAAAAGTTTCTGAAAGCAATCAATATCCTTTAAAGCCTAATAAACTTGAAATATTCCAAGTGAATTTGGGATATATGTGCAATCAAGTTTGTACACATTGCCATGTAGATGCTGGGCCAGACAGAAAAGAAATTATGACCACAGAAACCATGCAGCTGTGTTTAAATAAACTTAAAGAATCTGGCGCTACAACTTTAGATTTAACTGGTGGTGCGCCAGAAATGAATCCTAATTTTAGATGGTTTGTAGAAGAAGCTAGTAAAATTGGAATTCAAGATTTTATTGTTCGCTCTAACCTTACCATTCTTAGGGCCAATAAAAAGTATTATGACCTGCCAGAATTCTTTAAGAAACATAATGTTCATGTGGTTTCTTCTTTGCCTTTTTACAAACGTGGAAAAACGGACAAACAAAGAGGCGATGGTGTTTTTGATGCTTCTATTGAAGCTTTAAAAGAACTAAATAAAGTAGGATATGGAATACCAGGAACAGGCTTAAAATTAGATTTAGTTTACAATCCATCTGGAGCTTTTTTACCAGGAAATCAATTGGAACTAGAACAAGAATTTAAAAAGGCACTTAAGGAAGATTTCAACATCACTTTTAACAACTTATTCTCAATCACTAATTTACCCATTAGTCGCTTTCTAGAATTTTTAGTTGCATCTGAAAATTACGAAGATTATATGGATGAGTTGGTTGATGCTTACAATCCATCAGCAGTAGAAAACGTTATGTGTAAAAACACCATTTCTATAGATTGGAATGGTAATTTATTTGATTGTGATTTTAATCAACAACTAGATTTAAAAGTAGCGACAAAAGGAAAACATATCTCTGAATTTAATATGAATGAATTAAACAACAGGCAAATTGTAGTCTCTCAACATTGTTATGGTTGTACAGCTGGAGCTGGGAGTAGTTGCCAAGGAGCGATTAGCGATTAGCGATTAGCGATTAGCGATTAGCGATTAGCGATTAGCGATTAGCGATTAGCGATTAGCGATTAGCGAAAAAAGAAATTCTCAGTTAAACGATTAAACAATTCAACAAATAAACATTAAAAAATATTGATTCCTGTTTTATAGTTTCTTGATTTCTAATAACTAATTCTTAAAACCAAAACATTACATTTGCAGCATGGAAAAACAATCATCAAAAATATTCGGAATTAGAGCTATTATAGAAGCAATCAACGCTGGTAACTCTATCGACAAAGTTTTTTTACAAAAAGATGTTAACGGTGCTTTAATGACCGAGCTAAAACAATTGATAAAAAACAACAATATTACCTCTAGCATTGTACCTGTTGAAAAACTAGACAGAATGTCTAGAGACAATAATCACCAAGGTGCTGCTGCTTTAATTGCTCCTATTTCTTTTTACGACTTAGATGCTTTAATTACAAGTACTATTGAAAAAGGAGAAACTCCTTTATTTATACTTTTAGATCAAATTTCTGATGTAAGAAACTTTGGAGCTATTATCCGTACTGCGGAATGTACTGGTGCCCACGGAGTAATTATTCCTAAAACAGGAAACGCTCCTATAAACGGAGAAACCGTAAAAACATCTGCAGGTGCTGCATTTAATGTACCTATTTGTAAAGTAGATCATATTAAAGACGCTATTTTTATGTTGCAAGCTGCAGACATCCAAATAGTATGTGCTACAGAAAAAACGGAAGAAACAGTTTATGATGCTGATTTCACAAAACCTACTGCAATCATTATGGGATCAGAAGACAGAGGAATCAATCCTTCTATTCTTAAAATAGTCGATGTTAAAGTAAAACTTCCTTTATTAGGAAAAATTAGTTCTTTAAATGTATCAGTTGCTTGTGGGGCTTTTTTATATGAAACCGTAAGACAGAGAATGAACAAGTAGCGATTAGCGATTAGCGATTAGCGATTAGCGATTAGCGATTAGCGATTAGCGATTAGCGATTAGCGATTAGCGATTAGCGATTAGCGATTAGCGATTAGCGATTAGCGATTAGCGATTAGCAAAAAAAAGAATTCTCAGTTAAACGATTAAAAAATTCAGCAAATAAACATCAAAAATGAATATTAGAGAAGAATTAGAAAAAAGAAGTGGAAACCAATGTGAGCTTTGTACTGCTACAGGAAACTTAAACGACCTTAGATTAAAACCAAGCTTAACAGACACTTTAGATACTAATATATTAATCTGTGATACCTGCAAAGACCAGATTGATAACCCTGAAAACATGGACACCAACCACTGGAGATGTTTAAACGACTCTATGTGGAGCGAACACAAAGCCGTACAAATTACAGCTTGGAGAATGTTAAACAGATTAAAAACAGAAGGTTGGCCACAAGATTTAATCGATATGATGTATTTTGAAGATGCTGATTTACGTTTTGCCGAAGCTACAGGAGATCATTTAAGCGATGATGAAAAAATTATCCACAGAGATTCTAATGGAGCTATTTTAGAAAACGGAGACACTGTTACTTTAATTAAAGATTTAGATGTTAAAGGTGGAGGGAACTTTACTGCTAAAAGAGGAACAGCAGTAAGAAACATTTCTTTAGTCCACGACAATGCAGAACATATTGAAGGACGTGTAGAAGGAACACACATTGTTATTTTAACCAAGTTTGTTAAAAAAGCAAATGCTCCGCAGCAATCATAAATAACAACTTTATTTCACAAAAGCTCGTAGAAACACACCTCTACGAGCTTTTGTTTTTTATTACTTTTGCAACACTATGAGCGCTATTTCTACAACGTATTTTAATCAGCAAATAAAGGCTATTACAGAACCTTTACCTGGCGCTGTTGCCTACCCTACTCAGTATAAACTTCCTGTTAAAAAAAAATATGAAGGATTAAATATTATTGATTTTTTTCTTGAACTAGTCCCACGTTCGAACAAAGATATTTGGCTAGAAAAAATACAGAATCAAACTTTATTGATTAACGGAAAACCCGCAACAACATCAACCATAGTAAAAGGAGGAGATATTACTCAACACACCTCAGAACCTAAAACAGAACCTTGGGTAAATAATAAAATAGACTTATTGTTTAGTGATGAAAACATCATTATTATTAACAAACCCGCTCCACTCCCAATGCACCCTAGCGGAAGGTTTAACAAGAATAGTTTAACCGAAATTTTAAAATTAGCACTACCCGAAGAAGATTTAAAAATCATCCATAGATTAGATGCCAACACCACAGGAATTGTTATTTTGGCTAGAAACAAAGAAATTGTAAAAAGTATAGGAGAACAGTTTGAAAACAAATCAGCCCAAAAAACTTATTTAGCCTTGGTTGAAGGAATTCCTAAAAAAGATTCTTTTAACACTAATACAAAAATAGGAATTCAGAAAACCGCCGGAGGAGGAAGAGCTAGTTCTAACCACGGAATAGAAGCCTACACAGAGTTTAAGGTTTTAGAAAGATATCCTAATAAAAATACCACATTGCTAGAGGTGATTCCTTATACTGGTAGAACTAATCAAATTAGACTACATTTAGCCGACTTAAACCATCCCATAGTTGGTGATTATGGATACAAGGACATCAACTACTTTAAAAACAATCCTCTTACATACGATACGGATTGTTTGTTCCTACATGCCTGGAAACTTTCTTTTACTTACCAAAACGAACCTTTTTTAATAGAAGCTCCTATTCCATCAAAATTCAACAATCATTAACCACCTGTGCTAAGGAATTTTATTTAGGTGTTTTATAGATTGTAGAAAAAAAGTAAATTTAAATTTCTATTACAGTAGTGAACGGTATATAAATTGCGGCTCTTACTTTAGCACTAGAAACAATATTTAAACAACACCTAATGGTGATTTGATTACTTAGATAAGTATGAATTTACAAAAAATAGAAACTACAACGGATTTAACAAAAGAAGAATTTATTGAAAAATATTTTATTCCTCAAAAACCTGTAGTTATAAAAAATGCATCCAAAAACTGGCCTGCAAATCAAAAATGGGATTTAAATTTTATGAAAGAGATTGCTGGTGATAAAGTTGTACCGCTTTATGATAACAGACCTATCGATCCAAAATCAAAATTTAATTCTCCTCATGCAGAAATGAAAATGAGTGATTATATTGATTTGCTAAAAAAAGAACCAACAGAATACCGAATCTTTTTGTGGAACATTCTTAAAGCTGTTCCAGAACTACAAAATGATTTTAAGTATCCTGACTATGGACTGACTTTTTTAAAAAGTATTCCCACCTTATTTTTTGGAGGAACCAATTCTTTTACCTTTATGCATTATGATATTGATTTAGCCAATATTTTCCATTACCATTTTGATGGTAAAAAACAGTGTATACTATTTGATCAAAATCAAAACAACTACTTATATAAAGTACCTAATTCACTTTTAACACTAAGAGATATTGATTTTTCTAATCCAAACTTAGAAAAATGGCCTGCCTTAAAAAACGCATCAGGATATATTACCGATTTAGAACACGGAGATATGCTTTATATTCCTGAAGGATATTGGCATTATATGAAATATATCACCCCTGGTTTTTCTATGAGTTTACGAACCATTCCCAAAAAACCAAAAAATCTAGCCAAAGCTGTTTACAACATCGTTGTGATGAGAAATATAGAAAACTTAATGCGAAAAACATTAGGCGAAAAATGGATGAATTGGAAATATAAAAAAGCCATTAGTGACACTCACAAACTAAATAATCTTGCTTAATATTATTTTGGCACGACTTTTACTCTTTAATACATCAAGTATTATTAAAACAAAAAAACATGAAAAAAAATAACATCATATTTGCAGCCATATTATTTATTGCTTGTGGTTTATCAACCATCAATGCTCAAATGATTTCATTAACAACTAAAGGAGAAGTAGAAGTTATTCCAGACATTGTATCAACAAATATTAGCATTACAAAAACCAACAAAGATGCTACTATCTTAAGAAAAGAAATTATTAAAATATCTGAAGAGTTAAATAAAAGATTCTCAAAATTAGATATAGATAAAAAAGATATCCAAACTAGTAATCTTCAAATCAACAAAGAATACAATTGGGTAAATAACGAAAAAGTTTTTAAAGGTTACCGTGCTAATATTAACACTAAAGTAATTTTTAGAAATCTTAAAGGTTTAGAAAAAATATATGCCGATTTATTAGACAACGAAGATATTACCTTAAACGGTCTTCATTATGATTATAGCAAAAAAGAAGAAGCAGAAAACGAAGCTTATATTAAAGCATTAAACAACGCAAATGTATTAGCTGAAAAATTATTTAACGAAACAAAATCTAAATCTTTTCATCTTAGTAAAGAACCTAAGATCGTTATTGAATCAATAAGCAATAATGGAGAAACCCCTACTCCAACACCAAGACCTATGTACAAAGCTTCTGCTAACTACGAAGTAATGGACGTAAATTCTTCTATGGTTGATGTTAACGCAGGAACCATTACCTATACCAAAAACCTAACAGTTGTATATAAAATGCTTTAAAAGGTAAAACCTAATTTTTCAGTTCAAGTGTATTTTACGAGTGAAATGAGTATTTTTCATCATCACTCGTAGCACTTCTCGATACACCCTGAAACAAGTTCAGGGCACTCGAAGTGACATTTTAAATCCTATGTCAGTTCGAGTTTGATTTGCTGTAGTGTAACGGAAACAAATCAAGTATCGAGAACTTATTTTCCTTCTACTTAATAAAAACTTTCCTTTTTTAGTAATTCCCTCAATTACAATGAGCATTTCATATTTTAAAAAGACCAGTAATTAGCATTTAAGTAAGTATGAATATTAATTTGTAAAAAACACGTCATATCCTCGACTACATCAAACAAAAACATAAAATGACTGAAATTATATTATACGGTGCCGATTGGTGCCCTGATTGCAGTAGAGCAAAATCATATTTAAAAGAGAACAATATTAATTTTGAATTTATAGATGTTGATCTTGACGAGGCAGCCACTCAAAAAGTAGAAACCATCAATAATGGAAAAAGAATTATTCCTACAGTTATCATCAACAACAAACCTTACACAAACCCAAACAACGCAAAACTTGCAAATGTTTTAGGTATTAACCCCGAAGGAAAACTAACATTGTTTGGAGCTGATTGGTGCCCTGATTGTAGAAGAGCTAAAAGCTACTTAGACGACAATAACATTAATTATCAATTTATTGATGTTGACAAACACGATTGGGCTACGGAAAAAGTTGAATCTATTAACAACGGAAAGAGAATAATTCCAACCATTATTCTAAACGATACTCCCTATACAAACCCTAACAATGCGAAGCTTAAAGAATTATTAAACATTGATAGTAATAAAGAACATAAAGTATACGATAGTATTATTATTGGCGGTGGAGCTGCTGGTTTAACAACAGCTATTTATGCACAAAGAGACAGATTTAGTACTTTAATTTTAGAAAAAAAGAACATTGGAGGAAATGCCTTTTTAACAGAAAAAATTGAAAACTACCCTGGATTTAATGAAATTTCTGGACCCAAACTGATGGAACGAATGGAGCATCAAGCCAAAACGTATGGTGCAGAAATTAAAACAGGCGAAGAGGTTTCTGCTATAGAAAAAAAAGGAGACTTATTTAAGTTAACCACTATTATGGGAACTTATTTAACCAAAACAGTTGTATTGTCTACAGGTTCTACTTACAGAAAATTAGGAATCCCAAACGAGAACGATTTAATTGGTTCTGGAGTACACTTTTGTGCTACCTGTGATGGGGCTTTTTACAGAGATAAAGAAGTAATAGTTATTGGAGGAGGAAACTCCGCTTTAGAAGAAGGAATTTTCCTAGCAGGATTCTGCAAAACAGTAAAAATCATTAACAGATCAAAAGAATTTAAGGCTTCTAAAACCTATATAGAAAAACTAAACAGTATTAAAAACATTGAAGTACACATCGATAGTTCTCCAGTTGAATTCACCAAAAATGATAAAGATTTATTTAAAGGAGTAATTATAAAAAACAACGAAACACAAGAGTCTAAAGAAATTAAGGCTGATGGAGCTTTTATATTTATTGGTTTAATTCCAAACACCAAAAGTTTTAAAAATATTGTTGATTTAAATGACAAAGGATTTATTACTACCAAAAATTTAGCTGAAACCTCTGTAAAAGGAATTTTTGCGGCTGGAGATTGCAGAGAAGGAGCCATTGCTCAAGTTGCTGCTGCTACAGGAGAAGGTGTATTAGCCAGTTATGGAATTAAAAATTATCTAAAATAAGGACATAAAAAAAAGGGAACAAATCATTAGATTTGTTCCCTTTCGTACTCAAGATGGGACTTGAACCCATACGGGCATTTCTGCCCACTGGATTTTAAGTCCAGCGTGTCTACCAATTCCACCACTTGAGCGTGTGTAAACCTATTCTTTAAAACTTTGTACTCAAGATGGGACTTGAACCCATACGGGCATTTCTGCCCACTGGATTTTAAGTCCAGCGTGTCTACCAATTCCACCACTTGAGCATTTAGTTTACACTAAATATTTGGTATGTTTAATACAATGTTATTTTGAACGTATGCATTTCTTTAAATGCGAGTGCAAATATAAGAGATATTTCTGTTCACCAAAAAATAAAAGTGCTTTTTTTTTATTTTTTTTTCATCCGTATAAATAACTATTAAAACTTAGGTATAATAAAATCTAGAAGTTCAATTCCTAAGAAAATAATATCTCTATCTTTGCACAAATTTTAGAAGTACAAAAACCCAATGCCAAATAAAGATAAAACACTGGTAATTAATAAAGGCACCTTTTTAAGCGACTTTAAACAACTTACCAAATTTGGACTTTCACTAAGTGTCGTATTTTCGGCAATAGCTGGTTATTTACTTGCAGCAGACACCATCGACTACACAATAGTATCATTATTAGCTATTGGAGGTTACTTAATGGTAGGAGCTTCTAATGCCTTTAATCAGATTATTGAGATAGATGCCGATAAATTGATGCAAAGAACAATGAATAGACCTTTGCCAACAGGTAGATATAATACCAATACCGCAATGGTTATCGCTATTGTTTTTACCATATTAGGATTATTTATTCTTTATACTATTAATGAAAAAAGCGCCCTACTTGGAGCGGTATCTATATTTTTATACACTTGTGCTTACACCCCTTTAAAAGGAGTAACTCCACTTGCTGTATTTGTAGGTGCTTTTCCTGGTGCAATACCTTTTATGCTAGGATGGGTAGCCGCTACGGATAGATTTGGGATTGAAGCTGGTATCTTTTTTATGATTCAATTCTTTTGGCAATTCCCTCACTTTTGGGCAATTGGTTGGTTAGGACATGATGAATATTTAAAAGCCGGATACAACTTATTACCAACTGGTAAAAGAGATAGAAAAACAGTTATACAAATACTATTATATACAGTACTTTTAATATTTGTGTCTATTATTCCTGTATTTAAACTAACAGGTGTGTTTTACATTTATCCTATAACTGCCATTGTTATTTTTATGAGTGGTGCTATTATTTTTTATTACGGGGTACAACTTTATAAGGATTTAAGTAAACAAACAGCAAAAAAGTTAATGTTGGCTAGTGTATTTTATATTACAGCCATTCAAATTATATATATCATAGATAAATTTCTCCACTAAAATGGAAAACAAAATGACTTTAGATCAAGAATTAAATGTAGCTAGAAGAAAAACAGCAAAACCAATGTTGTGGATTTCTATGGTAAGTATGACCATGATGTTTGCTGGTTTGGTAAGTGCTTATGTAATTAGTAGTAATCGCGAAGATTGGGTTAGTTTTGAGTTACCTACTTCGTTAGTTACAAGTACTATATTAATTTTAGTAAGTAGTTTAACAATGCATGCAGCATTAATTGCTGTTAAAAAACAAAAAAGCAATATTTCATCAATATTGTTAGTAATTACCCTACTTTTAGGAATTGGATTTGTATTATCACAAGTAAATAGTTTTTCGGAGCTTAAACAATACGGTTTATTTTTTACTGGACCTAAAAGTTTGATCTCATCATCCATGTTAATGGTTATTGTATTTACACATTTGTTGCATATATTTGCCGCTTTAATTGTTTTAGTGGTTATGACAATTAGACAATTATTAGGTAAATACAACAATGGCAATACATTAGGTTTTGAATTAGGAAGTATTTTTTGGCACTTTTTAGATTTACTATGGATAATACTATTTTGCTTCTTTTATTTTAATACTTAATGTAAATTTATAAATTTGCCTTTTTGAACAAAACAGAACAAAACAATCAATTATAACACTTATGAAAGCAACAACTGCTGATCAGAACACAAATGTATGGGAAGGTGGAGCTACTAGACCATTAGGTGCAAGTTATGGTAAAATGATGATGTGGTTTTTCATCTTATCAGATGCCTTAACTTTTGCAGGATTTTTAGCCGCTTACGGACTTACTCGTTTTAAATTCATCGATGTATGGCCAATTGCAGATGAAGTATTTACTCACTTTCCAGGAATCCACGGAACTTACCCAATGTACTATGTTGCATTAATGACCTTTATATTAATCTTTTCATCTGTTACCATGGTATTGGCTGTAGATGCAGGTCACCAAATGAAACGTAATAAGGTAATTCTTTACATGTTCTTAACCATTATTGGAGGTCTTGTTTTCGTTGGTTCTCAAGCTTGGGAATGGAAAAACTTTATCAACGGTGAATTTGGAGCTGTTCAATTAAAAGATGGAAAAATCATACAGTTTGTTAACCAAGAAGGAAAACAAATTGCTTTAGCTGATTTTGCTGAGAAAAACAATCCTATTGTTCAACACACTCGTAACAACGGATTGTGGAATGAAAAAGGAGCAACTACATCAGAATATACTACCGAAGGAATTATTGAATCTTTTAAACACAATCCAGAAATTGGAATCCGTTTAGAAAAAATAAACCCAGAAACTAAACAAAAAATAGTTATCCTTAATAAAGCAGAAGCTTTAAAATACTTAGAGCAATCGGCAAGAGTTGTAGAAGGAGCTAACTTAGAAGTAAACGAATATGGTTCTAGCCAATTTGCAGATTTCTTTTTCTTTATTACTGGTTTCCACGGTTTCCACGTTTGTTCTGGTATTGTCTTAAATATTATTATTTTTGCTAACGTATTGTTAGGAACTTACGAAAAAAGAGGACACTACGAGATGGTAGAAAAAGTAGGATTGTACTGGCACTTTGTAGATTTAGTGTGGGTATTTGTATTTACATTCTTCTACTTAGTATAATTTTTAAAAACGATAGCATTCACATCATATATTATGGGACAACACGAATCAAACACTAAGTTAATCTGGCAAGTATTCGGATTCTTATCATTAGTAACTATTGTTGAAGTAATCTTAGGTATTATCAAACCTCATAGCTTACACTTTACCAACTTTTTAGGAACTTCTTTATTAAACTGGATTTTCATCATTTTAACTTTGGTTAAAGCAGCTGGAATTATGTGGTACTTTATGCACATGAATCACGAACGTAAAAACTTTGTTAATTCAATCATATTACCATTAATTATTTTAATTCCTTATTTAGTAACATTATTATTAATTGAAGGGGGTTATATACACGATGTAATGGCACCTTACATTAACTGGAAATACTAATTCTTTTGAATTATAACTTATATAAAAAGGTGGATTTATTCCGCCTTTTTTAGTACTTAATTATCAGTGATTATGAAGAAAAAAATCATTTTAATCTTATTATTTATAGGTCCATTAGGGTTCTTTATTTTTTTATCCTTAGGAGATGTAAACTTTAAGCCTTGCGAAATCTTTAAAGAAAATATTATAGATGTAGCCACTTTTAAAAAAGATACTATCTCTTTTAAAGACAATATTAATGTGATTACTTTCTTGGGAAAACATCCTAATTTAAAAGAGACACAATTGTTTAATTTAAACGAGGTTGTTTTTAAAAAATTAGATAAGTATAAAAAGTTTCAGATGATTTCTTTTTACACAAATAAAAACAATCCTGAAATTATTAGTATTAAAGAAAAACTATCTAAAACAGCTGGTGATAAATTTTACAAGTGGAAATTTATTCACTTAGATTCTTTAGAAACTTTAAAGATTTATCAATCATTAAAAACTATTAATGATTTAGACGCATCACTATCCTCTAACAAAGCTTTTATTATAGATAAAAACAACAATCAACGAGGAAGAACGGATGATGATAAAATTGGTGAAGACGTATTTGCTTACGACTTATCATCTGTAAACGATTTAAAAAACAAACTATTAACCGATACCGAAAACGTGTTTTACGAGCAAGAAGTATCTACCACCTCAAGAAAAGAAAGATTAGGAAAAGATGAAAAATAAATATTCATACATCGGAATCGCTTTTATTGTTTTGCTATTTGGAACTTATGTAGCTAGAAATTTTAAATATCACGCTAACACCAAAAGCACTAGTTTAAAAAATATAAAACCAAATAACTTGCCAGATGCAAGTGGATTAAGTTATTTAGTAATTAATAACGAGGCTAGAAAAATGCCCGAGTTTACCTTTACAGATCAAAACAACCAAATTATTTCTAATATAGACTACAGCAATAAAGTTTTTGTTGCCGAATTCTTTTTTACTACCTGTCCTTCTATCTGCCCTATTATGAATAGAAACATGTTGCTTTTAGAAGAAGAGTTTGGAGAAAGAGATGATTTTGGAATTGCATCATTTACCATTAACCCAAGTGTTGATACTCCATTAAAACTAAAAGAATACGCAGAAAGTTATGGCGTAACTAGTTTAAACTGGCACTTTTTAACAGGAGATAGAGAGGCTATTTACGAAATGGCTAATAAAGGTTTAAATATTTTTGCTGGTATAAATCCGGAGGTTGCAGGAGGTTTTGAACATCAAGGTTATTTTGCTTTGGTAGACAGAAATGGATATTTAAGATCTAGAACTGATAAGTTTGGAAATCCTAAAATTTTCTATCAAGGAACAGAAACCGAAGAAGTAGAACTATTAAAAGAAGACATAGATTTATTATTAAATGAATAGTATGAAAACAAACAATTATAAAAAATTAATCACCTTACTTTCAATTGCCATTCCACTAGCAGTTGCTATTTTATTTGGGGTAAAAATAGACGTCACCTTACCTATTTTCTTACCTCCTATTTATGCAACTATTAATGGTATTACAGCTATTTTATTAGTAGCTGCTGTAATAGCTGTAAAAAACGGAAACATCAAAAGACATGAGTTTTTAATTAAAACCGCTATGGTTTGTTCAGCCTTGTTTTTAGTCATGTATGTTTTATATCATATGACTAGTGATTCAACTGAATTTAAAGGAACAGGAGCTATCAGAACTGTTTACTTTTTTATTTTAATTTCTCATATTATTTTATCTATCGCTGTCATTCCATTAGTACTAACTACCTTTGTAAGAGGAATTAATAACGATATAGAAAAACACAGAAAAATAGCCAAATACACTTTTCCTATTTGGTTGTATGTTGCTGTTACAGGAGTGATTGTTTATATTATGATAAACCCTTATTATATTGTTAGCTAGCAATTAACAGTAAACAATTTACAATAAGTAGCCCATATAGTCGAAAAACGATGTTTGATTGTTGATCTTCGGAAAACGAAAAAAATGAAAAAATTACAATTCATATTATTTTTAGCACTCTGCTTATCATCCGTAGCTAACTATAGCCAATGTGCTATGTGTAAAGCAGTGGTTGAGAGTGGTGATAGTTCTTATGCAAAAGGACTAAATGATGGAATTGTAACTTTAATGATTATCCCATATATTTTAGTAGCCATTGTTGCCTTTATTATTTTTAGGTACTATAAAAAAAACATATAACATGTCAGTAAGAGCAAAAAAACATTTAGGTCAACACTTTTTAACAGATGAGAGTATTGCCGAGCAAATTGCTGATATTTTATCAGAAAAAGGTTACGAAAATGTCTTAGAAATAGGGCCCGGTATGGGAATGATGACCAAGTACCTATTACAAAAAAAATATACTACTCATGTTATAGAAATAGATGATGAATCTGTAGAATATTTACAGGCGCATTATCTACATTTAGGACCTAGAATTTATGGAAAAGATTTTTTAAAAATTGATTTAAACGATGTTTTTAAAGATCAACAATTTGCTATTATAGGAAACTTTCCTTATAATATTTCTAGTCAAATTGTTTTTAGAACTATTGATTTTAGAGCTTTAATACCTGAGTTTGGAGGAATGTTTCAAAAGGAAGTTGCTCAAAGAATTTGTGCTGCTCCAGGTAGTAAAACCTATGGAATTATTTCTGTGTTAACTCAAGCCTATTACGATACAGAATATTTATTTACCGTACCTCCAACAGTTTTTAATCCTCCTCCAAAAGTAGATTCTGGAGTGATGATTATGAAACGTAAAAAAGATTTGTTTTTACCCGTTTCTGATAAATTGTTTAAACAAGTGGTTAAAACAGCTTTTGGTCAACGTAGAAAAATGATGCGTAGTAGTCTAAAAAGTCTAAATCTTTCTGATGAGTTAAGAGCTCAAGACATATTTAATAAAAGACCCGAACAAGTTTCTGTAGAAGGGTTTATTGAATTAACTGCATTAATAGAAAAAGATGGAATTTCAAATCAATAAAGAATTTATCAACTTCTTAACTGAACTTATTGCCGAAAACAATACAGAACAGATTGTAGAAGTTTTTAAAGATGTACACTACGCCGATTTAGCGGAACTATTTGAAGAAATAGAGCCCGAATTAGCTATTGCTATCATTAAAATTGTTGATACTGATAAAACATCGGATGCTATTGTTGAGTTAGATGAAGATGTTCGTGAAGAGATTTTAAAAGGAATGTCTTCTCAAGAAATTGCTAACGAAGTAAATGAATTAGAATCTGACGATGCCGCAGATATGATTTCTGAACTTTCGGATCAACAAATGCATGAGGTAATTTCTCAAATAGAAGATATTGAACACGCCAAAGATATTGTAGACCTTTTACGTTATGATGAGGATACTGCTGGGGGGTTAATGGGGAAAGAACTTATAAAGGTAAAAGAGAACTGGACTTGTATGCAAAGTATTAAAGAAATGCGATTGCAAGCCGAAGACATTGAAAAAGTTTACACCGTATATGTTGTAGATGACGACGATGTTTTAAAAGGAAGACTTTCTTTAAAAAGTTTACTAACAACTTCTACAAAAACACCAGTAAAAGATGTTTACAGTCCTTCTATCACTTCTGTAAAAGCCAATGAAAAAGGAGATCAGGTAGCAAGAATTATGCAAAAATACGACCTTGTTGTGGTTGCTGTTGTTGATGAAATGGGAAGATTGGTTGGACAAATTTCTGTTGATGATATTATTGATTTAATTAAAGATGAAGCAGAAAAAGATTACCAATTAGCTTCTGGTTTAACAGATGATGTAGAAGCAGATGCTAGTATTTTAGAACTTACCAAAGCTAGGTTACCTTGGTTAATTTTAGGTTTATTTGGAAGTTTATGTGCTGCTGCCATTATGGGGAGTTTTGATAGTCACTTATTAAGAGACTATTCCGAATTATTCTTTTTTACTCCTTTAATTGCTGCTGTAGGTGGAAATGTAGGAGTACAATCTTCTGCTATTATTGTACAAGGTTTGGCTAATGACAATATTAAAGGAAGTTTATGGAATCGTTTATTTAAAGAAATAGGATTAAGTCTTATTAATGGTACCGTATTGGGTTGTTTGGTAATTGCTTACGGATTTATTCAAGACTCTGATATATTATTAAGCATCACTATTGCTTCCTCATTAATTGTTGTTATTATTATGGCCGCTTTGATAGGAACTTTTGTGCCTTTAATTTTAGATAAAAGAGGTATTGATCCTGCCTTAGCAACTGGGCCTTTTATTACCACTAGTAATGATATCTTAGGGATTTTTATTTATTTCACCATTGCCAAAATAATATTACCCATATAAATAAAACCTTATGTCTATCGTCTACGCTTTTTTAGCTATGATTCTTTTTGGTTCTTGTGTGTTTTTTTACAAACAAGGAACGCCATTTTTTTCAACAGGTTTAGGAGCCTCTATATTCATCATGAGTCACATGATTGTTTTAGCGGTTTTAGCAATTATTGAAAAAACTAAACTAGATTATAAACACCTTAAATTTTTAGTGATTGGTGGTGTACTAGGCGGACTAGCTCAAGTATGTTGGTTTTTAGCTTTAAAAAACGGAAAATTAAGTACGGTAGTACCTATCCGAAATTTGGCCTTATTAGTAACTATTGCTTTGGGTGTTATTTTTTTAGCAGAGAAATTAACTTTGTTAAAAACGATTGGAATTATTCTAGGCTTAATTGCTGTTATTTTAGTGTCTATTTAAGCACTATACATTAAACACAAAACTCCTAGCATTACACCTAACAATGGAATTAGTTTAAGTTTTTTATTCTTTTCTTTAAATATAAAACCTCCAATTACAACAGTAAACAAAATTTGACTTCGTTTTAAAGCAGACATCAGCATAATTAAAACCTCAGGATCTTGTAATCCTCTAAAGTAAAAGTAATCAGCCAAAATCATTAAAACCCCTATGGCAGCAATAGACCAATGCCACTTAAATTCTCCCATTTCCTTTTTTCTAGGCAGATAAACAAAGTAAACCAGTAAAAACATAAAAAGGGTTACATAAAAGAAAAACCACCATTGTACTGTAAGTACTTCGTAATGTTGATATTGAAATAAAAACTTATCATACAAACCACTACTAGCTCCCAAAAAAGTTGCACCAACAATGGCAAATATTCCTTTGTTATTTTTAAAAATAATCCCTTCTTTTTTCCCTACTCGTGAATAGGCTAACATTGAAATTACAATTAAAAAGAAACCAATCCATTGTAACAAACTAGGATTTTCTCTATATATAATGATTGCGCCTAAAAAAGTAAAGAAAGGCCCCGCTGCTCTAATAGGAGCAACAATTGTAATGGGTAAATGTTTTAAAGCGTAAAAGGTTAACACCCAAGAACAAGTCATAATCAACGACTTTATACCTATAAAAAAATGATCTTGGATTGCAATATCAGAAATATACATTCCTGCTTTTTGTAATAACTCTGGATAAAAAAACGAACCGATAAAAATAGGTGCAATAACCAAAGTACTAATTCCATTACTAATGAATAGCACAGGAAAAAGTGCGTTTCCCTTTACACTTCTTTTTCTGCATATAGCATTAACACTTAAAAATAAGGCTGCCAATAAACCAAAGTAAATCCACATAAAAAATAATTAAGCGGCAAAAATACAATTTGAAAAACAGTTAAAGGTTAACTAAATCATATTAATACAATGAATTATAAATTAAGCCTATAACGCTTTCTCATCAAATACATAAATGGCAGTAGTACAATAATAAATACTGGGTGAACAATAAACCTTCTGATGTAAAATGGGAACAAATACCCAACATCAATATTAAATATTATCAAACTAAAAAGAACCGTTGATAATAATATAAAGGCCAATGCATAAAAACTTGCAATGGTTCTAATAAAAGATCTATGTGGAAAAGCTACTTTTAGAATGGCAAAAGAAATGATTGAGTTGATAAAATATCTAAAAAAATAAGAAACAAACAACTGATAGGTATTTACCTCTGGCAATGGCAAATACAAGTAATCATGCTCATAATACTTTTCTAACGGATCGTAAAACAATGTTTTTTCATATGCTCTAACAAGAATCAAAAGAAAAAACAAAAGTGATATCAATATAAATCGCATCCACCTTTTCATGAGGTTCTCTTTTTTAAATTAGAAAATCTGTTTACCCAAATTACCCATAATAAAAATACATAGCCATAAATAACAGCAGGAAATAATAAATCATGTAAAATGATTTCGTATTTCTTAAAATACACCATCCCATATGCTAACATGGCAATCCTAATAATATTTACCAAATAAATAGTAAATCCACCTATAATAGCAAACAAGCATGTTTTTTTCCAATCTCCTTTAAAAGCAACTATAAAAGCAATAAATAAAATAATAATACTCATAGAATTACATCCTTCTATAACTCTAGCTACATAATTATTATCAACAAAAAGTTTTATAGACAATTCTTCTGTATGTTGCTCAATCTGAGCGTTAGCATCCCAAACATTTAAAAGCCAATTTGTACTAGCGGCAACATGGTGTGTTATGGGGTCAGATTTAAAATTTGGCACCTTAGTCTCGGTGCTCATCAAAAATATTGAATACCCTAAAAAAAATAAAAAATAGGTTCCAAAAAAACGCAATAAGAACCACCATATTTTTTTATTCTTCATAGCTAAGCAACAATTTTAGACCAAATTTAAACTTATAAAAACAAATAAAGAAAAAATAAATAAAAGTTTAATAATTAAACAGTTCAATAGTTTAGGGTTTGAGGGACTTTTAGTAATTTTGCCCTTTTAATCGAAATTCATAAAAATGAGCACTACTAAGCAAGCTAAATCAGCTTTAATTTCAGTATTTCACAAAGATGGTTTAGAGCCAATTGTTAGAAAATTTAACGAGTTAGGAATTACTATTTACACAACTGGTGGAACTGAAAAATTCATTAGAGACTTAGGTATTGATTGTGTGGCTGTTGAAGACATTACTTCATATCCATCAATTTTAGGGGGACGTGTTAAAACTTTACATCCAAAAGTTTTTGGAGGTATTTTAAGCCGTAGAGACAACGATGGAGACAAAGCACAATTGGCTGAGTTTGAAATTCCAGAAATGGATATTGTGATTGTTGACTTATACCCTTTTGAAAAAACAGTAGCAAGTGGTGCTCCTGAACAAGATATTATCGAAAAGATTGATATCGGTGGAATTTCTTTAATTAGAGCTGCTGCTAAAAACTTTAAAGACGTAATCTGTGTTTCTTCTATGGAACAATACGATGAGTTTTTAAATATTATTTCTGCAGATAATGGAAATACAACTATAGAAGATCGTAAGCGTTTTTCAGCAAAAGCATTTGCTGTTTCTTCTCACTACGATTCTGCTATCTATAACTACATGAACGAAGAGGAAAACAACTTCCGTCAATCTTTTGACAAAGTAACTCCTTTACGTTACGGAGAAAACCCTCATCAAAAAGGTGCTTTCTATGGTGACTTAGAAGCTATGTTCGAAAAATTACACGGTAAAGAATTATCTTTTAACAACTTATTAGATGTTGATGCTGCGGTTAATTTAATTAACGAATTTAAAGGAGAAGCTCCTACTTTTGCTATTTTAAAACACAACAATGCTTGTGGTTTTGCACAAAGAGATAATTTAAAAGATGCTTATGTTGATGCTTTGGCTGGTGATCCTACTTCTGCTTTTGGTGGAGTATTAATTGCCAACAAAACTATTGATTTAGCTACTGCCGAAGAAATTCACAAATTATTCTGTGAAGTTGTAATTGCTCCAGCTTATGATGCTGATGCTTTAGAAGTATTAAAAGGAAAGAAAAACAGAGTCATCTTAATTTTAAAAGATGTTGAGTTACCAAAAATTTCTTACCGTACTGCATTAAACGGAGTGTTATTCCAAGATGCAAACTTAATTACAGATAAAAAAGAAGATTTGAAAAACGTAACAGAAAAAGTAGTTACCGATGCTCAAATCGAAGATTTATTGTTCGCTTCTAAAATTTGTAAACATACCAAGTCTAATACTATAATATTAGTAAAGAATAAAACGTTATGTGCAGGTGGTACCGGACAAACTTCTCGTGTAGATGCTTTAGAGCAAGCCATTGCAAAAGCAAATCACTTTAAGTTTGATTTAAAAGGTGCTGTGATGGCAAGTGATGCTTTTTTCCCTTTCCCTGACTGTGTAGAAATTGCTCACAAAGCAGGAATCGAAGCTGTAATTCAGCCTGGAGGATCAATAAAAGATCAATTGTCTATCGATTATTGTAACGAAAATGGAATTGGAATGGTAATGACAGGAACTCGTCATTTCAAACATTAATTTGATTACATTTGTTTAGACTACGTAGGAATTAAAAAACACAAACTAGAAACATGGGATTTTTTGACTTTTGGACCGAAGACATTGCTATTGATTTAGGTACAGCCAACACACTTATCATTCACGATGGAAAAGTAGTGATTGACTCACCCTCTATTGTAGCAAGAGATAGGACCACTGGGAAAATTATCGCTACTGGTAGAGATGCTAGTTTGATGCAAGGAAAAACACATGAAAACATTAAAACTATCCGTCCGTTAAAAGATGGAGTTATTGCAGATTTCCAAGCATCAGAAGAAATGATTAAAGAGTTTGTAAAAAGCATTCCTTCTATTAAAAAGAAAGTTTTTGCTCCTTCATTAAGAATGGTTATTTGTATTCCATCTGGAATTACAGAAGTTGAAAAAAGAGCCGTTAGAGACTCTGCCATTCATATGAATGCAAAAGAAATATACCTTATCTACGAACCAATGGCTGCGGCCATTGGTGTAGGTATTGATATTATGGAACCACGTGGTAACATGATTATTGATATAGGTGGTGGTACTACAGAAATTGCCGTAATTGCTCTTGCAGGAATTGTTTGTGATAAATCTGTAAAAGTTGCTGGTGATTTATTTACCAATGACATTATGTACTACATGCGTACCCAACACAACTTACACGTTGGAGAAACGACTGCCGAAAAAATTAAAATACAAATTGGTGCTGCTACCGAAGATTTAGAAACACCTCCAGATGATATGCTGGTGCAAGGTCGTGACTTATTAAGTGGTAAGCCAAAACAAGTGCAAGTATCTTACAGAGAAATTGCCAAAGCTTTAGACAAATCTATTCTTAGAATTGAAGATGCGGTGATGGAGTGTTTATCTTCTACTCCACCAGAATTAGCTGCTGATATTTATAATACAGGAATTTATTTAGCCGGAGGTGGATCTATGTTAAGGGGTTTAGACAAACGTTTATCTAGAAAAACAGACTTACCGGTGTACATTGCCGAAGATCCTTTAAGAGCAGTTGTAAGAGGTACAGGAATCGCTTTAAAAGAATTAGAAAAATACAAATCTGTTTTATTAAGCTAGGCGCATGCAATTCATTTTATATTTAATTCAAAAAAACAGGAGCTTCCTCTTATTTTTTGTTTTAGAATTGATTGCATTGTTTTTAACCATTCAATTTCACTCTTATAGAAAAAGTAAGTTTATCAATTCTGCAAACGCAATTTCAGGAGGATTGTATAATAATGTCACATCATTTAGAGATTATTTGCACCTTAAGGAAGAAAATAAGTTGTTAGCAGAAGAAAATACTAAACTTATCAATTATATTATTGCTAGTACTCCTAAAAAAACAGTTTTTTTAGATAGTGTAGATGCTTTAAATCAGCAAAAATATAAATACACTCCAGCAAAAATCATCAATAATGATTTTCATAAAAACAACAATTTCATTACCATAGACAAAGGGTTAAATGATAGTGTTAATGTAGATATGGCTGTTGTGAATCCTAAAGGAATTATAGGGATTACAACAAATGTATCTAGTAATTATGTTTCTGCTATTTCTGTGTTAAACACCAACTTTAAAGTTAATGCAAAATTAAAAAATGCAGATTATTTTGGAACACTTTCATGGAATGGAAAATCTACTAAAGAAGCGCAACTTAAAGATATTCCTAGACAAGCTGTTTTAAAAGTAGGAGACACCATTATAACTGGAGGTAGATCTAGTATTTTTCCTGCAGGAATTTTAATTGGTAGTGTATCTAACATCACATATCGTAACAACAGATATGAACAAATAGACGTGTCTTTATTTAATGATATTAGAAACGTAACCAACGTTTATATTATTAAAAATTTACATAAAACTGAAATAGAGAACCTAGAAAACCGAAGAAATGAATAGTGACTCTTTTAAAATATTAGGTCGGTTTTTATTATTGATTCCTTTACAGGTACTCATAGCAAACCATATGCGTATTTTTGGATACATCAATCCACAAATTTCCTTGTTATTTGTATTGTGGTATCCGCTTAGAAAAGACATTACTAGTATGCTAATTAATGTTTTCTTTTTTGGAATTATACTAGATTCTTTTAGCAACTCTGGAGGTGTAAATACCGCAGCACTTCTATTTATTTGTTATATCAGATTGCCAATCATTAAATTTATTTTTAATGATAAAGATTTAAACTTAAAACTTTTTAGGTACAGCAATTATGGAACTATGCCTAAAATCATGCTAATTTTAACTTTAGCATTTATACATCAATTTATAGTATACGTTTTAGAATATTTTAGCGTTTCATACGCTGGAAGTATCCTTTTCAAAACTTTCACTAATAGTTTATTTACTACCTTTGTGGTCGTAATTTTCTTATCCATATTTACCTCAACTAAAAAGCAATGAAAAAAAGAAACCTGTTATTCCCTATACTAGTAGTAATCACAGGATTTATATTTGTTGCAAGACTTTTTTTCTTACAAGTTGTTCATCACGATGATAATGACATTTCCTTAAAAGGATCTGCAATTAAGCGTATCTATACCTATCCTGAGAGAGGTTTTGTTTACGATAGAAATGGAAAATTACTCGTAGCAAATGAGCAAACTTATGATGTTAAAGTAATTCCTAACGAGGTAAAACCTTTTGATACTTTAGAATTTTGTGATTTATTAAAAATTGACAAAAATTATCTGATTGAAAAACTGGCTAAATCGAGAGTATATTCTCCTTGGTTACCTTCTGTTTTTTTAAGTCAATTATCTAAAGAAGATTACGCTTATCTACAAGAAAAAATACACAAATACAAAGGCTTTTCTATTCAACGTAAATCTTTGCGAAAATATCCTCATAAATCTGCTGCCAATGTTTTAGGATATATCAATGAAGTAAATGAGGAACTGGCTAGAAAAAACCCTTATTACGAACAAGGAGAATTGGTAGGAACTCAAGGAATTGAAAAGGAATACGAAAACATTCTTAGAGGAACCAAAGGAGTATCATACAAACTTAGAAACAGGTTAAACAAAGTTATTGGTCCATACAAAGAGGGAATTTACGACACACTTCCTAAACCTGGTAAAGATTTATCCTTAACTATTGATTTAGATTTACAGGCCTACGGAGAATTGTTAATGAACAACAAAAGAGGTGGAATTGTTGCTATTGAACCTAGTACTGGAGAAATTTTAGCCTTGGTAACTGCCCCAAACTACGATCCTAATTTAATGGTGGGTAGAGAAAGGTCTAAAAATTCAGTAAAACTATTTAACGACACCATCAGTAAACCCATGTTTGATAGAGGGTTGCAATCAACATATGCTCCAGGTTCTCCTTTTAAACTTATTCAAGGTTTAATTGGACTGCAAGAAAATGTCATCACACCAAAAACAGGATTTTATTGTCATCATGGTTACAGATACGGAAGTAGAAATGGTGCTTTTATGGGTTGCCACTGTGGAATTACAGGCAGACCAATTGATTTAAGATTAGGAATTGCAAAATCTTGTAACAGTTATTTCTCTAACGTTTATAAATTATTGATCGAAAAATATTCTTCATCTCAAGAAAGTTTAACACACTGGGTAGAACATTTACACAGTTTTGGTTTAGGAAATTATTTGGGATATGATTTACCTATTGGTGCCAAAGGATTTATTCCTACTGCAGATTATTATGACAAAGTTTATCCACGAAAAACTTGGAGGTATAGCACCATCATTTCAAACGCAATTGGACAGGGAGAAATTTTAACCACTCCAATTCAACTAGCCAATATGATTGCTGCCATTGCCAATAGAGGTTATTATTTTACACCTCACATTCTAAAAAAAGTAAATGGAAATCCTATTGAAATAGAAAAATATACAACTAAGAAACAAACTACCATCGATCCAGAAAATTTTGAACCGGTGATTAACGGTATGTTTGATGTATACCAAAGTGGAACTGCAAAACATGTAAAAATAAAAGACATAGATATTTGTGGAAAAACGGGAACTGTACAGAATTACATCCGTAAAAATGGGGTTAGATATGAAGTAGCAGACCACTCTATATTTGTGGCTTTTGCTCCAAAAGACAATCCTAAAATTGCTTTGGCTATTTTTGTAGAAAATGGAGGATTTGGTTCTACCATTGCTGCCCCAATAGCAAGTTTAATGATAGAAAAATATTTAAAAGGAACTTCTACCTCATTAAAATGGTGGGAAGAGAGAATTATCAATACCTCGTTAGAAGCAGAATATAAAAAACAACTTTCAATACAATTACTTGAGAAATCACAGAATTAATTTATTACCACATATAGACTGGCTATTAGTCTTTATATATTTAATCCTTATCTGTTTTGGATGGATGAATATATATGCGGCATCCAGTTCCGAAAACCATCAAGAATTATTAGACTTTAGTACGCGTTACGGAAAGCAAATTATTTGGATGGGACTATCAGTAGTTATTGCTATTTTTTTCCTTTTTATAGAAAGTAGCTTTTACGAAAAATTTGCAGCCTATATTTATTTGGCCTGTATGATTTTACTTGCAGGACTTTTTATTGTTGGTAAAAACATTAATGGAGCTACTTCTTGGTATGCCATTGGTAGTTTTAGTATTCAACCCACAGAATTTGCCAAAACAGGAACTGTATTGGCATTGGCAAGACTTTTAAACGAACGTCAGTTTAGTTTTAAGCCATTTAAAAACAAAGTAAAAACCTTTGTAATTATTATGATTCCTGCCATATTAATTACCCTACAACCCGATCCAGGTTCTGCATTGGTTTATATTTCTTTTATCCTTTTGTTCTATAGAGAAGGACTACATTCAAACATTTTAATCGTAGGAACATTGGCTATCATCCTTTTTGTAACTACTCTTGTTTTTGGATACATATATGTTATTTCTGGCGCTTGTATCATCACTGCTGTCATACTTTGGTATATTTCTAAAGTTCGAAAAAAAATACTTCGCTTTGTTTGGCCTAAAATTATAGGAATACTAATTCTTATTAGTGGTTATATTTATAGTGTATACTTTTTGTTCCATTATGTTTTTCAGCAAAGACACAGAGATAGATTTAATATTTTATTAGGATTAAGTGATGATACTAGCGATATTGGATACAACACTTATCAATCTATTAAAACCATTTCTTCTGGTGGATTTTGGGGTAAAGGATATTTACAAGGAGATAGAACCCAAGGTAAATTTGTTCCAGAACAAGACACCGATTATATTTTTAGTACCATAGGAGAAGAATGGGGATTTTGGGGTTCTGCTTTAGTGGTTGTATTATTTATGACCTTTATTCTAAGAATTTTATACTTAGCAGAAAAACAAAAATCTAAATTCAGTAGAATTTACGGTTATGGAGTGGCTTGTGTGTTCTTTTTTCATGTATTGATAAACATAGCCATGGTTATTGGTTTGTTTCCAACCATTGGTATTCCACTACCCTTTTTTAGCTATGGAGGTTCATCATTATGGGGATTTACCATGCTGCTATTTGTTTTTATAAAATTAGATGCGTCTAAAAATTACGAACTATAATTAATCGTGTTTATTTCTAAGGATATCTGTATTTTTACAGCTTAGAAAAACAGTAAAAAATATACAGATGACAATTACAGAATTGGTTGGAGAAATTAAAAAGAAAAAATCTTTTTTATGTGTAGGTTTAGATGTTGATCTCACTAAAACACCATCACATTTATTAAACACAGAAGATCCTATTTTTGAATTCAACAAACAAATTATTGATGCTACTCATCACCTTGCCGTTGCCTACAAACCTAACACTGCTTTTTACGAAGCATATGGAATTAAAGGTTGGCAATCTTTAGACAAAACCATCAATTATATCAACCAAAATTATCCTGAAATTTTTACTATTGCCGATGCTAAACGTGGAGACATTGGAAACACTTCTACCATGTATGCTAAAGCTTTTTTTGAAGATTTAAATTTTGATTCTGTTACTGTTGCTCCTTACATGGGAAGCGATTCGGTAGAGCCTTTTTTAGCCTTTAAGGATAAATTCACCATTATGTTAGCTTTAACATCTAATAAAGGAGGATTAGACTTTCAAGGAAAAGATTTAATCAATAACAAACCTTTGTATAAAGAAGTAATTAAAACTTCTTTAACTTGGAACAACTCAGAAAACTTAATGTTTGTGGTTGGTGCTACCAAAGCAGAATACTTTAAAGGAATTAGAGAAATTGCTCCAAATAGTTTTTTACTAGTTCCTGGAGTGGGTGCTCAAGGAGGTAGTTTAGAAGGAGTTTGTGAGTTTGGTTTAAACAAAGAAAACATAGGATTGTTAATCAACTCATCAAGAGGAATTATTTATGCTAGTAAAGGAGAAGATTTTGCCAATGCAGCACAAATAGAAGCACAAAAACTACAAGCACAAATGGCTAAAATTTTAGCTGATAACAATATTGCCTAATGACTTATTTTGATGATTTAGGAAATGAATTGACGTTTGAAAAAACACCTAAGAAAATAGTTTCTTTAGTGCCTTCTATTACCGAAACTTTATACGATTTAAACCTAGAAGAAAACATTGTAGGAATCACAAAATTCTGTGTTCATCCTGTTCATTTTAGACATACAAAAACCATTGTTGGTGGTACTAAAGATGCTAAAATTGAAAAAATAAAAGAACTTCAACCTGATATTGTTTTTTGTAACAAAGAAGAAAACACTCCCGAAATTGTAAAACAATTACAAGAATTTACCCAAGTTTATGTAACAGTAGTAAACAGTGTTGATGATGCAGTTCGTATGATTCAAAAAATGGGATTGATGTTAAACCGTAGAGTTGATGCACAATTAATTAACCATAAAATCAACTTAAAACTAGACGATTTTAAATGGTTTATTAAAGATTTTGAAGTTAAAAAATCGGCTTATTTTATTTGGTATAACCCATGGATGGCAGCAGGGAACAATACCTTTATCAACTCTTTGTTAACCCTTAATAAGTTTGACAATATTTATAAAAACAAAAAAGAAATATACCCAACTATAGAGGCTAAAAGAATAAGATTAGAGGGAGATCCTGATTATGTATTCTTTTCTTCGGAACCTTTTCCTTTTAAAGACAAACACGTTTTTGAAATGGGAAGATTTACCCATCATGCAAGCGCTGTTTATGTAGATGGCGAAATGTTTAGTTGGTTTGGTTCTAGACTCATCAAATCTTTTGATTACTTTAAATCTTTAAGAGAAAGAATTACAATTAGTACTTTTAAATAATAAAAAAGCTCGAGAAATTTCTCGAGCTTTTTTATTTTATTTATCTATCTACAAGGCTTTTGTAAGCACTAAACCAGAAATGGTTAATGTGTTGTTCCCATTAGATAATACTACATCAATCGTACTATCTGTTCCAATATCACCAATACCAGAATCATTTCCAGAATCGTTATCATCATACACAATTGTAAAAGTTATCGTTCCATTAGTTGAGTTATATACATAGGTACCAACTTCTATTCCATTCTCTAAATCAGATGTTGTGTCTAAATCATTTTCTCCATACAAAAATGTATTGTCTGACAACAATGTTAAATAAGAAAATTCAGTCCCATTTTCTACACCCCAAACCCCTGTAATAGGAGATGAATCTGTGAATTCCTTCTTATTAAAAATTAACTCTCCATTTAAAAGGCTTAATTTAGCTCCACTTTCTAAAACTGAAGCTTCAAATATTGCTGGCGTTCCAGCATCACCAATACCAGATTCATTCCCAGGATCGTTATCATCATACACAATATTAAAGGTTATTTGTTCCTTGTCTGAATTATAAGAATACGTACCTAGCTCCAACCCATTCTCTGCCTCCGATTCAATGTCTGCATCGTTTTCTGCATACATAAACGTATTGTTTGACAACAATGTTAAATAAGAAAACTCTACCCCGTTTTTAATTGCCCAAACACCAACTACAGATTGAGGTTCGTTATTTTCAGGATCACTATCTTTTTTACATGCAGATACTGAAATAAGTAAAATACAAATAATTCCTAATGTTTTATTTTTCATGATTTCATTTTTTAAAAATGACATCTTATAAGATACGCATAAATTAATAAAGCCCAGTCTTTTACAATTATTTTATAAAACTAAAGACCTCTAGGTTTTATAGTACCTAATTCAGTTTCATATCCAACATTTTATTTTAACTCATCAAAATTAAAACTGACCATAAAAAAAAGAGACTATATAGGTATATAGTCTCTTTTATATTTAAAGCATTAAAATCTATTTTTGATCTCCTACTTTTACTTCTTTTCCTTTTACCACACCTTTTGCTGTATGACGGATCATTCTAGCAGTTTTAAACCCACGAATATATTGGTAATTGTAAGTTCTGTATTCATGTGTCAATCCCCAACGTAAAATTTCAGTTGGTTCTTTTTCGTTATCTGCAGTTCTGTTTAAACCAATTGCATGTGGAGCTCCTTTTACAACAGCTTTAATATCAAAGTTAATCCCATCAGGTGACCATTGAACTGTATTCTTTTCTGGACCATCTGTAGTAATTAACGAAGCAATTCCTCCATTATAAGGCCAAACACAAATTTCGTGTCCACTGTTAGAAATTGGGTTGTATTCAGATTTTACATAAGGCCCTTTTGGATTGTCTGCAATCGCAACTCCATGTCTAATTTGACGACCACCAAATGTAATAGCTTCTCCCATTTGCTCTCCTTTATAGTACAAATAAAATTTTCCTTTATATGGTAAAATACATGGATCGTGTACTTTGTGGCTATCAAAATCTCCTTTTTTGATAACTGCAAATCTATCTTGCTCCTCTCCTTTCCAAATCCCATTATCTGCAGGGCTTAAAATAGGCTCTTCACTTTTTGTCCAAGGTCCATTTGGTGATGTTGACCAAGCCAATCCTATTTGATTTTTAGTTCTAACATTATATAAACCACCAATTGTTTGATAACATAAGTAGTATAACCCATCATTTTCCATAATTTCTACCGTAAACACAGAACGATCATCGTAAGTACCTTTTTCTCCTCTAGCTACTGCCAAACCTTCTTCTTTCCACGTTAAACCATCTTTAGAGGTAGCATACCAAATATCACATCTATCCCAAGGAAAAACTTTATCATTTTCTATATCTCCTCCAAAACCATCTGTAGGACCAACACTCTTTGAATACCATACATAATATTTCCCATCATGCTTTATCATAGCACTTGGATCTCTTCTTACCACACCTTCTTCATATGCTAAGTCTCCTTTTAAATCATATGTTTCGTAAGAAAAAAACCAATCATTCCCTTTAACTAATTCTTCATCCCATAACAAAGCTCTTTTAGAGGCTGCACTTAATTTATCTTTATTTGTAATTCCTAAAAAATCCATTTGATCTTCTGTTGGAACTATTTTTTTATCACAATTATTCACCTCTTCTTTTGATTGTTGACAAGAGAACAAAGTAACTCCTAATACAATTGGAATTAAAAATTTTATTTTTTTCATCTTCTTTTAGTGTTTAAATTTTAGAATTATTTCTTCTATATCTTTTCTTAATAATATTTAACTTATGCTATTAGAATAAGCAATCAATAAAATACCACCTATCATACAAACCAAACTTAAGTATAAATAATTTTTAGCTTTGCTAGAGGCATCTATCCATTCTTTGGTTACAATACCACTCACAATAGCAGTAGCTACACACGAGGTGTTAAAAATAGCATATCCTACGGTATTTCCTACTTCTCCTAACTTAAATGCTGCAAAAGCAAACAATGCCGAAGCTGCGTAATGGAATACTGCCATCACTAAAATTAACCATAAATTTTTAGTAAAATGAGGTGTTTTAAAATCTCCCCATGATTTTTTGATGGTTAATTCATAAGCAAAATATGCTGCCATTACAATTCCACCACTAATAAAAATAGGAAACATAACTGCAACTGCTGTTACCCATTCTGCATTTCCTGCTGCTTGACAAGCTTCGTGAATTAATGGTCGCCCTACTGCATTTGCATAACTAAACCCTGTAGCCAACAAACCTCCAATTACAGCAATAGAAACTCCTTTTACCATAGAACCTTTTTCTTTTTTACTGTTTCCAGACTCCAATTCATCTAGCTCTCTAGTAAACCCAGCTTGACCATTGAATAACACTCCTAACAACACAATAAAAATTCCTCCCAAAATAGTAAAAAACACATTACTTTCTGGTAATCCATCTACTACAAAAGGCAAAATAGATCCTACTAAAATTACTGTTCCAATAAATAATGAAAAACCTAAAGACAATCCTATATGGCTAATTGCTTTTCCCCACATCATAACTCCAATTCCCCATAAGAAACTAGCAACTCCCATTTTTACAATTACCTCTGTAGGAATGGCTGCAAAAACATCTTTAAAATCTTTAATCAATACAAATGATGCGATTATTGGTACTAAAAACATAGTCATCATAAAAAACAACCCCCAAGTATTTTCAAATTTAAAATCTTTGGTAAATTTTTCTGGTAGTGCGTACAGCCCTAACATTAATCCAGCCCCAATAGCTAATAATATTCCTTCTATCATTTTTTCTAGTTATTTAAGTTAAAAATATACTACCATCCAAATTTAAAAATGGTGGTACTGTTAAATTCTTCTCCTGCTTTGGTAATTGATTTTGGAGAATTTTTAATATTTGGCCCATTAGGATATCTATGTGTTTCACAACAAAATCCACGGTATTTACCATATTGCTCTCCATTCTCTCTTTTTAATGCATCAGAAGTATATTTTCCTGTATAAAAAAGCATACAAGGCTCTGTGGTAAACACCTCTAAACTTCTACCACTTTCTTTAAATGTAACAGATGCTGTGTGCTTTACTATTTCTTTTGCATTGTCAAAAACATAAAAATGCTCAAATCCATCTTCCATTAAATCATGAACATCTCCAATGTGTTTACCATCACGTAAATCGTCTTCTTTTCCTGTAACATTTACAATTTCACCTGTAGCAGCTCCTGTAGTATCAAGAGCTAATCTTTGATTTGTATGAACTGTAGCCGTATGATTTTCAACTCCTTCTGAAAATCCTGATAAATTGAAATAAGTATGATTGGTTAACGACAATGGTGTATCCGCATCGGGAACAGCATAATAGTTTATAGACAACTCATTTTCATCATTCAATAAAAAAGTAACTTTTACATTTACATTTCCTGGAAATCCTTCTTCCATATCTTTACTAAGCAAAGACATTTCAACTCCTTTTCCTTGTTCTGTATCTATGACTAAAACATTCCAAACTTTTTTATCAAACCCAACAACACCTCCGTGTAAATTATTATCACCACAATTATTTTCTAGCTGATAAACTTTACCATTCAACTCAAAACTTGCGTTTTTTATTTGAGAACAATATCTACCTACTGTTCCTCCAAAATAAGGAGAATTGTTTTTATACTCTTCTGAGAAATATCCTTCTAAAGTATCAAAGCCACAAGCTATATTTTCTATCTCTCCGTTTGAATTAGGTACTTTTATAGCGGTAATAGTTGCTCCATAATTTGTGATTTTTACCTCAACTCCATTCGCATTCTTAATCGAATACAAATAAATATCTTGGTTATTATGGGTTCCAAAGATTGATTGTTTTATGCTCATAAATATATTTATTTTTGTTCGTATGGATTTAATTTTTGCCAATCAAAAATGACTCCAACTCCTGGATAATCTGGTGCTACAGCTCTGTAATTTTCTACCACCAAAGGTCTAGTAGTATATTGATCTATAGGAAAACTATGAACTTCTAACCATCCTGAATTTGGTTGTGCAGATACCAAGCTTACATGTAACTCTTGCATTCCATGAGAACAAGCAGGAATTCCATGCTTGTCTGCTAATCTTGCAGCTGCCAACCATCCTGTAACCCCTCCACAATTAGAAGCATCTGGTTGAATAAATGATAATTTTGCCTGGTCAAACGCATATTCAAATTCATGAATTGTGTGTAAGTTTTCTCCCATAGCTAATGGAAAACCAGTCGCTTCTACAATTTCTGCAAATCCTTTGTAATTATCTGGAATAATCGGCTCTTCAAACCAAGTAATATTTTGATCTTTAAATCCTTCAATTGCTTTGATAGCTTTTTCTACTGTCATAGAGTAATTGGCATCTACCATAAAAGTAACATCAGGTCCAATATATTCTCTAACTGCTTTGATACGCTCTAAATCTTCTTCTAAATTTTCGCGTCCAATTTTAATTTTCACTGCATTAAATCCACTTTCTAAATAACCTTTCATATTATTTAAAAGTTTCTCTATTGGAAACATTAAATCAATTCCTCCACAGTAAGCTTTACAAGTATTTCCTGCTCCACCAGCCATTTTCCATAAAGGCTGTCCTGCTTTTTTACAACGGATGTCCCACAATGCAATATCTACTGCAGAAATTGCAAAAGAAGCAATCCCTCCACGACCTACATAGTGAATATGCCACTCTAAAAAGTCATAAATCCCTTCTATATCTGTTCCGTCTTTACCAATTAATACATTGGTAAAATCGTGTTCTACCATTGCCTTAATAGCGTAACCTCCTTTACCTCCTGTATAAGTATAACCAGTTCCTTCGCTACCATCTTCTAACGTAACAGTTACTGTTACCAACTCAAAATGATAGTGATCTCCATGCTTTGCATCTGACATTACCTCTGGTAAAGGCACTGTAAACAGACGTGTTTTAATATTTGAAATTTTCGTGCTCATAATTTATTCTTATTTCAACTCTAATTCTTCAGTATTTGCATCATTCTCTCCACGAATTGCTTCGAAATTTTTAATCATTTCTTGTAATTTCTTTGGGTTTGAATGAGCTAAATTATTTTGCTGTCCTTTATCGTCTTTTAAATGATATAATTGATACTCACTAGAGTTTCCTAATTCTATATTAACTAAAGTATTTATAGCCTCACCTGAGTAAGGAGGAATCATCATCCAATTTCCTTCACGATAAGCTGTTTTGGTATTTGCCTCCAAAACTAATGACTTACGACCTTCTTTGCTTTGCCCTAAAAACGCTGGTAAAATATTTTCACTATCAGAAGTTTTTATTTTACCATCAATAAGACTAGCTAATGAAGCCAATAAATCAACCTGACAAACTAAGGCATCTGATACTTGTGGTTTTATTTTCCCTTTCCAATAAGTAATAAATGGGACATGTGTTCCGGCATCAAACAAGCTATATTTTCCTCCACGTAAGCCTCCTTTAGGATCGTGATCACCTATTTTTTCAACAGCATCATCCTCGTAACCATCATTTAAAACAGGACCATTATCACTTGAAAATATAATCATCGTGTTTTCTAAAAGCCCTTCAGTTTCTAAAGTTTTTATAAACTCACCAATCACCCAATCAGCTTCTAAAATTACGTCTCCACGAGGTCCTAAACCTGATTTTCCAGCAAAACGTGGATGAGGCGTTCTAGGTACATGAGGCTGTTGAAGTGCATAATACAAGAAAAAAGGATGCTCTTTCTCTTTTTTAACATAAGCTTTCGCTTTTTCTAAAAAATGATCGGCCATATCTACATCTTTCCACTTTGCAGCTTCACCACCTTTCATAAAACCAATTCTTGGAATACCATTTACAATACTATTGTTATGTCCGTGATGCCATTTCATCGTTAACATTTCTGGATTACTAATAGCTGTTGGTTCTCCTTCAAAGTTTTTTTGATAATTTACTTTTATAGGGTCCTTTAGATCTAATCCTACAACATTTCCATTTTTAATATAAACCGTTGGTACACGATCTTGTGTTGCTGCCATAATGTAAGAATAGTCAAAACCAACTTCGTTAGGACTTGGAGAAATGTGTTCATTCCAATTTACATGTCCTGACCCTAAACCTAAATGCCATTTACCCACAACCCCTGTTGCATAACCCTTTGATTTAAATAATTTTGGTAATGTTTCTTGAGATGTTGAAATGATTAAAGGAGCAGTTCCTGGAAGAATTTTAGCATCCTTGTTTCTCCAAGGATATTTTCCAGTTAAAATAGCATACCTACTTGGCGTACACGTTGCAGAGGTTGCATAACCATTAGTAAATCTTACACCACCATTAGCCAATTTATCTATGTTTGGTGTTTTTAAAGCTGTTGAATTATAACAACTTAAATCACCATAACCTAAATCATCTAAATAAATAACCACAACATTGGGCTTTATTGACTCCTTTAGATTTTTATTTTCAGTACTCTTTTCTTGACCTTTACAGTTCATAAAAGCGACACTAAAGACTACTAAAATTAGATATTTATACATATTACGTTTGATAAAAATCATGAAGATTAGCTTTTAATTAGACTTTATGTTTGATGTAGAAAGTTTTCTTTTCTAAATATTGTTCAAATCCATATTTTCCATCTTCTCCTCCAGAACCAGACAATTTGTATCCATTATGGAATCCTTGGTGTTGCTCACCATGACCTCTGTTTACATATATTTCTCCAAACTCCAATTCATCATTACATTTCATAATAGTGTTCATATCATTCGTAAACACCATAGCAGCCAATCCGTACTCACAATCATTTGCATACCCAATTACCTCATCAAAAGAACTAAACTTTAAAACAGGCAAAATAGGCCCAAAAGATTCTTCGTGTACAATAGTCATGTCTTGAGTTACATTGGTTAAAACTGTTGGCTCAAACCAATAACCTTTATCAAACTCAGCTCCTTCTGGTCTTTTACCTCCAGTTGCAACTGTTGCTCCTTCTTTAACACTAATGGCAACTAATTCTTCCATGTGTTTTAATTCAGCAGCATTTACTTTAGGCCCCATGTCTGTTTCTTCTAACATTGGATCTCCAACTTTTAATGCTTTTGTAGCTTTGATGAATTTCTCCATAAACACATCGTAAATTCCTTCGTGTACATACATACGTTCATTACAAGTACAAACCTGCCCACAGTTGTCAAAACGAGAATGTAAAGCTGCTGCTACTGCTGCATCAATGTCTGCATCTTCAAAAACAATAAATGGTGCTTTACCTCCTAGTTCTAATTGTACATGCGTTAAGTTTGTTGCTGCATTACGTGCAATTTGCTGTCCTACAGGTGTAGAACCAGTCATTGTTACCATTTTAGTAATAGGGCTTTCTACCAATGCATTCCCCATTGCTCTACCTGGCCCTGTTAAAATATTGATTACCCCAGCTGGAATTCCAACTTTGTTTGCCAAGTTTCCTAACTCTAAAGTTGCCAATGGCGTTTCTGATGTAGGTTTAATTACAATAGTGTTACCTGCAACCAATGCTGGTCCTAATTTACGACCTGCCAAAGCCAATGGAAAGTTCCACGCAGTAATGGCAACAATTACCCCACGAGGTACTTTTTGAATCCAAATTTGTTCATTATGATTGTCAGAAGGAATAATATCTCCTTCTATTCTACGAGCTCCCTCGCAAGCATATCTAATAAATGATGCGGTAACAGCAACTTCAAAACGTGCTACTTTTAAAAGTTTTCCTTGCTCCTTAGTTAATAATTCTGCTAAATATTCGGTATTAGCATCTATTTCATCCGCTAATTTATACAGTAATTCAGCGCGCTGACGAGCAGGTAATTTTTTCCATTCTTTTTGAGCTTTATCAGCTGCTTCTAATGCTTCTAAAGCTTCTTCTGCAGTACCATTTTGTACTCTAGCTGTTACTTCTTCTGTAGATGGATTTATAATATCTATAGTTTCACCTGAAGTTGATGTTTTCCATTCGCCGTTAATGAACAGCTTATATTCTTTTATTTGTGACATAATTAATCGTTTTAATTATTAGTTTCTGTATTTATCTAGTCGCTCTATGGCGTCTTTTTCATATTGATGTTTTAACATCCATCGTGGGCGTTCTAAAGACACTTCCCATTCAAAAAATTGTTTATACAATTCCTTTACAATGTTTGGATGTGCTGTCGCTAAATTGTTAATTTCAGCTTCATCTTCTGCCAAATTATATAGTTCTGCTGGACGATCTGGGTAACGAATTAATTTCCAATCATGATGTCTAATCGCACCTCTAACTTCCTTCTTCCAATACAATGTTTCGTGTGGCCTAGATTTGTTTTTTCCTGTTACGTATGGTAATAAATTAACACCATCTAAACCTGCTATTTGCTTTTCATCTCCTCCAGCTAAATGATAGAAGGTTGGAAACAAATCCAAGGTGCTTATAGGATCTTCATAAACCGTATTTTTCAAATACTGATTTGGCAAAGACATTAAAAACGGTACACGAATACCTCCTTCTAGATGATTCGCTTTTGTACCTCCTAAAGGTTTATTTAATGATGCATTCGTATCCGAAGGACCTCCATTATCATTTGTAAATACAATAATGGTGTTTTCTCTTAACTCCAGTTCATCTAATTTATCTATTACCTTTCCACATGCACGATCTAAAGCCAAGGCCATAGCCGCTAAAATTTTTCGTTTACCTTTTAAGCTTGGAAATTTTTTCAAATCTTTTGGTTGCGCTTCCATAGGTGTATGTACCGCATTAAAAGATAAATACACAAAAAATGGTTGTGTTTTATTTTCTTCAATAAAACGAACGGTTTCATTAGCCAAGGCATCGGTTAGATACTGTTTAGACTCTTCAAAAGTGCCAAAACCACGTTCCATATTGTCTTCTTTTCTAGAACTTATATTATTCTCGTCAAACTCGTAATAACTTCTAGCACCACCTCTAAATCCGTAAAAGATATCGAAACCTCTTTTAGTAGGATGAAAACGGTCGGCATTACCCATGTGCCATTTTCCAAACAAAGCCGTTTTATAACCTTGTTCTTGAAGGTATTCCGAAATTAATTTTTGATCAAGTGGTAAGCCCATGTCATCACCTATAGTTCCTGAAGCACTCATGTAACCTGGAACATTGTTTTCTTCGTAACCAAATCGTTGTTGGTACTTACCGGTTAAAATTCCTGCTCTTGAAGGACCACAAACAGCCGCAGATACATAAGCTTGCGTAAAACGAATGCTTTGTGTAGCTAGTTTATCTAAATTTGGCGTTTTAAATTCCTTACTACCTTGAAAACCAAAATCGGCATAACCTGCATCATCCGATAAAATGAATATAATATTAGGCTGATTTTGGCTATATACATATGAAAACACTCCAAAAATAAACACTATTAAAGTTGGATATTTATGTGATATTATGTTTAGAGTTTTTTTCATACTTACCTTATTGTGGAAAAATTAACGTCCCATCCATCCACCGTCAACTAGCATAATACTACCATGCATATATGAAGCTGCCTCTGACGCTAAGAACACTGTAGGTCCTGCAAAATCTTGTGCCTCTCCCCATCTACCTGCAGGAATACGAGCTAAAATAGATGCTGATCTATCTGCATCATTTCTTAATGCTTCTGTATTATCTGTAGCAATATAACCTGGTGCAATTGCATTTACATTTACTCCTTTACCAGCCCATTCGTTAGCAAAAGCCATTGTTAACTGACCAATTGCTCCCTTACTTGCTGCATAACCTGGCACAGTGATCCCTCCTTGGAATGTTAATAATGATGCTGTAAAAATTACTTTTCCAGATCCTCTTTTAATCATTTCTTTTCCAATTTCTCTTGTTAAGATAAATTGGGCATTTTGATTTACTTCAATTACTTTATCCCACATTTCATCTGGATGTTCCGCTGCTGGAGTTCTTAAAATGGTTCCTGCGTTGTTTACCAAAATATCAATTTGTGGATGATCTTTTTTTACCGCAGCAATAAATGCATACAATGATTTTCTATCTGAAAAATCACATTGATAAGCACTAAAATTTTTACCTACAGCTTGTACTTCTTTTTCAACATCACTTCCGCTTAACTCTAAAGAAGCAGACACTCCAATAACATTAGCACCAGCTTCTGCTAAACCAATAGCCATGGCTTTTCCAATTCCACGTTTACAACCTGTTACTAAAGCTGTTTTTCCTTCTAAACTAAATGTATTTAAAATACTCATCTTTTTAATTTTTATGTTATTTCAATTCTATATGTTTTATTACTGGGGTCGTTGCTCCTAAATCTTTACTTCTTTTACTTGGTAGAGCATTTGCTATTACTAATTTGTATTTTCCTTTTATCCACTCTTTTTCACCCTCTTTATTAATTTGATACAGTTCTTCAGCAGGCAATTCAAAAGAGATCATTGTTGATGAATTTGAATTTAAATTCAACCTTTTAAATCTCAACAACTTATACAAGGGCAATTCATTATCATCGTTTTCTGACACCAAATACAATTGAGCTACATCTTCACTATTAATTCCACCTGTATTAGTCACCCTACATGAAATTGTTACTTTATCATTTTTTCTAATTTTGGTTTGAGATATTTTTATTGAATCATATTTAAACCTAGTGTATGACAAGCCAAAACCAAATGGAAACAAGGGTTCTTTTTCCATATATTTATAAGTTCTACCTCTCATACTATAATCTTCAAAAGCAGGCAATTGATCTATCGATTTTGGAAAAGTAATTGGCAAGTGACCTGATGGAGATTCATCTCCAAACAAGACATCAGCAACAGCATGACCTCCTTGCTCTCCAGGGTACCACATCAAAACAATAGCATCTGCCAAATCGTATAATTCTCCTAAAGAAACTGCACTACCAGAAGCCACTACTAAGATTAACGGTCCTTTTTTATTAGCCCCTAGTTTTTTTACATAATCAATTTGATTTTGTGGCAACTTTAAATCTTTTTTATCTCCTTTGTTTGGAGAAGCAATTGCATCTACCTCTTCACCTTCAAAATCAGCAGACAATCCAACTACAACAATTACTGCATCAGCTGTTTTTGCTACATTTGGAGCCCAATTTTTAGGATTTACATTTTTTGTAAATGGCAAAGCTCCCATTCTATAATTTAAAGAGGTCCCTAAAGAAACTTTTTCAGAAATTCCCTCTAAAACAGAAACTAAATTGGTCGTCATTCCGTAATAACTTCCTAACAACACATCGTTAGACGCAGCAAAAGGACCCGTTATATATGGTGCTTTAATATCTTTACTTAGTGGTAAGGTATTGTTGTTGTTTTTTAACAACACAATAGACTTTAAAGCCGTTTCTCTTGCCAAAGCAACATGCTTTTCTGAGTGAATTTCTGTTGGAGAAATTGCATTGTATGGATTATCTTCTACCGAGTCAAAAAATCCTAATTTAAAACGAGTCATCAAAAGTTCTTTTAACCTCTTGTCTACTGTTTTCTCTGAAGTTAACCCTTCCTTAATTGCTTTTTCAAGAACACCATAAACATATCCACAATTTAAATTCAAACCTGTTTCTAAAGCCAACGCCGCAGCTTCTGTTTGAGTTTTTACAACTTTGTGACCTTTATAAATATCACTCAAGGCACCACAATCGGATACAATATATCCATTGAATCCCCATTGATCTCTCAAGACATCCTTTAATAACAATTTACTGCTACTAGCAGGAGAACCATATACTGAATTATAAGCAGACATAACTCCCTCAACATCCGCATCTTTTACCAACGCTTCAAAAGCAGGCAAATATGTTTCATTCAAATCTTTTTTTGATGGAGAGGCGTTAAAATGATGTCTCAACTCTTCGGGTCCTGAATGCACTGCAAAATGTTTAGCACAAGCCGCCGTTTTTAAATATTTTTTATGATTTCCTTGTAATCCCTTTACAAAAGCAACTCCCATTTTAGAAGTTAAATAAGGATCTTCTCCATAGGTTTCTTGACCTCTTCCCCATCTAGGATCTCTAAAAATATTTACGTTTGGCGTCCAAAAAGTTAAACCAGCATATTGGCCTCTATTCCCAATAGATTGAGAAATATTGAATTTTGCTCGAGCTTCATCAGAAATTGCGCTAGCTACTTGAAATGCTAAATCAGTATCAAAAGTTGCCGCTAAACCAATAGCCTGTGGAAAAACTGTTGCTTTACCATTTCTTGCAACACCATGTAAAGCTTCATTCCACCAATTATATTCAGGAATACCCAATCGTTTAATTTCAGGACTTTCACTTAGAAGTTGATTTGTTTTTTCTTCCAAGGTCATTTCTGAAATCAAGAAATCAATTCTTTGCTCAAAAGTAAGCGATGAATCAAACCATTTCCTGTCTGAGGATTGACTGAAACCGATGAACGGAATGCATAATAATAGTATTGCTCTTTTTAACATCCTTATCTTATAATTGACAATCCATTAAAACCTTAAGTCCATCAGGGTTACTATCTATATTTTCGAAAACTTGTTGAATATTACTCAATGGTTGTACATCTGTAATCATTTGTTCGAATGGCAATTCGTTAGCAGTAATCAACTCAATTGATTTTTCATAATCTTCTTTCTCATATACACGAGCACCAATTAAGCTTAGTTCTTTCCAGAAAAACTTAAACAAATCCACTTCTTTTTTTACACCGTGAATAGCCACCATTAAAATTCTACCTCTAATCCCAGCTACTTCACACATAACATCTAATGCTGGTTGTACTCCTGCTACTTCAAAAACAACATCCGCTCTACGGTCTTCTGTCTTGCTTTTTACATACTCAACTAAATCAACTTCTATAGGACTTACGGCATCAAAACCTAATTCTTTTGCTTTAGCAATACGTTTAGGGTTTACTTCAGAAATAATTACCTGAGCTCCAACTTCTTTAGCAACCATAGCTACCAATAACCCAATAGGCCCACCTCCTAAAACGACTGCAGTTTCTCCTTTTACCAATCCACTTCTACGCACATCATGTGTAGCAACTGACAAAGGCTCTATCAACGCAGCTAATTTTAAATCTGTTTCTGGTTTTAACTTATGTAAAATAAAGGTTGGAACATTCCAAAATTGTTGCATAGCCCCTTCGCTATCAATTCCTACAAATTTTAACTCTTCACAAATGTGATTAAAACCTTTATCTGATGGCTTTACTTTTCTGTCGTCTAATGGACGAACAACTATTTTATCACCAACTTCATAATCCGTCACCCCTTCTCCAATAGCATCAACTACACCAGACATTTCATGACCTATTGTTACAGGAATACTTACACGCTTATCCATCATTCCATGATAAATATGCACATCGGTTCCACACACACCAACATAAGCTACTTTAATTCTTACTTCACCTTTTTTTGGCTGATTAATTTCTTTTTCAATTACAGTAAAGGTCTTATTACCTTCATAAATGGTTGCTTTCATCTTCTTTTTATTAAATTCCAAATAAGAAACTTGTTTCTCATTTGAAACAAATATACAATTTATTGTAAAAAACAACCCTTTTTCAAGAAAAAAAATTCCATATATGAAATTAGTTTCAAAAACAGAATTAGCATTTACATTACCCCCTAATAAACACTAAGTGTATAAACAAAAAAAACTCATAAATAATTGCTTAAACAACTATCTATGAGTTCATTATTTTAAAAAAATTTCAAATAAACTACCCTACATAACCTAATTTTAGAGAAATTTCCTTCGCATATCTTGCTATCACTTCTCCTTTTTTATGAAAATCTTTAGAAGGCAATCTACCATGTGGTGCTGTAATCCAAATAGCAGCAACTGGCACACCATATTCATTAAAAATAGGAGCTCCTACACAATTAATCCCTTGTATATCTTCCCCATTATCTACAGCGTATCCGGATTTTTTAACTTGTTTTAATTGCTCCTTAAACACTTCTTTTGAAGTTAATGTGTTTTCTGTAAAAGGAGTGAATTCCATTTCCTCAACAATAGCATTCATTTCTTTATCTGGCAAATATGCCAAAATAGATTTTCCTCCTACAGAGCTATGTAAACTAAACTGGGTTCCTTGTTCAACAAACAGTTTTACTGGATATGAAGAAGCTACTTGTTCCAAAATAGTTCCTTTGTCTCCCAAAATAACACCTAACATAACAGATTCTTTTAACTCATCTCTAGTAGCTCTCATAATATCTATAGACACTTCTGCTATACTTTGCTCATTAATAGCAGACAAGCCAAGTGTTAGCATTTTTCTAGAAAGGGTAATCTTTTTAGTTGTCTCATTTTTTTGAAGATAATTTTTAAATATTAACGTACTAACAATTCTAAAAGCAGTTGTTTTAGTAATAGACAATGTCTCTATAATTTCAGCCAAGGTTAACCCTTGTTTGCAAGTAGCCAACAATTCTATAATCATTAAACCACGCTCCAAATTAGGGACATTATACGTTGGTTTCCCATCTGCTTTCTCTTCTAAACCCATATGTTTTAATTTAATAGAAACAAAAATAAGATTAATTATAAGAACAACTTCTTTTTATTTATAAACTAAAAACATTGATTAACACTAAAACAATAGACCTCTAGATGTTTTAAATAAAAGAAAAACCTCGAGGAATACTCGAGGTTTTATAATGATCTATTAGTACTTAAAACATTATTTAGTTTTTACCATTTTTAGCGTTTTGTTAACTGTTGTATTTCCAACATTTAATAAATATACTCCAGTATCTAAATCAGATACATCAATAGTGCTAGGAATTCCATCAATTTTAAGAACCTTTAACAAACTTCCTTGTGGAGTTAAAATTCTAACGACAAAAGCCTCTTGAGAATTTTCTCCATTTATTGTTAAACTATTTACAACTGGATTTGGATAGATATAAGCACTCGATACCGTTTTCTTAAACGCCTTTGTACTTAATGTTTTTTGCTGAAACTCTATCTTATCTAGATTCCATTGCCAAGCATTAGAACCTGATGCTACAACTTTAACTGTATGCATTCCAGAAGTTAATTCTATGGATTGTGAAGCAGTTAAAGCCCCATAACTATCCCATCCACCAGTATTTGTAACATTGTCTGTTGAAACAATATTCCCATCTACTGATATCTGTACTTGAGCATTTGCCACAGGTGTTGAAATAAAGTAAACAATGTTATATTCTGCGGCATCTTCTACATTAACATTTTCATAAGTTACCCAATCGCCTGAGTTTACATAATTAATAGCAGTTGACCCTTTATTTACTCCATAAGGAGCAGCAACGTATCCATCATCAAAAGTTCCACCTGTTGTATTAAACTCCTCTGCTTCAATCACTATCTTATTCCCTGTATCAGTACTGATCTCTACTATTAAATTACAACTAGCACTAAAATCACCATCGGTAGTAACCACTGTTATTTGTGCAGTACCATTCGCCACAGCCGTTACCAATCCATTCTCTGTAACCGTAGCAACATTAGTATCACTAGACGACCAAGTATGTGTTTTTATAGTTGCATTAGAAGGAAGCACAACTTCTGTTAACTGCACCTTTTCTCCAATAGCCGTTAATGTTTTCTCATCTGGAGTAATACTTACACCTGTTACAGAAACAAAATCTGCAGGAGGATCTACAGTAATCAAAGTACTTGCAGAGTGAACCATTCCGCCGTTGTTAGGATCTGTAAGCGTAGCGGTAATAGTTGCCGTTCCATATATTACTTTCCCTACTACTTTTCCTGTATTTGAATCTACCTCAACAATACTCGTATCTGAAGATGACCAGCTAACATTTTGTTCTGTAGCGTTTATTGGGTTAATATTTACTTGAAGCGGTGTCGTTTTGTAATACTCAATAGACATAGTATCCCCTTCGTTAATCGATATACTAGATACAGCTGTTGCAGAAAAAGCAGATACATTTACCGTTGCTGAATCTGTAAAACTTCCATCTACAGAAGTTGCAGTAATGGTTACTGTTCCCTCAGAAACACCTGTCACTATTCCAAACTCATCTACCGTAGCTACTCCTTCATTTGACGAAGACCAAGTAACCGCAGTATTCGTTGCGTTTTCTGGAACTACATGTGCATTCAAAGCCTTATTTTCATCTACCATAAGATCTAAAGACGCTTCATCAATCGCAAGTGATGTAACTGCAACCGAAGCTATTTTATCAGATCGTTTTGGCTCTTTACTAAAATCAAAAACCTGAATCATAACAGTTGTATACTCTGCGTAATTTCCTTTAGCTGTACATGTAACAGTATTATTAGTTTCTAAATACTCGATAGGAACATCTAATTCATAGACTCCAAACCATACATTTCTAGAATCACGAGTTTCTCCTCTCCAATCTGTTGTTAACGGAAGTGAATGTCCATTGAATGTTATTTCTTTTGGCTGCATACCACTTTCCCAAAACCTACCAGCAATACGCAATGTAACTTCTCCAGCTCCAGAAGGCACCACTACATTATTTATATGTGTTGTTAGCGTTTCGTTTGGTTCTACTCTTTTTCTAAATTTAACTCCTCCAATAGCTGTAGTTCCATCCTCTAGAATCTCTGACATGAATTTTTTCTCTTCGCTTGTCTGATCAATCGTTACAGGGTTTTCAAAAGTATAATCTAACACAATTGTTCCATCACCTGCTATTTTTATAGCTCCTGGTGCAGTTGTAAATGTGCGCTCATCCATAACAGACTCTCCAAAAGTACCTTTAGACTCATCAAAAAACAAATGATTCATTTTTACTCCTTGGACTTTATTGGTATAATCATCAAATAAATGTAAGTCTAAGGTTTGCTCTTCAAACTTTAGGTTGTTTAATATCAAATAAACGTGATTGTTTTTAACATAGGCATCTACCAATATGTCTAAATTATTTGCTTTAGTATCAATCCTAGTTCCATCCACATCTTTCCACAATTCATAAAACAACACAAAATCTGTCCATTGCCAATTACCATTTTCATCTTCATCTAACAAAGTTGAAGGGTATCTCTTTATTAAATTTCCATCTTCATCACGAACATCTCCCCATTCTGCTTTTACAGGAGCAAAAGGCATCGTTAATACTAAGTGAGAAGGTCTTTCTAAGAACTGCATAAACATAGAGTTGAAAGGACGTAGATTTTCCCACGCTCTTCTTTTTGCGCTTACCTCATCTAACCAACCAGATACGGCTCCAAATTCTGAAATAACGATATCTTTTTTCTGACCAAACTTGTAATTATCATACCATTCTAACATGTCTAAAGTAGCTTCTACCTGACCTCCTGTACGCAAAGCTCCTTTATCTCTAGAAGACTGAGGCCAATCGTATAAGTGAACACCATAAAAATCCATATTGTCACCACATGTATCAATAAATCCTTGCCACATCACATCCCATTGATACCAATTGTCACCCCTAGTTGCATTTACCTGAGAATCAATCATGTTGTGATATACTGGTAACGATTCAGGAGTTAACCATTGGTCATATCTATCATCTGGAACCCTATTGATTCCGTCTTGAAGATGAAAGTCATGTTGCCCCCAAGTCATTCCTCCAATTTTAGGAGCTTTATCCCCTAAGCGAGCTCTAACTCCATAAGCTACCAAATTATGAAATTCCCATAATTTTTCTTGACTAGTACACATCATAGCTCCCGTCATCATTTCCATATCTGGCTCATTAATTACCTCCCAGTACGTTGGTAAAGGCTCTCCAGATTCTCCTTCATTTTTCTCAAAATACTTATCTAAGTATTCAACAATCCATTCTACAGAAGTATCAAGTTCCCATGGCTGCCATCCATGCCAAGTCCTACCTCTTTCATACCAATTTAATGTTGGATAAATAGGATGAGGGTTGATTCCCATAATCATGGCTCCTTTATTTTCATATTGATGTGCCAAGTACTTTTGGTCATACAAATTCTTTAAATAATTAGCCCTATTTTGCATTTCATCAACATCTGGCTTTGAAGTTCTATCAGGATCCTCTGGAGTATCTTGAAACTTCCATGTTGCCGATCCGTTATCTCTACCAAAATACACATCTAAATCATTGATTAAATAATTCAATTTATCTTCTTCACCCACCCAATCAACTTCTGTAGGAGTGGAATGAACTGTCATGTGACGTTCTCTACCAAAATCAGAAACACCTTCTACTGAATGTTTTATATTTAGATTGACATCTACTTTTATATTTTGAGAATACCCAGTATTTATAAAAAGAACACTTAAAAATACCGCTGTAAAAATCTTGTTAATTTTCATATAGAGAGTTCTTTTAATTTTTATTCAAAAATTATTTTTTGGGTAGCTACTTTACTATCTGCAATAAACTTAACAATGTAAACAGTTGCGCTTTCAAAATTGTATTGAAGTGTTTCTTGAGAATTTAATTGTTTAGACACCTGTACCCTTCCAAAACAATCTATTACTTGAATAGTCCCTGAAATATCTTTTAAAGTCACTCCTTGTTTTGTAACTTCAAAGTTATTCACAATAGTATCGTTAGCATCTATTGACAAACTAATGTCGGGAGCCTTAGTTAATGTATAATCATCTAAATAAAATACAGCTCTTGAATCTCCATCATTCACACAATTTAATCTTAGAAATACTGTACCAAAACCTGAAGGAGTATCATTTGAGGTAACAACAGGTGTTTTAACTTCTACCCATCCTGTTTCAGTACTATAATCTATATGAACTGTATTCCCTGTAGCCTCTTTTACACCATCTACCCACAACTCTGCATAAAAATCTGCCGCAGGAGATGCGGCATCTAATTTTACCCATATAGACCCTTCGTAATTCATAACCTCAGACTCTCTTACATACTGATAATTAAGAGCTTGATTAAAATAAGCACTTGCTTGTACTGTTGTACATTTTATAGAATTGTTCCCATTTCGTTTAATAGTAGTCTCTTTATTCATTGGATTAATCCCAAATTTCTGATAGATTTGAGTTTGTGGAGTACTTGATGAGTTTGCCATAAAATCAATTTCCATATCTCCGTTTACCGTTAATGGATTTTGAACAAGCTCAACATCATCATAGTGAACTAAATCACCTGCGATTGGATTGTCAATACGAACTTTAACATCTACATCACTTGTTGGTGCGTATTGAGCCATTAAAATCTTATGCCAAGAATCTACATATTCTAAACTGTTCCAAACTACGGCCTGACCTCCACCAAGTGTTGTAGTTCCATCTGAACTCATTAATCTTAAAGCTGACCTGTCATTGTTTGCTGTTGGTTTTACCCTTACAGTTAAATAAGTTGGAAGATTACCTGTTAAAGTATAAGTAGCATCATTTACAATGTTACCATTAGGACTCCCACTAGTTAACAAGGCTCCATTGCTTCCTTCATAAGCATCACCGTCTGTTAACGTTCCTAAATCTTCGGTCCAACCAGAAGGAACCCCAGCCGAAGTGGTTTCGAAATCTCCGTTTGTTACATTGATCACATTTTGACCAAATCCTAAAAACGGAGTTATTGACAATAATAGTAGTAATTTTTTCATTATTATATAGTTTTAGTTTGTAAATATTTTGAATACATCAAAATTGACTAGAAAAAAGAAACAATCCTTTAAATACTACTTGACTAGAACTGAACATTTGGTTAATAGTCTAATTTTCAACTGAATTTAAACTAAACAAAAACCTACTACCGTATAAGAAACACACACTCAAATTACTAACTACCAACACTTAAGAAACAACAAAAACAGACTAAACTTACCTTGATTTGTTTAAAATATATTTCCCAACCTATTTTAATATATAACTGAAGCTTAAAAACAATAGCTAAATTCATTTTGAACTTTATACTCAACAAAAAAGCCAGAGAATTAAAATTCTCTGGCTTAAAAACAACTAACTTAATGTAATTTACTATGGTCTTATATTCACTTTACGTACTGTAAAATCATCCATATAGAATGAGGTTATTGTAGTATTGTCTTTATTATATCCACGGATTGCAAACCTACTCTCTGTTGCAGATGCATCGAATTTAACTAAAACCTTTCCATACACCCATTGTCCTGTTGTAAACGTATCTGTAAATGTATGTACTGCTGCAACTCCCCAATCTGTGTTTGGAACGCTAAACAATCTAAGGTCTGGTGTTAAGTTTGTAGAAGCACCTACTTGCTCTAAGTAGACCCAAACTCCAACCTCGTAAGTTTCTCCACCCTCTACAGGGAAAGTAATATTTGCGTTACTATTATCTTTGTGACCTACAATCATTCCACCACCAGCATTCATAGTCACATGAGCACTCTTAGTACCAGAATGAACTTGTGTACCGTTAACATCTAAGGTATATCCGTCAAACGGTGCACCCCATCCTAAATATTTCCAATTTGCATTTGTGCTATTCTCGAAACCATAATCATAAGAAGAAGTCTCTAAAACATTTGGATATTGAGTAGTAACACTTACATTCATAAAAGTATCTGCATCAACACCATCTGAAGTAGCTAAAGTACCTTTAGTATAAGTAATAGTAGCCTGATCATCTGTATAAACTGTTTCTCCATTCAATTCAACAATCACTAAATCTCCATCTGTAGGATCTAATGTTACAGTGTTAATACTCGGCGTGATTGTAGCCCCACCAAATGTTGTTATATTAACAGAGAAGTCATTTGGATTTAATTTACTAGCATCCATTTCTCTACTAAAGTCTAATACAATTTTTCCATCTCTGTTATATGTATTCTCTAATACAACTGGATCTGTAGATGGAACTACTCTAATTAAATCTGTATAACTAACCATATTACCTCCCGCAGGTCTTTCTCTAGAAGCTCCAAAAGACAAGTTAAAATCACCCATTTTAGAGTATTTTACATCGGTAGTTTGATTGTTTTCGTCTGTAGTAACTACAACTCCTCCATTATCTAAGTCCCAAGTAAACTCTTCTGGTTGACCTTCTACAGTATAGATAAATCTTACTGAGTAACTTGCAGTAATTTCATTCAAAGCTCCATCACTCATCACTAATGCATCTCCTAAAGAACCATCAGAATTCAATTTATACCCTTCTAATGAAACCGATACTGGCTTTAATACATTTACAGCTATTATTGTATCTAGTACTTTTCCTTTTAAAGTAGTTCCGTCGTATGCATCTCCTTTAAAAACTTGATGTAAAGCAACATTGTGTTGTCCTGTCTTTTTAAAGATAGCTTTTACAGTGTTTTTTGTAGAGGTTACATCGTCATCAGAATCTACAATATCAACAACACCTTCTGGAAAAGTCCACTTTCTAGACTCAACCCCTGAAGATACATCTCCAAAGGTAATTGACCCATTAACTTCCACTTTGTTTCCAAAATGCATTTGATTGGTCATAATTTCTCTATCGTTAGCCTCAATTAAGTCGCTACTTTGATCATCATTACACGCAGCAAAAACAAATGCGAGTATGAATAACAGTTTATATCTATATATTGAATTCATAATTTATATTTTATGTATTATTTAACGTTATCGTTTGCTTGAACCTCCAATGTAGGTATTGGAAAATAATCGTGTTGTGCTGAATCGTATATTGAACTAGCAATAATGAAATCAGGTCTAATTCTTTCGTTAATAAAAATTGGAGCTTCTCCTTGACCAGTTAAATCTAAATTATTCTGTCTCCAAACTTCATCAGCTCTTAACTCAGTAAATACTTGTTGTACAATTCCCCATCTTACCAAATCTTTCCAACGCTGTCCTTCGAAACAAAGTTCTAAAGGTCTTTCTACTCTTTGAATATGAGTTAATACTGTTTGTACACTTGGAGTTACTAAAGGTTGTGATCCATGTACTTGTTTACTCACATGTAGTTGAGGGAATTGTCCTGCATTATCACTCATGTACTGTGCTAATGTTTTTACTCCAGCTCTTGATCTCACTTTATCTATATAAGTAATTGCCGTATTAAAATCTCCAGTATCCATCAAAACTGCTTCTGCATACATTAAATACACATCTGCTAAACGAATTGCTCTAAAATTAATTCCAGATCTACTGTTTACATCTTCACTATCTGAATTATACCAATTTGTATACTTTTTCACATAAGAACTTTGACCAAAAGACCATCCAGCTTTGTCTCCGATTGGTAAATTATAATAAGTTCCATCACCATCAATTGGAACAATACTTCCTCCCATTCTTTTTGATTGTGAATTTCCATCATTCACAGGATTTGATGGGTCAATTTCATCATTCACAAATAACTCATGTAAAAAATACGAAGGTAAAACAGTGTTATATCCTCCAAAATTTAACTGACCTAAAGGTCTAGCCAAAGCACTTGCCTCTGCTCCATTTTCTGACGGACTGTTATCTACAATTGCTCCATTTACCCCAGGGGCAACTGCTGTAGAAAAACTAACTTCAAAAATAGATTCTGAATTAAACTCATTAAGATCTGTATAGTTGTCTAAAATATCTGGTACTAACGTGTATACCTGAGAATCAATTACTTCTTTAAATTGAGTAGCTGCCATTCCCCATTCTTGATCGTACAGGTAAACTTTTCCTAATAAACTTTTAGCAGCTCCTTGAGTTGCTCTACCTAAATCACTATCCGAAGTCCACTCTAAAGGCAAATTCTCTTTTGCAAACATTAAGTCTGGAATAATTACATTGGTATTCACCTCTGCAATAGTAGAAAAAGGTTGTTTTAAATCATCTGTGGTTTCTGCAATTTTTGTCTGTATAACTGCTCCTCCGTAAGTATTCGCTAATTCAAAATAAAAATAAGCTCTTAAAAATCTAGCTTGTGCTTCTATTTCTTTTTTAGCATTTCCTGTAAAAGAACTTCCATCAACTTTATTGATATTTTCTATTACTTGATTTGCTCTAAAAATACCGATGTACAATTCGTTCCACTTATCTGTTACATAAAAAGTACCATCTGTATAGGTTAAATTTCTAAAAGTATTAGGTGCATACCAAGATTCTGTACCAGCTATGTCTGCCCTTACCATTTCATATTGCATTCCAGATCCACTAACACTTTGAAACTGTAGCGCTCCATAAACGGTTGTTAACCCTGTATTGAATTGACTTTCTGTTTCCCAAAATATTGCCGAAGTTGTGGCATTTGGGTTTATTTCTTCTAAAAAACTACTTTCATCACACCCTACAAATAGTAATGTTGAGGTTAGTAGTATTATGTTTTTTATATATTTCATGATCTTATAATTTTTGATTATTAGAAGTCTAATTGTAGACCTAACATAAATTGTCTTGTAAACGGATAGTTTCCTACATCTACACCACGAGTAAAGATTCCATCTCCTCCAATATCAGGGTTATATCCTTTGTATTTTGTAAATGTAAAAGGGTTCACAGCTGTTAAATAAACTCTAGCCTTTTCAATTTTAGCTCTTTCTTTAGTCTTAGGAACTGTATATCCTAATGTTAAGTTTCTAATTCTGAAATAAGTTCCATCTTCTAAAAAGTAATCTGATCTTGCTCTGATACTATTAGCAAAAGCATTTTGTCTATCGGTTGGCACATCTGAAGTTGGATTTTGAGGTGTCCACATATTGTATAAGTCTAAATGTCTACCTGCTTGATACGCATACAACTTAGATCCATTATATACTTTAGCTCCATAAGAAAAGTATGTTTGAGCTGTAAAATCGAAATTTCTATAATCTAAATTGATGTTAAAACCAACATTAAACTTTGCTTGTCCTGAACCTGAATACACACGGTCATTATCATCAATTTTATTATCTCCATTTACATCTTTGTACATCATATCTCCTAACTGAGCACTATTATCAATTGCTTGATATGCTGTTAACTGATCTTGTGTTTTAATAATTCCATCGTGTTGAACTAAAAAGAAAGATCCAGCTCTATATCCTTCTGCTAAATAAGTAGTGTAATCAACATTTGTTCCTCTAGAAAGTACTGGTCTTCCGTTTGCGTATCCTCTATCTACACCATTTAAGTCTGTAACCGTGTTTACGTTCTTAGTAAATGTTCCATTTAAGGTATACTTTAAACCATAGTTTGTTTCATCTCTATACTGTACACCTAGCTCTACACCTTTGTTGCTCATACTTCCTGCATTTGTAACACGTACATCGTATACTCCATCGGCTCTTGGTTGGTATGTTCCAGAAGAAGGAGTTAACCTTTCTTGTAACAACATGTCTTTTTTGTCGTTTTCATAAAGGTCTAAATTCACATTTAAACGATTTTTAAACATTCCTAAATCCAAACCTATGTTTTTAGAAATAGTAGTTTCCCATTTAATATTTGGATCTACATACCTTCTTTGAATGAATCCATTGTTTAATTCTTCACTCGCTCCAGTATTAAATACATAATTTACACCTGTTTCAATTGTTGGAGTAAAAGCGTAGTTCCCAATGTTCTGGTTTCCTACCTCAGCCCAACTCGCTCTTAATTTAAGTCCTGAAATAGATTTTATGTTACTCATAAAATCTTCTTTATCAATATTCCATCCTAAAGAAACAGCCGGAAAAGTACCATATCTGTTTTTTGGAGAAAATTTAGAAGATCCATCTCTTCTTACACTTGCAGAAAACAAATATTTACTATCGTAGTTATATTGAAACCTTACTAATTTACCTGTAAGTGTAGACGTATTATTAGTACTACTTGGCGCGATAGACTCTGATCCAGAACCTAAGGTTTGTAAGGCGCTGTTTGCATCGGCACTATACATCACTCCAACTCCTACTTGCTTATAGTCATACTTTTCATAAGAAATTACTCCTAATAAATTAAAGTTGTTCTTTCCAAAGCTTCTACTATAGTTTAAAATATTCTCTACTGTCTGTCTTTCTTGCCAGTTGTAATTCTCATTTAAAAATGCATTTGGACGAGAAGCTCCTGGGTTGATATTCCCAGTTAAATCGTATACAATATATTGAGGTTTGTAAAATGTATTTACATAGTTAGAATTGTTACTACCTAAGTTTATTTTATACTTTAATCCCTTTAAAATTTCGTACTCTAAGTTAACTGCAATATTTGTTGCTGTTGTTTTTGTTTTGTTCTCATTCTGTAATAATTGAGACAAATAACTATATTGTATTGCATTTTGTACAGGTATCTGAACAGCGTTATCTCCTCTTGACTCTAAAGAACTAAGACTAGCTTGGTATGGCCCTTGTGCAATTGCATACTCATACAATCCCCATGGTTCTGTCTCCTTATTATCTTGTCTAAAACCAATGGTTGCAAAAGCTTTGAATTTTCCTTTTTTATACTCCCCTGTAATTCGGTTAGACAATCTGTTAAATCCTGAATTGATTAATACTCCATCTTGGGTAAAGTAGTTTGTGTTTAAACTCAATGTTAAATACTTAGTACCTCCAGAAACATTTAAATTGTAGTTACTCATTACCGCATTATTATTCTGAACATCTCCCACAAAATCAGAATTATTGTCTAAACCTTGTGAATTAAAACGTAAAATTGGAGAGTCAATTCCTTTTGCTTCACTTGCTTTTTGATTTTCGTACAATTGCTGAGTAGTATTCATTAAAGGAGTTCCCGAAGTAATATTTTGAATACCTGTGTAAGTACTAAAACTTACTTTCATTTTTCCTTCTTCTCCTTTTTTAGTGGTAATAAGAATTACACCATTAGATGCTCTTGTACCATATATTGCTGCAGAAGCTCCATCCTTTAAAACATCAATAGATTGAATTTGCTCTGGAGCAATGTTAGGATTTCCTTGATAAGGAACACCATCTACTACATAAAGTGGTCCTAAAGCGTTTGGGCTAATAGACCCCAATCCCCTAATTTGAATATTAGCAGGAGATCCTGGACTACCTCCACTTGTTTGTACATCTACCCCTGCAATTTGTCCTTGCAAAGCACTACCTACATCAGAAGTTGGTGTTTTTGATATTACTTCGCTGTCTATATTCACAACAGCTCCCGTAACTTCTTTCTTCTTTTGAGATCCATATCCAACCACAACAACTTCATCTAACTGAGTCGCATCTTTTTCTAATACAATATTAAGTGTAGTGTTATTCTCTGGCATAGTAATAACTTTACCTACGAAACCTAGATATGTAATTGATATTTTTTGACCTGAAACTGCTGTTAATTGATAATTTCCATCAAAATCCGACACAGTTCCATTGTTTGTTCCTACAACTAAAACACTAGCTCCTAATAATGGTTCGCCATCTCCTTTTATAACCCCTTTAATGGTCACCGTTTGTTGTGCGTGAACAATTCCGATACTACACAACAACATAATACATGTCATTATGTAGAACTTACTTTTTTTGCCACAAGTGCGTAAATTAATTTTCATATTTATAATAGTTTATATTTCAAGTCACTAAATTGCATGAAATCAATTAAGTTTAACTTGTTTTCCACTAGACCCCGTATGAACATGAGAAGAAAAAACACTAGACATCAACTAAACAATCTAGTAAACTACCTCATACAGGCGTTATTACATATTCAATAACTATGTTTTTATATTGAGAATTTGATATTATTTTAATACTTATTATATTGAATTTATAAAACTAGATAGACTATCATTTCTATCAAGTCCTAGTTTTTTTCTCAATCTGTATCTTGACGTATGAACACTCTCTACAGAAATACCCAACAAGGATGACATTTCCTTACTAGAGAAGTTCAACTTTATTAGAGCACATATCTTTTGATCTGTTTGACCAAGGTTAGGATATTTTTCTTTTAAGTTCTTATAGAAACTTTGATTAATACTAGTGAACCTCGCCTCAAATTCTTTCCAATTACTAGTTGGACTCCCTTGTATCGTATTAATCATTCTACCAATTACTTTTTTATCAATATTGTCGTCTTTTTGCTTAGAAAGCTTATTCTTTAAATTGTTTAAGAACTCTTCTTTTTCTATTAACTGTAAAGCAGATACCGTTAATTCTTTATTTTTTAACTCCAGAACTTCGTTTTTTCTAATCAACTCCTGCTCTTGTCTTTCTTTTAATACTCTTTTTTCATTTCGGTGTTTATTCCTTAAGTTTCTGATAAATAAATACCCAAAAATTAAAATAAAAACAATTGAGGTTACTAAGATTACATATTTTAAAAACCATATATAATCTTCTTGTTCTAGTTGCTTTAACCTTAACTCTTGCTCGTTTTGTTTTTGTTTTTCTTTGGTAATTCTATAGGTATCCTTTAGATTGAATAAATGCTGATTATTTATACTTTTACTTCCAAAAACACTATCATTTAATGCTTTAGACCTCTTTAAAAACTCAAATGCCTTTTTGTAATCTCCTTGTTTTTTATACAGCTCAACAAGCGCATCACAACTCATTATTTTATAATTAGTATGACTATGACTTCTCTCTGAATGAATTAAAGACTCTAAGTAAGCTTCTTCACTCTTTTTAAAATCCCCCATTTCTCCATATATATGACCAAACATATAATCAATAACAACTAAGTAAGACTTTTCAATTTTCGAGAAATTAGTTTTAATGGAATCTAGTTTACCTAATGCCCTACTATATTTTTTTTCATTTGACAACTGATAAGCTATTTCTGCCTCTAGATAATTACTATTCGCATTATAATAATATGGCAGTTTTTTAGTAGCTACAGCACTATCTAGATATACTTTAAACATTTTAGAATCTCCTTCAATTCTATAAAAATTGGCCAAAGCAAAATAATCACTTGTTAAATACGCCGCATTTACCTCATTCTCTTTATTTAGCTCTTTATTTATAGCTAAAGAAAAATTAAAATATTTTAAAGCCTCTTCATCTCGATTGTAAAAACTATACAACCAACCCAAACCTTGATATATTCTACCTTTTAAAAATTGGTTATTTTGTTTCTCAGCCAACAACAAAGCTTTCCAATAACTATCATAAGCTCCTGTATAATTTACATTGTTTGAATAAATGTCAGATAAATTCATCAAACCTGTAATAGCCTTTGTAGTATCCTTCTGTTTAATTGCAAGTTGATAATAATCCTTTGACAACTTAATTGCCCTTTTAGGATCTTTATAAGTAAACCTCTCAATCTCCTTATACAAACTATCTAATTTATTAGATTGAGAAAATGTATTTTTTGAAAAGATTAAGAATAATGAAACGAGAAATATTAGCTTAGTTTTTTTCATAGATGTATTAGTTTATAGATAAGTTTTGCTTTTTACAAAAACAACTAGTCCAATATACAAACAAAACCAAATCATACTACTTGTTCATATCTATCTGCACAAAAAAAACATCTTGTCTATTTAAAAAACCACAGAAAACTCACTGGTTTTATTGAATTTAAAGCAACACATCATAAACATACTTTTTTACATTCGTTCAGTTTTTGTCTAGTTCCAAACCGCTCTATGAACCTCTAAAACACCCATAAATCAGCAAAAAAACATCATTTTTTTTATTTATATAATTTTATTTAACAGTTTTAATTACATATTTCATATTCTAAACTAAAACAAAACACTTATTGTTTTTCCCAATTACAGATGTTGTGTTTAAATCGTGTCTAAACATTTACTACATCACACTATGTACAGTTTATATCTATACCTAAGTCTAGGCACAACCTTAACTCTATAATACTTTTGTAAAAAACAATACAATTTTTCAAATGAAAAAACTCATACTACTTTCCTTACTATTTATGAATGTGCTGAGCTATGGTCAGAGCATTACTTGGAACAATAAACAAACAGATATCCAACCTGGAGAAACAATTCCTTTAAACATTACATATGATGCAGGTGTTGGAAACACCGTATACTATGTGAGTGTAGTTTTACAAGAAATGAATGCCTCTTGGCAAACTCAAAACAACTACAATACTACATATCCTGTTAGTGGTAGTAATCAACCTAACGCCAGTACAATTGATTTTAACTATACCATTGATAGTAATATTCCTTTATCAGAAAATCTACCTAGTGGAAATTTTTACTTGTTAAAAATCTTCATTTCTGTTAATACAGATGGTGCTTTTGCCAACGACAATACACAAATCACATTACTAAACAACGGTAGTGATAATGGAGATACTAATGACCAGGTAAATGTGGATATAAACTTTAATGTAAAACACATTGTAGGCGGAATCTCTACATTTGATCGTTCTAAATTCATCACCATACATGCCAATCAAACCGAAAACGAATGGGATGGAGATAATTTTACATCTGACTTAAGAGATGATTTTTTAAATGGGTATGATGTGTATCTAGGAAGAGATACAGGTGGAATAACATGGAACTTAAACAATATGGAAGAAGACCCTACTAGACCTGGGTTTGCTGATCCTGCTAAAATAAGCTCTAAAGGACAAACAAGCAGAAACAGTTTTGCTGCAAAAACAGAACTACACCAATATGAAAACAGAAAAAACCAAGTTATTGCTGGACAATTACACCCTTTTTGGACAGGTGAAAGTCAAAAAGCAACAAACAAAGGTTGGAAGTTGGCAAGTCCTACAGCCACTGGTGAATATATGGGGCGCTACTTTAATGCATTTCACGGAGGCAACGGTTTAAAGGAACCTAATTGGGTTGAAGTTATTAACGAACCAGCATACGAAGCACTTGGAGGAAAAAAGAATTACACTAATTCATTACAAGAAATTGCAGATTTTCATGTTGAAGTTGCAGATGCTATTAGAGCACAAAACCCAAACTTAAAAATCGGTGGGTATACCGTAGCTTTTCCTGATTTTGAAACTGGTGATTTTCAGCGTTGGATCAATAGAGATAAGCTATTTATTGATGTTGCAGGTGAAAAAATGGATTTTTGGTCTTGGCATTTATACGATTTTCCTGCTATTGGTGGAAAAGTAGATTTACGCTCTGGTAGTAATGTAGAAGCAACTTTTGACATGAACGACCAATATAGCATGTTACAATTAGGACATACCAAACCTTATGTAATTTCTGAATATGGAGCTCAAACACATGATTACAATGGAAATGGGTGGAATGCCTATAGAGATTGGTTGTTTTTAAAAGCCCAAAATTCATTAATGATGTCTTTTATGGAAAGACCTAATGAGATTGCCATTGCAATTCCTTTTACCGTTGTAAAAGCAGAATGGGGATACAATACACAAACCGATGAACCTTATTCTGCAAGATTAATGCGTAAAACCAATGAACCTGACAGTTATACAGGAACTTGGATTTATTCAGATAGAGTTAAATTTTATCAATTGTGGAAAAATGTAAAAGGAACTAGAATTGACACAAAAGCTAGCGATTTAGACATACAAGTAGATGCTTATGTAGACGGAACAAAAGCCTATGTAATTTTAAATAGCTTGGAAACAACTCCTGTAACAATAAACCTAAATACCTTTGAGTTTAACAATGTAACAATTGATCAAATTGTAAAAAATCATTTAACCTGGTCTGGAAATGCAGCCGTAATAGAAGAAGAAACGTTATCAACACCTATTTCTGAAGTTGTATTAGGCGCAGAGTCTACCATGATTTTAGAATACACGTTTGCTAATAGTATTACTATTGACGAAACTTCTAATGAAACTAAATACTTTGCTACAGATTATTTAAAACCAATTACAGCAAACCAAGAAAACAACTTTGAAATTAATGGCGTTCAAAAAAATCACAATTATGGAGAAGCAATATTAAGGGTAAGTATTGGTAGAGATCATGGAAAAACACTAAAACCTACTATCAAAATTAACAATACTCAAATTAACGTTCCAGATGATTGGAGAGGATATGACCAAGCTGACAAAGGAAGGTTTTTTGGTACTTTAGAAATCCCTGTATCTTACAATCTTCTAACCCAAAACAATACGATATCTGTAACTTTTCCAGACACCGGAGGACATGTAAGTAGTGTAGTTTTACAAGTTTTTGGATTTAGTAAAGACATTCGAAATGAAACTTTAAGTACTACGGATATTAAAAAACTAAATAAAGTTTCCATATACCCAAATCCTGTTTCAGATTTTTTACATTTAGCAGACAACAGAAACATTAGTAGTGTTCACATATATAACACACTTGGTGAAAAAGTATTATCTGTAGATACTTCAGACAAAATCGACGTCACTTCTTTAAGAAATGGTGTCTATATGCTCGTTACCAATAATGGTAGTTCTGCTAAGTTTATAAAGATTTAAAAACACTGTTTATGTTCTTTTTAACACTATAAATGTGTTTTTTAACCAATTGTTCAGTAATCGTCTAGCACCTATGAATTTATTGCATGTATAAATAAATCATATTTGTAATTGAAAATAATATATTAAATAAAAAATGAAGTATTTCTATAATTTAATCATCATCAGCATTCTTATGACTAGCTGTCATGTTAGTAAGATTAATAAAACAAATTCAGCTGAGGTTAATTTTAATTTAAACTGGGATTTTTATCTAAGTCAAGAAGACATCTCTTTTGATGAAATTAAAAGTGATGCCTATAAAAAAGTAAACATCCCTCACGATTGGGTGGTAGAAGGATCTTTTGACCAAAGTCTAGGAGAAGATGCCAAAGGAACTGGATATTTACCAGGAAAAGGCTATGGATATTATTCTAAAACTTTTGATAAACCTTTAGAAAAAGACCAAGTTGTATACGTACTTTTTGATGGAGTATATAACAATGCAACGGTCTCTATTAATGGAAAAAAACTAGGGTTCCACCCATATGGATATTCTCCTTTTTATTTTGATATTACTTCATACTTAAACAAAAACGGAAAGGATAATCTATTAACCGTTAAGGTAGATCACAGTAATTTTGCAGATAGCCGTTGGTACACAGGAGCTGGAATATATAGAGAAGTGTCTTTAATTACTGAAAATAAACTTCACGTTCCTGTTTGGGGAACATTTGTAACCTCATCACAAGTATCAAAAGAACAAGCCACTGTACAAATTGATCTTTCGTTAGAAAATAAATTTGATAAAAACAAAGACGTTATTGTAACTACTTCATTTATCAATGCAGAGAACGATGAAGTTGCAACAATTAGTAATAATTTTGTATTAAACGCAAACAAAACGTTAGATACTAGCCAAAAAGCAACTATTAATCACCCTGATTTATGGGATACAGAAAACGCTAAACTATATACTGCTGTTACAACCATTCAAAATAATGGTGAAATAGTAGATAGATACACCACTGTTTTCGGAATTAGAAGTATTCTATTTGATGCGGATAAAGGTTTTTTCTTAAACGGAAAAAACATGAAAATAAAAGGGGTTTGTTTACATCATGATGCTGGTTTAGTTGGTACTGCTGTCCCTAGAGGTGTATGGAAACGTAGGTTACAAATCTTAAAAGATGGAGGAACAAATGCTATTAGAGTTTCGCACAACCCAGCCTCAAAAGTCTTATTAGAATTATGTGATGAAATGGGATTTTTGGTTCAAGATGAATTTTTTGACGAATGGGACAATCCTAAAGACAAACGTTACAACCAAAACGAACGTAGTGTTGATGCAATTACTAGAGGTTATGGTGAATATTTTCAAGATTGGGCACAAAAAGATTTAAAAAACGTTGTTTTAAGTCACAGAAATCACCCTTCTATATTTCAATGGAGCATAGGAAATGAAATAGAATGGACTTACCCTAGAAACGCAGCTGCTACTGGTTTTTTTGGAAACATGAACTGGAATGGAAATTACTTTTGGTCTGAACCACCATATAGTACCGAAAAAATAAAAGAACAGTTAGCAACCTTACCAAAAGGAAAATATGACATTGGTGAAACAGCTAAAAAACTTTCTAAATGGACTAAAGAATTAGACACAACAAGACCTGTAACCGCAAATTTAATTTTGCCATCTGTAAGTCATTTGTCTGGTTATACAGATGCTTTAGATGTTATTGGGTATAGTTATCGTAGAATTTTATATGATTACGGACATCAGAACTACCCTGACAAACCTATTATGGGGACAGAAAACTTAGCTCAATATCACGAATGGAAAGCTGTTATGGAAAGACCTTTCATTTCTGGAACTTTTCTTTGGACTGGAGCTGATTATATGGGAGAAATTCGTGACCCATGGCCAGTAAGAGTTCAGCCTTCTGGATTGTTAAACACTGCTAGTTTCCCTAGAGGTTCTTATTATATGATGCAATCTCTATGGTCAGAAAAACCAATGATTCATATTGCTACTCAAACAATGCAAAAATCTTTATACAAATTAGATGCTCATCAAAATATTGTGGAAAAAAAGCCTGGGAAATGGGAACATGCTTTGTGGAAATGGCAAGATGTAAACGAGCATTGGAACTACAACAAAGAAGAAACTATTGCTGTAGAGATGTATTCTAATTGTGAGGCTATTGAATTATTTTTAAATGGTACTTCTTTAGGAAAGAAAAACTTGACAGATTTTGAAGACCACATTTATAAATGGGCCGTTCCTTATCAAGAGGGAGAACTAATTGCACGTGGAATTAAAAATGGAAAAGAAATTACTTCAACCTTAACAACTGCTAAAAAAGCAACAAAAATTGTACTATCTGCTGATGTAGAAAGCATAAATGCTAATAATGAAGATGTAGTACATATTATAGCTCAATTGGTAGATGATAAAGGAAATCCTGTAAAAACAGATGACCAAAAAATCACATTTACTATTGATGGAAATGCTAAATTGTTAGGTGTAGATAGCGGTTGGATTAAGAATATAGAAAAGTTCCAATCAAATAAAAGTACTACATATAACGGAAAAACATTATTAATTATTCAAGCAAAAGATACTCAAGAAAAAGTAAGTATTACTGCAAACGCTAATGGTTTAATATCTGATAAAATTACTATCAATATCCAGTAACCATATTCATAGTTAAATAAAACCCCCTTAAGAAATTATTCTTAAGGGGGTTTTATACTTTATATAATAAGAAGTATACTTCTTATTTTTTATCCTGTAAAGCAAATACTTTTTTAAGTAAAGTACTAGAACGCTCAGAAATATCTGTTCTAATTTTTTGCTCCTCAATAGCAATCATAGTGTACACACCATCTAACGCCTGATTGGTAACATAATCTGTTAAATCAGGATTTACTTTGTTAATAAATGGAATTTGATTGTATTTAGTGATGATGGTATTCCAAATATCAGCAGCTCCAACTTTATCAAAAGAATTTTTAATGACAGGGCTAAAAGAAGCGTATAATTTATCATTGGTCGTTTTGGTTAAATAATTAGTTGCTGCATTGTTATCACCCATTAAAATATTACGAGCATCAGTAAAACTCATATTCTTAATAGCATCAACAAAAATCGGAGTGGCTGTTTTTACCGCATCTTCTGCTGTGGCATTTAAAGCTATCAACCCTTTATCTGCTAAATCACCCAAACCATATTTGCGCATCGCTTCATCAATTTTTTGTAAATCTTCTGGCAAAGCAATACGGACTAATTCATTATTATAAAACCCTTTTTCTTGGGTTAACTTACTTACCTGATCACTTATTCCTTGGTCTAAAGCAGCTTTTAAACCGTTAGCAATATCTAAATTACTTATGGTTTGTGTACCAACAGGCAAACTATTTACAATATGTGATAACTCTGCACAACTTGACAAACTAAGGGCTAAAGCAATGGCTATTATTTTTTTCATAATCTATTTATTTTTAAAAGAATCTGTTTTTTTATCATAACCGTATGGACAATGTTTACAACCACTTTTACAACAATATCCTCTTTTTAAATGGTATTGCTCTGTAAAAACTCGGTAACCTTGTTCGTTGGTGTAAAAATCTCCCTCTTCGGGCGGTATGTTTAATCTATTCATTAGACCTCAAAAATAGAAAGCTAAACTGATTAAAACGAAAATTTTCTATTAAAAAAGAATCTTTTTACAATCCTTATCGTCTTATATATAAACCATAAATAATATAATCATGAAAAATACAAATTGTACTTGCAACTGCGATAGTTGTAAAAAAGGAAACTGCCAACAATGTACTTGCGAAAACTGTACTTGTAACAATTGTAATTGTTAACTTTAATCCCTAGCATGGTTTGTGCTAGGGATTAAAATATTTTAGCTATGGATACAAACAAAATTTGGGACTTATACGCTATAGATCTTAAAAAATTTATTTTATCAAAAACCAAAAACATTACTTTAACAGAAGATATTTTACAAGAGGTTTTTATTAAAATTCACACTAAAAAAAATACGTTAAAAAATCAATCTAACATCAAATCATGGATTTTTACCATTGCTAACAACACCATGTTAGATGAGTTTAAAAAGCAATCTAAAGTGATTGCAGAAGAATCTCCAGAGCAACATGTATTAGAAAAAAACGAAGATTTTAATCATCATAAACCAGAAGATTGCTTGCTTCCATTAATTTTAAGATTGCCTAAAAAATATAGAGATGTTTTATTTTTATCTACCATAAAAAACTTAAAACAACTACATATTTCCGAAGAATTAAACATTAGTTTGCCCGCAACCAAATCTAGAATTTTAAGAGGTAGAGAACTTTTAAAACACGAATACATGGACTGTTGTGATTATACCCTAGATGAAAATGGGCATTTAAAAGGGGAGAATAAAAATTTTGACGAATGTAAAGTTTGTAGACCTCAGCCTTTGTAACTAACTTTGTAAAAATCATTTATCAATGTCCAAAGACGTTTTAGGTACTGCTTTAAAAGCTTATTATTTTAATAAAAACACCAAAGATAAACTCCTTACCAATTCCTCTATTTCAGAAGAAGATGAACTCCCGCTTGACTATTTATTAAGAGAATACAAAGACATGCCAATAATTGAGCAAAAAGCTTTGAATTTGGCCAAAGGAAAAACCTTAGATATTGGTTGTGGAGCCGGAAGCCATGCTTTGTATTTACAAAACAAAAACCTAAATGTTACGGCAATTGATATTTCAGAAGGAGCTATAGAGGTTGCTACAGACAGAGGTTTAAAAAATGCCAAAGTTGCAAATATTTACAACTTTAATAGTGATGAAAAATTTGATACCATTTTGGTATTGATGAACGGAACAGGTATTTGTGGAAAACTAAACAACCTTGCCCCTTTTTTAATTCACTTAGCAACTTATTTAACTCCAAACGGACAAATATTAATAGATTCTTCGGACATTATTTATATGTACGAAGATGAAAACGGAGATCACTGGATTGATGCTACCAAAGATTATTATGGAGAAGTTCAATTTTGGATGAATTACAAAGAAGAGCAATCAGAAACTTTTGACTGGCTATATGTAGACTACAATACTTTACAAAGATGTGCCGTTTATAATAATCTAAATTGCGAATTAGTTGTTGAAGGTGATCATTATGATTATTTAGCAAGAATCACAAAAGCCTAACCATGTACAAAATACTTATCATTTTATTATCTCTAAGCACTTTTTGTATTGCTCAAGACAAAGATTATCAAACAGAAATAAGTTTGCACAGAACGGAGTTAAACAATCATTTTAAAGACAAAAAGGAGAGTCCGCTCCCTTCAAAAAAAATAAAAACATTTACAGGCCTTCCATTTTTTTCTGTTGATGAAAAATACAAAGTTAAAGCCAAACTAAAATTTACCTTTAACACTCCTATACTTTATATTCAAAATACCAAAGGAGGATCAGAAGCTTATCAGCAATATGCCTTGGCTACTTTTAACATTGATGGAAAAGAACATCAACTAAGTATTTATCAAAACTTAGCCTTAAAAAAGAAAAAAGGGTATGAAAACTATTTGTTTATTCCCTTTACTGATTTAACAAACAGAGATACTACTTATGCTGGAGGAAGGTATATAGACACAACTATTCCTGATGAATATACAGGCTATATAACTTTAGATTTTAACAAAGCTTATAATCCTTATTGTGCTTACAACAAAAATTACATTTGCCCTATTCCTCCTAAAAACAATCATATAAATGCTAAAATTTTAGCAGGTGTTAAATACTAAAAAAGCTCAAAACCAAATGGTTTTGAGCTTTTAAATAACTTTATCTTTAAACTTTATAAGTTTCTTCTAACTATACTTCGCTCTCTGGAGCCAATTCAATTTCCAATCCATCTAAATCTTCAGTAATAGGTAATTGACATCCTAAACGAGAATTGTCTTCAACATAAAAAGCTTGATCTAACATATCCTCTTCTGCATCTCCCATTTCTGGCAATTCATGATCCGATAAAACATAGCATTGACAAGAAGCACACATTGCCATTCCACCACAAGTTCCCTCTACTGGTAACTCATAAGCCTTACAAAGTTCCATAATGTTCATAGCCATATCTGTTGGGGCTTGTAACTCATGAACTACTCCTTCTCTATCTTTAATTTTAATGGTAATGTCAGACATTGTACTGAATTTTAATTAACTATGTTGTTAAAATTGAGGTGCAAAGATACAACCTAAAGATTAATTATTAAAAATATTATGATAGAAAAGATGATTTCAAGATTTAACAAGTAATAAAGAATCTTTTTTTATTAAATTTAAAATATCTTATAGGAAGAATTATTCTCACACAATTACTAATCACATCAAAATCAACTTAGTAAAAATATTTAGCTATGAAAAAAACATTACTTATTTTATGTTTATTTATTACAGGAATTACCTGTTACGGACAAGAGTTAAGCAAAGATGATATTTCTGGAACTTGGAAAGTAAATAAAATTGTAAACAGCCCTAACGACCTTCAGTTTCAAGCTTTATCTGATGGATTTAAAAATGCTACTTTTAATTTTAACGACAGCGGAAAATTTAATATTACTACCAGTTTTAACACGGAGATGTTTAAGGTTTTTACAGAAAAATCTAACAACTCTAATTGGATTTTTGAAAGTAATACTCAACACATTAAAATTGGAAGTGAGCAAAACAGATATTCTATTATGGGGATTATCGTAAAACAACAAGATGATAAAATACTATTCCATTTAGATGAAACAGAATTGATTATGGAAATGGCCAAACAATAATCGTAAAAATGATATATAAAAAGCCCTCAAAAGCATTTGCTCTTGAGGGCTTTTTAATTTTATAGTAAAACTAAAATTACATGCTTTTTACCACTGCTTTTTTAGCTTCTTTCTTTTCTCCATCAAATCCTTCAACTCCATTTACTGTAGTATATTTCATTACATAACGTTTACCAGGGTTGATAATGTTATATGCAAATTGTACAGCAATAGTAGCCTCGTGGAAACCACAAAGGATTAATTTTAATTTACCAGGATATGTATTCACATCTCCAATAGCAAAAATACCAGGAATGTTTGTAGAGTAATCTAAAGCGTTGTTTACAACAATCGCATTTTTCTCAATCTCTAATCCCCAATCAGCAATAGGTCCTAATTTTGGAGACAATCCAAATAATGGAATAAAGTGATCACATTCCTTAATGATTTCACCATCAGTTTTGTGCTTAATCATTACTGATTCTACTTTTCCATCACCATTAATTCCTTTTACCTCAGCATCAGTAATCAAATTAATTTTTCCTGATTTAGATAATTCAGCTACTTTTTCTACAGAATCTAAAGCTCCTCTAAATTCATTTCTACGGTGTACTAAAGAAACTTCACTAGCTACATCAGATAAGAAAATAGACCAGTCTAAAGCAGAATCTCCACCTCCTGAAATTACCACACGCTTGTCACGGTATAATTCTGGATCACGAATAATGTACTCCACTCCTTTATCTTCAAAGTCTACTAACTCTTTAATAGGTGGTTTACGTGGCTCAAAAGATCCTAATCCACCAGCAATAAATACAGTTGGTGCATAGTGCTCTGTTCCTTTATTTGTAACAACTTTAAAAGTTCCGTCTTCTAATTTCTCAATAGTTTGAGCTCTTTCACCTAAAGTATATCCAGGTTCAAAAGGTTTAATTTGCTCTGCTAAATTATCAATCAAATCTCCTGCTAATACTTCAGGGTAAGCTGGAATATCATAAATAGGTTTTTTAGGATAGATTTCAGAACATTGTCCTCCTGGTTGTGGCAATGCATCAATTAAGTGACAGTGTAATTTTAACAATCCCGCTTCAAATACCGCAAACATACCTACTGGTCCTGCTCCGATGATTAAGATATCTGTTTTAATCATTATCTCAGTTTTTTATTTATTTTCGTTTTAAATAACGGTTGCAAAAATCGGAATAATTTCCCAATCAACCATTACTTTTTATTTATTTATCTTCTTTTTAACGTCTTCTACTAAACCTTTAGTGAATTCGTTCATTCTTTCGACTTTTTCTTCAAAGTCTCCTTTAATAGTATCTCTATATTTATTTAAATACTCAGCCAAATCATCAATATTTTCAGGCAATACAGATTCAAAAAACTGACGTAAACGTTTTGCCATGGTAGGAGATTTTCCATTGGTAGAAATTCCAATTTTTACATTTCCTTTGGTTACAATACCTCCCATATAAAAATCACAATACGGAGGATTGTCTGCCAAGTTTACCAAAATAGCACGTGCTTTACAATCATTATAAACCTGCATGTTTACACTAGGTACATCGGTAGTTGCTATTACAATGTGTTTTCCTTCTAACAAACTGCTATCGTAATTACCAACAACCATTTTTACCTTACCTTCATTAGCCTTAGCAATGGTTTCTTCTCTAAAAAAAGGAGAAATCATGGTTACCTTAGCGTCAGGGCTAGATTTTAAAAGAAAAGATAGTTTTTCTAAAGCCACATTTCCCCCACCAACAATTAATGTTTCTAAGGCTGTAACTTTTAAAAAAACAGGATATAATTGATTCTTTTCCATTATAATGTTTGTCCTTTTTTCTTTAATAAGTATTGATACAATACTTCACTTTGTTTTACTGTTTCTCCAATCACAATCATTGATGGATTTGTTAATCCCTTTTGATTGATGATTTCTAAAATATTGCTGATATTTCCAATGGCCAAACGTTCAATATCCTTTGTTCCATTTTCGATAATCGCTACAGGAATATCTGTTTTTCCTTGTTTGATAAAAGCATTTACAATTTTTTCTAACTTACTCATCCCCATTAAAACAACAATGGTTACGTTAGATTTTGCTGCTGCTTCTATATCATTACTCAATTCCAAATCCGAAGTAGTTCCTGTAATTACTCTAAAACTTTCGTTTACTCCTCTTTGAGTTAATGAAATTCCATAACTAGCAGGTGCTGCAATTGCAGAAGTTACTCCTGATACAATTTCAAAATCAATACCTTTTTCTAGTACGTATTTTAATTCTTCGGCTCCACGTCCAAAAATAAATGGATCTCCACCTTTTAAACGTACTACCTGTTTACCTTGAGAAGCATGTTCTACAATTAACTCTTGAATTTTTTCCTGAATGAATTTGTGCATTCCTCTTCGTTTACCCACAAAGATTTTTTCTGCTTTTTCTGCATACTGCAACAATTCCTCATTTGCCAAGGCATCATACAACACAACATCAGCTTCTTTTAGAGCTCTCACACCTTTTAGCGTAATTAACTCTGGATCTCCAGGTCCCGCTCCTACTAATGTTAATTTTCCTTTACTCATCCTTTTTAGGTAGTTAAGGAGTTAAGGAGTTAGCAAATAGCTTCGCTATTTTAGAAATTAAAAAGCCATTATATTTAGTCCTTCTTAACTCCTGTTTGCCAAAGCAAACTCTAACTTCTTAACTACTTAAATTCTTATTTTGTTTACTCTGCCAATTCTGCTGCTCTATAAGCATCAATTAAATTGTAGAACTTTTCTGCATCTTCAATGTAAGATTTTGCAAAAGATTCTGATTGCTCATTTTGGTTGATTTGATAAATGAATGATTCAAAATCAGTTCCTAAATCAATTTTACCTCCTTGAACAAAAATCTCGTTAAAATCAGAAATGATTTTATTATGAGTATTTGTTTTAACTCCTTCTGCAGTTAAAATCGCTTTTGCTGTGTGTACAATTGAACTGTATGCAAAATAAATAGCATCGTTTAATTTACCTGCTGCTAAAGTTTCTTTTGCTTTTCCTAACTTATCTTTAGAGTCGTACAATAAAGTCGCAATTAAATCAATTACAACCCCTGCACATTCTCCAACTCCTACTGCTGTTTCGTACTTTTCTTCAGACCCCCAATCAATAAAATCAGAATCTTCTAAGTTGGTAGCATCAGACAATGGCTTTAAGAAATCGTAGAAATATTTTTGACCTCCTTTTTCATCGTAGTACTCAATAAAATCAGCACCACCAGAGTTTTCTATATAATCGTTTAAAATCAAACGTAAAGCTTCAGGTCCTCTTTTTGATGGAATCTTAATTACTTTATCTGCAATTCTAGCTTCTCCATTTCCTAAAGTACCACCACCTAACAAAATTTGTAAAGCTGGAGCTACGTATTTTCCTGACTTGATAGACATTCCTTGGAAACCAATGTTACACAAGTTGTGTTGTCCACAAGCATTCATACATCCAGAAATTTTAATTACCAAATCAGAATCATTAGCAAACTCAGGATATTCTGCTCTTAATACCTCTCCTAATTTTACTGCAGCTCCAGTAGAAGATGCAATACCTAGGTTACAAGTATCTGTACCAGGACAAGCAGTAATATCAACAATAGATTCGTATCCTAAATCTGTAAATCCTAATGCTTTTAATTTTGTGTAAAAGAATGGCAATAAGTCTTCACGTACGTGACGAACTAATATGTTTTGACGCAAAGTAAATCTTAATTCATCTGCTGCGTATTCTTTAATTAAAGCTGCCAAAGCTCTTGCTTCTGGCAAATAGAAATCACCAATATTTACTTTAATTCCAATAGCGTAAGATCCTTCTTGCTTTTGAGCAAATACATTATTTGCTTTCCAAGCTTCATAAGCTTCTACATCATCAATCGTAACTTCTGGCGCAACAATTCCAGATAAATCAGGATTGTTATCAAAACCAGTTGTATCAATTTCTACAGATTGGAATGCCAATGCTTTTTGCTCTTTAGCAACCAATTCGTTAAAAGCTTCAAAACCTAAGTCTTTTACTAAGAATTTTAAACGTGCTTTTGCTCTTTTAGAACGTTCACCATATCTATCAAACACACGTAAAATAGATTCCATATAAGGAATAATTTTATCTGCTTCTAAGAAATCAAACGCAACATCTGCCAAACGAGGTTGAGAACCTAACCCACCAGCTAACATTACTTTAAATCCGTATACAGGCTTCCCGTCTACTACTTTAATCTTAGCGATAAATCCTATATCATGCATATAAGACAAAGCCGAATCATCATCAGCAGAAGAGAAAGAAACTTTAAATTTACGTCCTAATTCTTGACAAATTGGGTTACGTAAAAAGAACTTAAAAATTGCATGCGCATATGGAGAAACATCAAACGGCTCCTCTGGATTGATTCCCGCATCTGGTGATGCAGTTACATTACGTACTGCGTTACCACAAGCCTCACGGATAGTGATATCACTCTTTTCTAAATCTGCCCATAATTCTGGAGTTCTATCTAAACTTACGTAGTGAATTTGGATATCTTGACGAGTTGTAATGTGTAAACGACCTCTTGAATATTCTTCAGACACGTCACAAATACGCAATAATTGATCAGAAGTTACTTTTCCGTATGGTAATTTGATACGAATCATTTGCACTCCAAATTGACGTTGACCGTAAATTCCACGTGCCAAACGTAAACTTCTAAATTTATCCTCATCAACCTTACCATCGTAAAATTGTTGAATTTTGTTTCCTAATTCAATAATATCTTGTTGAACAATAGGGTTTTCTATTTCTGATCTAAAACTTTGCATATCTTAATGAGTTTTAAGGTTTAAAAGTTGAAAGTTAAAAGGCTCTTTACTTTCAGAACTTGATAACTTGAAACTTTACAAACTATATTTTTACTGAATAAATCCAGCTCCTGATGTATTATTTGTTTGAGGATCTATTAAAATAAAAGATCCTGTGGTTTTATTTTCTGCATACGTATCATAAAACAACGTTTTGGCTAGTTTAAAAGAAACATTTCCAATCTCGTTAATTTTTAATTCTGTAGCTGGAGATTCTCCTGAAAAATCTGTTGCAATAACAGAATCAATTGCTGATACTTTTGCCGCGATAACATTAGCTCCTTGTTGTAAAAAGTATTTTTTACCTACCACTAAATTTGTAGCATCCATCCAACAAATTTTAGCGTTTAAAGCTTTAGTTTCTCTTGGTAATTCAGATGATTTTACAATAATATCTCCACGAGAAATATTGATATCATTTTCTAATGTTACGTTGATAGAAGTTCCTCTTTCTGCAACACTATATGTTTTATCAAAAAAGTAAATATCTTTTACTTTAGACGCTGTTTTTGATGGCAACACAGTTACTTCATCACCAACAACTAAACTACCTCCGTATAATTTTCCTGCATACCCTCTAAAATCATGGAATTCATCTTTTTTAGGACGAATAACTGTTTGTACTGGTAAACGAGCTACAGACTCTTCATAGATATCTTGAGCTTCTAAAGCTTCAAAGTGTTCTAATAAAGTAGTTCCTGTATACCAAGGTGTATTTTTTGATCTATCTACAACATTATCCCCCTGTAATGCTGATACAGGAATAAATGTAATATTTTGAGTAGAACCTGCTCTTTTTGCCAATGCAGTAATTTCTGCTTTGATGACTTCGAATTTATCTTGAGCAAAATCAACCAAATCCATCTTATTAACAGCCACAATAATATCTTTTACTTTTAACAAGTTATTGATAAAAAAGTGACGGTAAGTTTGTTCTATCACTCCATTACGAGCATCTACCAAAATAATAGCTGCTTGTGATGTAGAAGCTCCTGTAACCATGTTACGAGTATATTCTACGTGTCCTGGAGTATCTGCAATAATGTAACTTTTCTTTGCTGTTGAAAAGTAAATATGAGCTACATCAATTGTAATTCCTTGTTCTCTTTCTGCAACCAAACCATCTGTAGCTAAAGAAAAATCTAAATAATCAAATCCTTTTTGCTTACTAGTACGCTCTATTGCTTCTAGTTTATCGTCTGTTAAAGAACGTGTATCATATAAAATACGTCCTATTAACGTACTTTTTCCATCATCTACACTTCCTGCTGTTGCTATTTTTAAAACTTCCATATTTTCTTTATAGTAGTTGGTAATTTGTATTTAGTAGTTGGACTATCCAAAACAATCACCTAATTTTTTAATCTATTTTAATTACATAAATCATCAATATTTTCTCCAAATACCAACGACCAATATCCTAGTACTTTTAAAAATACCCTTGTTGCTTACGTTTTTCCATGGCAGCCTCCGAACGTTTGTCATCAATACGAGCACCACGTTCTGAAATAGAAGAATCTCTAATTTCTTGAACTACTTTAGAAATAGAAACAGCATCAGATAAAACAGCTGCAGTACAGCTCATATCTCCTACAGTTCTAAAACGAACCATCATTTCTTTTACTTCTTCGTCTTCTGCACGGAATACTACATCATCTTCTGCAGACCAAATCATTCCGTCTCTTAAGAATACTTTACGTTTATGAGCAAAATAGATTGATGGAATTTCAATTTCTTCTCTTTCTATATAAGACCATACATCTAATTCTGTCCAGTTAGAAATAGGAAAACATCTTACGTTTTGTCCTAATTCTATTTTACCGTTTAACAAATCAAACAACTCTGGTCTTTGGTTTTTCTCATCCCATTCACCAAAATCAGAACGAACAGAAAAAATACGTTCCTTAGCTCTTGCTTTTTCTTCATCTCTACGCGCTCCACCTATACAAGCATCAAAACCAAACTCTTCAATAGCATCTAACAATGTTTCTGTTTGTAACATGTTACGAGATGCGTATTTTCCAGTTTCTTCAACCACTTTACCAGAATCAATATTGTCTTGTACGTTACGTACAATTAAATCGATTCCTAATTCTTTTGCCAAACGATCTCTAAACTCAATAGTTTCAGGAAAGTTATGACCTGTATCTACGTGTAAAAATGGGAAGGGAATTTTAGCTGGCCAAAATGCTTTTTGAGCCAATCTTACCAAAGTAATAGAATCCTTTCCTCCAGAGAATAGCAATACTGGTTTTTCAAATTGTGCAGCGACTTCTCTTAAAATGTATATCGCTTCACTTTCTAATGTATTTACTCTTAATTCGTTCATTTCTTTATTTAGTATCTAGTAGTCAGTATTAAGTACAAAGTACTTAGTGTCTACGTTCCATATTTTTGTTTATTCTTCAAAACTTAATACTTTGTACTCAGTACTCAGCACTAAATTTAAGCATGTAATCCACACTCTCTGTTCCCCAACACTTTTGTAGGATCAAAGTATTTATGTTCGTTAGGAATCTTATTTTCTTCTAAATAAGCATCTAATTGCTCATCAGAATAATTGTAAAATGGACTTACTTTTAAAATTCCGTCTTCTCCTTGAGAAACTACACTAATAGAATCTCTAAAAGCAGTTTGTCCTTTTCTTAAGTTTGTAAACCACACATCTGGTTGATGAGCAGCCATCGCTCTTTTAAAAGGCTCTAATTTTACTTGCTCTGTAAACACCTTATGCATAGGGTCATCTATTTGAGGAATTCCCATCACTGCATCTCTATGAGAAGAAGTTTGTTTTGGTACATACAAATCAATATTTAAGTCTAATAACTTAATTAATTCTTCTGCATGAACATATGTGTTACGCGTATTATATCCTGTATCACACCAAATAACATCAATACCTGGTTTAACACTAGTAACAGCATGAAGAATTGCTCCTTCATAAGGTCTAAAGTTTGTAGTTACTACAGGTTTTTTAGCATGAATAATAGCCCATGCCACAATTTCCTCTGGTGTTTTTCCTTCTAATTCAATATTGAATTTTTCTATTTCTTGATCTGTAAATCGCTTACTCATTATTTACCCCATTTTATTGCGTTCCACACGCGTTCATGAAAAAAGTATAAAATCATTTTTGTGAAAAGATCTATAGATGCAATTGATGTTGCTGTTTTTATATCTTGTGTAGCAACCCAAGAAATGATTAAGGTATCTAAACTACCAATCACCCTCC